>DATBQJ010000216.1:0-16699 GCA_036560885.1 Methylocella sp.
GCGTCGTCCACTCGATCTTTCTTCTCCTTGACCTCGACCTCGGTCGCGCCGCCAACGCGGATCACCGCGACGCCGCCGGCGAGTTTGGCCAAACGCTCCTGGAGCTTTTCGCGGTCATAGTCTGACGTGGTCTCTTCCACCTGCGCCTTGATCTGGACAATGCGTGCCTCGATGTCCTTCTTTTCGCCGGCGCCATCGATGATCGTCGTCGCTTCCTTGTCGATATGCACCCGCTTGGCACGGCCGAGCATCTGCAAGGTCACGTTTTCAAGCTTGATGCCAAGTTCTTCCGAAATCAGCTGGCCCGCGGTCAGGATCGCAATGTCTTCCAGCATGGCCTTGCGGCGGTCGCCAAAGCCGGGGGCCTTGACTGCTGCGACCTTCAAGCCGCCGCGCAGCTTGTTGACGACGAGCGTGGCGAGCGCCTCGCCCTCGACGTCTTCGGCGATGATGAGAAGCGGTTTGCCACTCTGCACCGACGCCTCGAGAATCGGCAGCAAGGCCTGCAGCGAAGATAGCTTCTTCTCGTGAACGAGAATGTAAGGGTCTTCGAGTTCAACGACCATCTTCTCGGCATTGGTGATGAAATAGGGGGAGAGATAGCCGCGATCGAATTGCATGCCTTCGACAATCTCGGTCTCGGTCACGAGGCTTTTGGCTTCCTCGACCGTGATGACGCCTTCATTGCCGACCTTCTGCATCGCCTTGGCGATTTCTTCGCCGATAAACTGATCGCCATTGGCCGAAATTTTACCGATCTGAGCGATCTCCTCGTTCGAAGACACTTTCTTCGAGTTCTTCTTGAGATCGGCGACGATCGCTTCGACGGCGAGGTCGATGCCGCGCTTCAAGTCCATGGGATTGAGCCCGGCCGCCACGGCCTTCGCGCCTTCGCGGGCAATGGAGGAAGCAAGCACGGTCGCGGTGGTGGTGCCATCACCGGCGGCGTCGTGCTGTTTCGAGGCAACTTCACGCACCAGTTGCGCGCCAAGGTTCTCGAACTTGTCGGACAGTTCGATTTCCTTGGCAACAGTCACGCCGTCCTTACTGATGCGCGGCGCGCCATAGGATTTTTCGATGACCACGTTGCGACCCTTCGGGCCGAGAGTCACCTTCACCGCATTATTGAGAATCTCGACGCCGCGCAGGATGCGGTCGCGCGCGTCGGTGGAAAAACGGATGTCTTTGGCAGCCATTGTCATTCACCTTCTAAGAGGGAAACCGGTGCGAACCGCCGTCGGGTCGGTCGACGACGCCCAGAATGTCGCTTTCCTTCATAATAAGTAGGTCATCGCCGTCGATCTTGACCTCGGTGCCGGACCATTTTCCGAAGAGGATGCGATCGCCGGCCTTGACGTCGAGGGGGGTGAGCTTGCCGGCTTCATCGCGACCACCGGGACCCACAGCGATGATCTTACCTTCCTGCCATGAGCCTGGCCAACCCGCTGTGGGGCGCTCCCCGGATCCATGGAGAACTCCTCACGCTCGGCATCGACATCGGTCAAACCTCAGTCGCCAAATACATGGCAAGGCGCAGGCGACCTCCTTCTCAAGGGTGGAAGACCTTTATTCGCAACCACGCCGACGGGATTGCCACAATGGATCTCTTCGTCGTTCCAACCCTCTCTTTTCGGCTGCTCTATGGCCTGGTGATCCTTTGGCACGACAGGCGCCAAATGTTATGGCTCGGCGTGACAGCAAACCCTACCGCCGAATGGATAGCCCGGCAACTCACCGAAGCCTGCGGCTGGGAATGCCCACCGAGGTATATCATTCGTGATCGCGACCGGGTCTATAGCGAAGTTTTTACCCGGCGGCTTCGCGCCATGGGCATTCGGGACCGGCCAACCGCGCCACGCTCGCCATGGCAGAACGGACATACGGAACGGCTGATCGGCTCGATCCGGCGGGAATGTGTCGACCATGTCGTCGTCTTCGGCGAAAGGCATCTGCGTCACCTACTCCTTTCTTACACGGAATATTACAATGGCGCGAGAACACACCTTTCCCTGAACAAGGATGCGCCAGTCCCTCGGGCTGTTCAGGCCATCGGGCGCATTCTTCCGACTCCAATTCTCGGCGGGTTACACCATCAATATGTTCGGATTTGATTTCCGACATGGACAGGCAAAGCTTTCATCGGTTTCCTCGTATCGTGTGGCAACGCGCCGCCTCGGCTAGGACCTTTCCGTCCTTCACAATAACGCCGGCGAACGGCCGCCCTCATTTCCCACCGCAGAGTTCCTATCGCGCGATCTTTGTGGATTGATCCGCCTGCGATGGGCTGCGGACTGCAGCGATGGCTTCATGAAGCGTCTCGAAAATCTGCGTTTCCCCGAGCACTGCCGTCACTCCATGCCGGTCCATATCGGATCGCAGGTACGAACTGACGCGTGCGAAGACAACGTTGACCCCTTTAGGGCGCAAATCATCGAGCAGATCGCGCATGGATTGACCAGCAGAATAATCCATATCCGTGATGGCGCCCGCGTCGACAATGAACCACCGAACCGGCGTCGGTGCATGTTGGACGAGAGCACGCACTTCATCGGCGAAGCGGTTGTCGTTGGCATAAAATAGATCCGCACCGAACCGATAGACGATCAGCCCTGGTTCGGTCTCCGAGCCCGGCGCCGCGGGTGCCGGTGCCCACCGGCCCGTCGCACCAGGGGAGAGCACTATCGTATGGGGGCGATAGCTATGCCGGACATGCCTGATAAGCGATAGCGCAATTGCAATGAGAATGCCCTGCTCAACGCCGATTACGACCACCGCTGCAGCGGTAAGAATGGCGACCCGGAACTCGCCTGGGCTTTCTTGAAATATTGCTCGCAGGCCCTTCACATCAACCATGCCCACCGCGATCGTAAACACGATGCTAGCCAGTACGCTGCGCGGCAAGTACTGTAGGGGCTCGGTTAGGAAGAGCAGAACCAATAGAACTATGCCGGCAAATACCAATTGTGCGACCTGGCTACGCGCTCCCGCGCTGTCTGCCATAGCGGTTTGCGTCGGGCTGCCGTTAACCACAAAAGTTCCACTCACGGCAGCAGCTGCATTTGCGGCTGCCAGACCGAGGATGTCCGCGTCCTCGTCGACGCGCTCGTGATGCCGAACCGCATAGACCCGCGATGTCGCCGCGCTCTGCGCGATGATCATGACGAAGCACGATCCGGCAACCGGTAAAAGTGCTAGGGTCTCGCTCCAACTTACGTCAGGCAATTTGATCGATGGAAGCCCCCCTGGGACCGGGCCAATGACCGCTATGCCGTACTCGGCAAAATCGAACATCGCGCTTGCCGCGATCATCCCGATGACCGCAAAGAGCGCAACAGGCACCCTGGGAGCAAGCCGATGGCCGAGCAGGATGCTTCCGGCGACAAACACCGACAACCCCAGTGTCGGAAGATTAAACGCCGGCAGGCCATCCCAAATCTCTTTAACTTGAACAAGCGAGCGATGCGAGGGCGCTGCCACACCGAGCATATCGCCGAGCATGGCAATACCAACCTGAAATCCGACACCGGTGAGAAAACCAACCAGCACCGTTCGCGAAAGGAAATCAGCAAGGAACCCGAGCTTGAATATCCGCGCCAATAACAGGAATCCAGCAGTCAACAGGGCCACCATACCGACCAACGCCATATACTTCTCGCTGGCAGGTTCAGCCATATGGGACAGCGAACTGGAGAAGATTGCCGCGGTCGCCGAGTCGGCTGCTACAACCAAATGGCGTGAGGACCCAAAGACTGCAAACGCAACGAGAGGCAGCAGGACGGTGTAGAGACCTGTGATGACAGGCGTCCCGGCAATCCGGGTATAACCGAGAACCTGCGGAATGTTCATCGACGCAAGCGTCAAGCCCGCTACAGCATCGCGTACCGCCTCGCGAGGCCTGAAAGGCCGAAGGCCACCAAAGATGTTCATTCCCACTGCTATGCTCCGTCTGCTTCCACTTCAATCAAGTAAAGTCGCAAGGGGCATTTGCCCCACGGATCGAACGTTTGTTTGACGGGCATGGACATACTTGCAGGCCCGAGACGAGAAATACCATCCCTGACATCGCGGCGGAGCAGGCAGGGGCTCGGCAGCCGTCGCCGATCCGCCAATTGGCTGCTAACGCAGTTCCGATGAGGTAACGCATATCAGCCTCTTATTTAAGATGGAGGCACATTCGTTGGTCCAAAGGCGGCATGACCACCAAAATTCTCGCGCTGACAGATGCGCTCGGCAATCTTGTGCGGTTTGAACTCCTGCCGGGCCATCGGTTTGATACGGTGGGCGTTCCTCCGCTCATCGAAGGGGTGGAGTTCGAGGCTCTGATCGCCGACAAGGCATTCGATAGCGACGCCATTATTGCTGATCTTGATGCGCGCGGAGCCAAGGCCGTCATCTCGCAACATCCGCGCCGCTCCCGCCCCCTCGCCATCGATCTGGAAATCTACAAATGGCGTCATTTAATCGAAAACTTCTTCTGCAAACTCAAAGAGTTCAAGCGTATTGCCATGCGCGCCGAAAAACCGACCGAAGCTTCTCAGCAATGATCTACCTCGCTGCTGCCGTGCTAAACTCCCGATCGATCCCAACAGGCCCTAGTGACCTGCGAGCACTCGCACATAGCAGCTCCGCCGTTGATTTCGTCAGATAATCCGCCGAAGCCTTGCGGCTTGCGCAACGCGCTTCGCGCCCGAAGCGTGGCTATCATTGACGAGCTCGCGGTCTTCGCAGGCGGATTGATCTTACAGAGTTAAAGGAGAGCCACTGTCTTCGCCCTTGTAAGATTTTTGGCCCCGATTGGACAAAAAAGTTTCACGTGAAACATTTTGGTAAGATCGGGGCCGCTGAAGTCATGCCCCAGCTTGTGGATTTGCATGAGCCCCTCTCTTTGGAAGCCTCCCGAAGCTCACCAAGTTTGGTTATCAGGGTGTCACCGAGCCTCGCACGCGCCCACCTGGGACCTTGCAGGAACAGCTGTAGCCGAGGGGGGAAGCCCGATTAAGCTCGCACGTTTTCGCCGGGGTAGCGCAGTAATTTTCGAATATTGGACCAGTTGCCACGCTCCGTCCGGTTACCAGCGGAGCTAGAATAGGAAGGGTGATTTGAGGCTCCGGATATTCGTGCGGGTATGTGGTATCAAAAGGATCTCGTGAGTCGGCGGCGTAGGGATCGCCGGGATAACCGGGGACGGACATTTGACCCCAAGCTGAACCGCCCATGACCAACACCGCAGCTAACGTGGCCCACACGTCAGATTGAGTGTGTTGCGTTTCATCCCATTCTCCTTTTGCGTTGCCATTCTTCACGTGTGCCTGAGCGTGCGGATTTCGCCTCAGCCCATCTGTGAGAATTCTCGCGAACACTGATCCGCTAAAAAATGTTCCATGAATTTTAGTTTACCGAGTGAATCTGCTTCGCTCGTTTCAGGAGGTTCCGGCGTCATTGCCAGGAGCTTTCAAAATGCATTCGGTCGAAAGCATGCGATCGGCGCCAGCATCGCTATACGTTGCAGCGCCGAGGATTTACCGGGCACGCTGATTGGCCTGGCCTGGCCATTAACCGCGTCTGATGGGCACGAGGGCATTGGGTGCCGAGGGTATGTAGCCGAGCAGTCCGTGAGGCCGCAGGGTATTGTAATGGCGCCGCCAGCTCTCTATGACGGTCCTCGCCTCAGCCAATAAATTTGATTTTGATGGCGCGCCCGGAGAGATTCGAACTCCCGACCCCTAGATTCGTAGTCTAGTGCTCTATCCAGCTGAGCTACGGGCGCCTCCGGCGGGATGGCCCTCATGCGGCCGCTAATGCCGCCCCGTCCTCACAAAAGGACGCGCCGAAACCGAAGCGAGACTTAGCCGCTCGGCATCCTTGTGGCAATAGGGGCATGCGCGATCCTAAGGGCGAAATCCTGGCTCCCTGCGCCGGAAGCGGATCAGAGCCTGCGTCGACCCAATGTTCCGGGCCACCCTTTTCGCAGCTTAACGATTTAGGTTTTCGCCCTGGCGCGATCCTCATCTGGAATTGACGCCAGCCCTGCTCCCCTGTAACGATGGTTGGCAGCGTGCTAGCATGGGCGTGCAGTAACGCCGCGAAGCCCGGGTGGCCCGCTTCTTGCCAGAAGGTATATGCTCCTTTAGCGCGCTTCGATGAGGCGCGCAGGCCTCCTTGTGGCGATACTGTTTTGTAGAGGGGGAGAGATGACGGATCCGATCGTCCGCGGGCCGATCCAGCTAGATCCCGGCCTGCCCGCCGCGCAAGGGCTTTATTCCCCCGGCAAGGAGCATGACGCCTGCGGAGTCGGTTTTGTCGCCGACATGCGCGATCGCAAGTCGCACGAAATGATCGCCATGGGCCTCGAGATTCTGCGCAATCTCGATCACCGCGGGGCGGTCGGCGCCGATCCCGAGGCGGGCGATGGCTGCGGCATGCTGGTTCAAATCCCGCATCGTTTTTTTGCCAAGGAGGCAACCGGGCTCGGTTTCGCGCTGCCGGCGCCGGGCCAATACGCCATTGGCGCGCTGTTCTTGCCGCGCGATAGCGAAGGCCGCCGGATCGCCGAAGACATTGTTGAAAAAATGGTTGCCGCCTCCGGACAGATCCTGCTTGGCTGGCGTGACACGCCGGTCGATTCGGCTTGGCTTGGCGAGAGCGTCAGGGCGGCCGAACCGGTGAGCCGCCAGATTTTTATCCAGCGCGGCCCCCATGTTGAGAACCAGACCGTGTTCGAGCGGCGGCTGTTTATTCTGCGCAAGATGATTTCGAACGCGGTCTACCAGCTGAACGACCCGCGCACCGCTGGCTTCTATCCCGTGTCGCTTTCGTCGCGCACCCTCGTCTACAAAGGCCTCCTTCTCGCGACGAAGCTCGGAAAATATTTCAAGGACCTTGCCGATCCCCTGTTCGAGTCGGCGCTATCGCTTGTCCATCAGCGCTTTTCGACCAACACATTTCCGACCTGGTCGCGGGCGCATCCCTATCGTCTCGTCGCGCATAATGGCGAAATCAATACCCTGCGCGGCAACCTCAATTGGATGGCGGCGCGGCAAGCCTCGGTCGCCTCTGGATTGTTTGGCAATGACATAAGCAAACTCTGGCCGATCTCCTACGAAGGCCAATCGGACACCGCCTGTTTCGACAACGCGCTCGAATTCCTCATCCAGGGCGGCTATTCGCTCAGCCATGCGATGACGATGCTCATCCCAGAAGCCTGGGCGGGCAATCCGCTGATGGACCCGGCGCGCCGCGCCTTCTATGAATATCACGCCGCGATGATGGAGCCTTGGGACGGGCCGGCTGCGGTCGCCTTTACCGATGGCCGTCAAATCGGCGCGATGCTCGACCGCAATGGGCTGCGTCCGGCGCGCTATATTGTTACCAGCGACGGGCTCGTTGTGCTGGCCTCGGAAGCGGGCGTCTTGCCGATCGCCGAAGAGCGGATCATCACCAAATGGCGGTTACAACCCGGCAAAATGCTGCTCGTCGATTTAGAGCAGGGCCGTATCGTCTCGGACGACGAAATCAAGAGCACGCTCGCCGCATCGCATCCTTATGCCGAATGGGTGAAGCGCACCCAGATCGTGCTCGAAGATATGGACCTCGCGGTCCATCCGCGTGCGCCACGCACGGATGTGTCGTTGTTGGATCGCCAGCAAGCGTTCGGCTACAGCCAGGAAGATCTTTCGCTTCTGCTGCCGCCGATGGCGGTGACCGGCCAGGAAGCGGTCGGGTCGATGGGCACCGACACGCCGATTTCGGCTTTGTCGACGCAAGCAAAGCTCCTTTATACGTATTTCAAGCAGGATTTCGCACAAGTGACCAATCCGCCGATCGATCCGATCCGCGAAGAATTGGTCATGAGCCTCGTGTCCTTCATCGGGCCGCGCCCCAACATCCTCGATCTTGAAGGCAACGCCAAGAAGAAACGTCTCGAGGTACGGCAGCCCATTCTGACCAACGGCGATCTCGAGAAAATCCGTTCGATCGGGCATTTCGAGGAGGCTTTCGACACCAAGACTCTCGATATTACCTATCTTTCGGAAAGCGGCGCGGAAGGCATGCCGGAGGCCCTTGACCGGCTCTGCGCGCGGGCCGAACATGCGGTCAACAGCGGCTTCAACATCATTATTTTGTCCGATCGCATGACCGGCGCCGATCGCATTCCGATCCCCGCGCTCCTCGCGACGGCGGCGGTGCATCATCATCTTATCCGCAAGGGGCTTCGCACCTCGGTTGGCCTCGTCGTCGAAACGGGCGACGCGCGGGAGGTTCACCATTTCGCGCTGTTGGCGGGCTATGGAGCGGAAGCAATCAATCCCTATCTCGCCTTCGAGACCCTCGCCGCCATGGCGAGCGCGTTTCCCGATGAAATCGACGGCCAAGAAGCGTGCAAGCGCTACATCAAGTCGATCGACAAGGGCCTCTTGAAGGTGATGTCGAAAATGGGCATCTCGACCTACCAGTCCTATTGCGGCGCGCAGATTTTCGAGGCGGTCGGCCTCGCGGAGGATTTCGTCGATCGCTATTTCACCGGGACGGCGACGCGGATCGGCGGCGTTGGGCTCGCGGAAATCGCGCAGGAAACCGTGCGCCGCCATGAGCAAGCATTCGGCGATGCGCCGCTCTATCGCCAAGCCCTTGACATTGGCGGCGATTACGCCTTCCGCGTCCGTGGCGAAGCGCATTCTTGGTCGCCGCAATCAGTGTCTTTGCTGCAACATGCCGTGCGCGGCAATAGTGAATCCACTTATCGCGCCTACGCCGCCCTCCTGAACGAGGAAACCGCGCGGCCGTTGACCATCCGCAGTCTCTTCCGCATCAAGACGGCACAGGAAGACGGCCGCCTGCCGGTAGCAATCGAGGACGTTGAAGCTGCCCAATCGATCGTGCGGCGTTTCTCGACCGGGGCAATGTCTTTTGGCTCGATCTCGCGCGAAGCCCACACGACGCTTGCGATCGCGATGAACCGGATAGGCGGCAAATCAAACACGGGAGAAGGCGGCGAAGAGTCCGACCGCTACAAACCGCTCCCCAATGGCGATTCAATGCGCTCGGCGATCAAGCAGGTGGCCTCAGGGCGGTTCGGTGCGACCACCGAATATCTGGTCAACTGCGACATGATGCAGATCAAGATGGCGCAAGGGGCAAAGCCAGGCGAAGGCGGCCAATTGCCGGGGCACAAGGTCGATGCTGTCATCGCCAAGGTGCGTCACTCGACGCAAGGCGTCGGCCTCATTTCGCCGCCGCCGCATCACGACATTTATTCGATCGAGGATCTGGCGCAGCTCATCTTCGATCTGAAGAATGTCAATCCCGAAGCCGGCGTCTCGGTCAAACTTGTCTCCGAGGCCGGAGTCGGAACCGTCGCCGCTGGCGTCTCCAAGGGCCGCGCCGACCATGTCACCATTTCCGGATTCGAGGGCGGCACGGGGGCCTCGCCGCTGACCTCGATCAAGCACGCCGGCACGCCCTGGGAAATCGGCCTTGCCGAGACGCAACAAACCTTGGTCCTGAACCGGCTGCGCTCGCGGATCGCGGTGCAGGTGGATGGCGGCCTGCGCACCGGCCGCGATGTCGTGATCGGCGCGCTGCTCGGCGCCGACGAATTCGGGTTCGCCACGGCGCCCCTGATCGCCGCCGGTTGCATCATGATGCGCAAGTGCCATTTAAATACCTGTCCGGTCGGCATTGCGACGCAAGACCCGGTTCTGCGCAAGCGGTTCACCGGTCTGCCCGAGCATGTGATCAATTTCTTTTTCTTCGTCGCGCAGGAAGTGCGTGAGTTGATGGCAACGATGGGCTATCGCACCGTCGACGAGATGATCGGGCAAATGCAGATGCTCGACGAGCAACAGGCGGTCGCGCATTGGAAGGCGCGGGGGCTTGATTTCTCGAAGCTCTTCCACAAGCCGGCGGCGCAAGGTCAAGCGATCTTTCATTCGGGCCGGCAAGATCACGGGCTCGAAAAAGTGCTGGATCGCAAGCTGATCGCAGCAGCCAAGGCGGCGATTGAAACCGGTGCAAAGGTAGCCATCGAGACCGCGATCAACAACACCGACCGCGCCACCGGCGCCATGTTGTCGGGGGAGATCGCGCGCCGCTATGGCCATGCGGGGCTTCCGGTCGACACGATCCGTATCAGAGCCAAGGGGACCGCCGGACAGAGTTTGGGCGCGTGGCTTGCCGCCGGGGTTACCCTGGAACTCGAAGGTCAGGCCAACGATTACGTCGGCAAGGGGCTCTCGGGCGGACGCATCATCGTTTATCCACCGGCGCCTTCACGAATTACCCCGGAGAACTCGATCATCATCGGCAATACCGCGCTCTATGGCGCGATCAGCGGCGAATGCTATTTCCGCGGCGTGGCCGGAGAACGTTTCGCGGTCCGCAACTCCGGCGCGATCGCGGTCATCGAGGGGCTCGGCGACCACGGCTGCGAATATATGACCGGTGGGATCGTCGTCGTGATCGGCGACACGGGGCGCAATTTCGCGGCCGGCATGTCAGGAGGAATCGCCTATGTCCTCGACGAGGACGGCCGCTTCGCCGAGCGGTGCAATCTCGCGATGGTCGAACTGGAGCCGGTCGCCGAAGAAGAAGAGTTGATGCAGAAGAACTATCACCATGGCGGCGATCTCGATTTCCATGGCCGAGTCGATGTGATGGGCGATATGACCCGTTTCGACGCCGAGCGGCTGCATCAGCTCATCGCGAACCATGCCTATTACACAAATTCGGGGAGGGCCCGCCACATTCTCGAACAATGGGACGAGTACAAACCCAAATTCCGCAAGGTCATGCCGGTCGAGTACCGCCGCGCGATCGAGGAACTGATCGCCAAGGGGGGACAGCCAAGTCTCGCCGCGGCGGAATGACCGAGAAACGTCGGCGAGCCTTTGGCCCCGGATTGGATTTGCAGCGCCAGCGCCACTCGGTCCTCTCCGCTATTGGGAAATTTGCGTCGCATGGGCAAAGTAACAGGATTCCTTGAGATCGATCGGCGTGACCGGCGCTATTTGCCGGCCTCCGACCGGATTCGTAATTACAAGGAATTCATGATCCCGCTTTCCGAGGAGGCAACCACGGATCAGGCGGCGCGGTGCATGGATTGCGGCATCCCGTTTTGCCACACCGGCTGTCCGGTCCACAATCAGATTCCCGATTGGAACGACCTCGTCTACCGCTCCGATTGGGAGGAGGCGTCGCGCAACCTTCATTCGACGAATAATTTTCCCGAATTCACCGGCCGTCTCTGCCCGGCGCCTTGCGAAGCCTCTTGCACGCTGAACATCGACGATAATCCGGTGACAATCAAAACTATCGAATGCGCAATCGCCGACCGCGCCTGGAAGAACGGCTGGATCAATCCCGAACCCGCAGAGGCGAAGACCGGCAAGACGGTCGCTGTGGTCGGCTCGGGGCCAGCAGGGCTTGCCTGCGCTCAGCAGCTAGCCAGGGCCGGGCATGAGGTCCATCTCTACGAGAAAAACGCCAAGCCCGGCGGCTTGCTGCGTTATGGCATTCCCGACTTCAAGATGGAAAAACATCTGATCGACCGGCGGATCGCCCAAATGCAGGCGGAAGGCGTGCATTTCCACAATGGCGTGAATGTTGGGATTGATCTCGCCGCGGCAGATTTGCTCGAACGCTTCGACGCGATCGTTCTTGCTGGTGGCGCTGAAAAGCCGCGCGATCTGCCGGTTCCAGGCCGCGATCTCTCTGGCGTGCATTTCGCGATGGAATTTTTGCCGCAGCAAAACCGGCGCATTGCCAAGGAGCCGGTCCACAGCAACGCGCCGATCCTTGCTTCTGCCCTGCACGTCGTCGTGATCGGCGGCGGCGATACCGGATCGGATTGCATCGGAACCGTGATTCGCCAGGGTGCGCTTTCCGTAACCCAGCTCGAAATCTTGCCGCGCCCCCCCGATAAAGAAAACAAGCTGCTGACTTGGCCGGACTGGCCCTTGAAAATGCGCACGTCGTCTTCCCAGGAAGAAGGCGCGGAAAGGGATTTTTCGGTTGTCACCAAGGAATTGTGCGGCGAGGATGGCACCGTCAAAAAACTCGTCTGCGTGCGGCTCGATGCGAATTTCAAGGAAATTCCGGACAGCGCCTTTGAGCTCCGGGCCGATCTCGTGCTGCTCGCCATGGGCTTCGTTTCACCGGTGCATGAGGGACTTTTGGAGGATCTCGGCGTCGCGTTCGATCCGCGTGGAAATGTCGCGGCCGATGAGACGAGCTACAAAACCTCCATCCCGAAGGTCTTTGTCTGCGGCGACATGCGGCGCGGCCAATCCCTCATCGTCTGGGCGATCCGCGAGGGCCGCCAAGCCGCGCGCGCCATCGATGGTTTCTTAATGGGATCGAGCGACTTACCTGGGTAGAGTGGCCGCGATCAGGTCATAGTATCTCTCTACCGTGCCGTATATACTGCTCCGGCAACGCTGTTCCGCGTTGCGTGGAAGGTATTTCATGACCAAAATCGCATTTTCAGATGCCATCGCCGGAGCACTTATCGCCTTTATTCTTTCCACCGCGCCGGCCGCCGCGCTGGCCGACCGGACCTGGGTCTCCGGAAAGAGGGCCGACAGCGGCACCTGCGCGCTCGAATTTCCGTGTAACACTTTTGCTTTCGCGCTCACTCAGACCGCCGCAGGCGGCGAGATCGACGTGCTCGATCAGGCCGACTATGGTCCCGTGACCATCACTCAGTCGGTCAGTATCGTTAATGACGGCCCCGGAATCGCGGCCATCGGAATTTCCTCGGGCAATGCCATCACGATCAATGCCGGCGTAAATGACGGCGTTCATTTGCGCGGCCTGACCATCGCGGGAACTGGCGGCGGGATAAACGGCATCCTCCTCAACACGGGCGCGATTCTCGCCGTCGAAAACTGCGTGGTCCGAGGTTTTGAACGTGCCGGCATCTCTATCTCGTCTACCACATCGAGCAGCTTCTCGGTGTCAAATACAATGGCTTTTAATAACCGCGTCGCCGGGATTAGGGTCCAACCTGCCGCATCGGTAACGGTCACAGGCGTGCTCAGTAATATCACTGCAAACAATGGAGAAACCGGAATCGCCGTAGATGGTTCGCAGACGACCGGGGGCTCGCTCAATGTCGCAATAGTTGATAGCGAGGTTTCCTTCAACGGTGCTGGCGTCTCTGCGGGCATAGGCTTCGGCCCAGCGGCCATTAATGTCATGGTACGCAATTCCGTTGCCAGCAACAACTTTAGTTTTGGACTTGTTGCAGGCACGAATGCGATTCTCCGGATCGCGCATTCGGTAGTTAAGGAGAATGAAACCGGCGTCTCCACGTCCGGCGGCGGAATTCTAAATAGTTACGGCGACAACGACATCGGCGGAAACACCACCGACAACATCGGCGTTCTCATCCCGATCGTCCCGCATTGACGCACCCGACGCGCCAGAGGTGCGTCTTCGGCGCTCCGCGTAGCGCGCCGCGGGCGCTCCTTTGCTCGCAGTGCCAATTTTCGATTTCAAGACCGCCCGTCAAAGCACCACGACGCGGGTACCGACCTTGACGCGCTCGTAGAGATCGATGGCATCGGCGTTCATCATCCTTATGCAGCCGGAGGAGACCGCCTTGCCAATCGAATCCGGTTCGTTGGTGCCATGAATGCGAAACAGCGTGTCTTTGTTGCCCTGGAACAGATAAAGCGCGCGCGCGCCAAGTGGATTATCGAGCCCGCCCTCCATCTCTTCCGGCAAATCGGGGCGGCGCTTCAGCATTTCTTTGGGCGGAATCCAGCGCGGCCATTCGGATTTGCGGCCGACGCGCGCGACGCCCTTCCACGCGAACCCCTGGCGGCCGACGCCGATGCCATATTGAATGGCGCCGCCGCCGGGTTGCACAAGGTATAAATGCCGCGAACTTGTGTCGATCACGATCGTGCCGGCCGGCTCACTGGTTGGGTTTTGCACCATCGCGGCGGTTTTCTCGTTGAAATTGACGCCGAGTTCGAAATCGCCCGAGCCGTAGGATTGGCCGCGCGGTCCTGAACCATAGGGGTCTTCGTAAAACGGCGCGCCATAGGCGTATGGGCGGCCGCGGTAATTGGGCGCGGGCGGCGGATCGCCCGGATAGCCGTAAGCTCCGGGATAGGCGGGATAAGTGTAAGGCGGATAGGCAGAATAGTAGCCACCATAATAGCGCCATTGTGCGAACGCCGGCGCCGCCGGAATCAGAAGGATGACGGCCACGATAAGAAATGCCAGGCCAACAGGGACAAAGCTGCCTTGCATTGCACGCATGTCAAGCCTCGGGGTTCGCCGTTTACTGAATCGAATGCAGCATAATTTTCTCAAAAAACGGCAAAAACGAGCCGCTGCTTTCGACGATTTTTCGCCAGCAAGCCCAGCTTTGAAAGCAAAAAATAACCGGTTTGGCAAGGCCGCCAAACCGGTTTAAATCCGTCTCGAACGATGTGAGCGGTCAGAGCACGACGACTTGCGCGCCGACCTTAACCCTCGAATAGAGATCGACAACGTCGTCGTTCAAGAGGCGGACGCAGCCTGAAGAGACCGCGCGCCCAATTGTATCCGGCTCATTGGTGCCGTGAATACGAAACATCGTGTCGCCGTGACTGTTGTAGAGATACATCGCACGTGCGCCAAGCGGATTAGCAAGGCCGCCTTCCATAACGCGCGGCAGATCCGGCCGGCGCAACCGCATGGCAGCGGGAGGAGTCCAGCTAGGCCATTCGGCGCGGCGCCCGATGTGGGCACGCCCGGACCACGCAAAGCCCTCGCGTCCGACTCCGACGTCGTAGCGCATAGCCTTGCCCCCCTCCATCGACAGATAGAGATAGCGGTTCTTGGTGTCGATCGTAATCGTTCCGGCCCGTTCGCCGGTCGGATCGTCGACAATCGCGCGGGTCGGTTGAACGGCGCGCTGGACATCGGTTGGTAGGCTCACCGGCTGGATTTGACGATTCATAAGCCCTGCGGGCGAGCCACCGTCGAAAGCTTGCGCCCCGGTCGCGAGGAGCGCAGCAAAGCCGGCCACCGCGAATAAATGAATTGTCGAATTGTTGATCATTGGTTAGGCACCCCGTTCGTCGGCCACGCTGAGATTTGTTGCGTGGTTAACGCGCAAGCGCGGCAGTTCGTTCCATCGCGAGCAGGGTGGGGCGTGGATAATTTTTTCCGGCGCGTTAGTTTCTCGGCCAGGAGAAATCGTCAGCCCTGCCCGGCTTAGGGGAAAGAGGCGTGCCTTGTTGCAGGGTTTGCTCGATCAAATTTCGCGCGGAGTTATTTGCGGCCCCCGCGGTTGTTGTCCGCGTGGCAAGTTCGCCGCTTGGAGTGAGAACGGGGCCGGTCAACGGCAGGATAGGTCCGGCAATTGGTTTCGGCGGGGGCGGGGCCTCGCTCCCAGGCACCGCATTCGAAGGCGGTCCCGCGGCGTCCGGGATTGCGACATTCGCCAAATCCGGGGCGCCACTTGGCGTCGTTCCCGGCTCGCTTTTTGGCTGCACTTCTTCAAATTTGCGGCGGATCTCGGGTTCGACAAAATGGGCGAGCTTGCGCGCGCCCGCCTTGGTGAAATGGATCCCATCGGCGGCGCGCAAACGCACTGTCTGACCGTTGATGTCAGGGCCAAAAGCACTGTATTGACCGCCCTCGTCGGCGAAGGCTTCCCAAATATCGATGTAAGTGGCGCCCGCTTTTTCGGCGTAAGCGCGATAAAATTCATTGAGGGCCAACGCATCGGCGGAAAGCATTTCGCTTTTCAAGATCGGCAGGCCGACCCAGACCAGCGGAATTTTTTTGTCGCGGAACATCGCCGCGATTGTTTCGATGCGTTGCGTATAGGCCGCCTGCCATTCCGGCGAGCGGGGCTCGTAGCTTCCATTGGCATCGTGCAAGGATTGCCGGTCGTTGCTGCCGATCAACATGACGGCAAAATCGATTCTCTCGCCGCTGGCGAGCAAATCCCGCGTGGCCGCGGTCCAATCGAAGAAATCGTCGCGGACAAGGCCTGAGTTTTCTTTGGTCTTGCGCAGGATGGCGATCTCTGGCCGGTTCTCGAGCGCCTCGCTCAATCCTTGCGCCAGCATTTGGCCGAGGCTGTCGCCGAGGACCGCGACGAAGTAAGTAGGCGCCACGGCGGGCTTGGCGGGCACCGGTTTCACCCTGGCACGACTTGGCTTTGGCCTTGCCAGATATGGTTCCGGGCTGCCCCGGCGGGTTTCGCCCCTTGGTTTTACGACGCGGCCTGGCGGCTGATTTGGCTGGAACAATTGCTCGAACCAGCCGAACGGGTTGAATTGCGCACGCGCGGGATTGCTGCTTGCCAGAAGTAGCAAACATGCCGATGCCGCAAGCACGGCAGTGACCGGCCCCCGCGAAAGCCGTGACCGCCACCGCCAATCTTTTTGTCCGGAAATTATCGCCATGCGGGCTACTCTACCGCACCGTCACTTCGGATGCACGCGGCAAGGCCGGAGACGATCGATGCTCCCTGCCTTGAGCGCCGGCGAGCTCATCTTCAAGGGGGGCGTTATACGCTGTCCCGTCCGCCTTTCCGCAAACCTATTCCTAAACCTGCAGCAGCAGTGCGACGAGTTCGCTTTGACGATGGGTGTCGGTCTTGGCAAAGACCGCTTTTAGCTGATTGCGCGCCGTCTCTCGTGAAATCTTCAATTCGCGCGCCGCGATTTCGGGAGAGGCGCCGCGGGCGATG
>DATBQJ010000217.1:0-7917 GCA_036560885.1 Methylocella sp.
GGCGCAGTCGCGGGCTCGCCTCGCCGCAAAACCATGAAAGTCGCACTCATCGGCGATCAAGCCTTCAAACCGATCGAAAGCCAGTCTCGTTTTCACACGGTCTGCAAAAATTATGCGTTCCTTGTTTGCGTTGTTCTCCTCCCCGACAAATTGTATAGTTTATTGAATTTACAAGTGTTTCTCAAATGCAGACGAAAGCACCAGCCGATCCGATCCTTAAACGTTTCCGCGCGGCCGTTGATCAAATCTACGGCGACCGCGTGGCGCGCGTGGTGCTGTTTGGCTCCCGCGCGCGCGGCGATGCGCAACCGGAGTCCGATTACGACGTAGCGGTATTTTTGCGCGATATGCCCGACCGCTTCGCCGAAATGCACCGCCTTGCCGATGTCAGCACGGCCATTCTTTACGACACCGGCGAAGTTGTTAATGCGCTGCCATATCGGGCGGACACCTACAACGACCCACGCATGCCGCTCATGCACGAAATTCGCCATGAAGGCGTTGACCTGTGAAGCCGCAGAGCGCCGCATTTCTTGAAAAGGCGCGCGGGCTTCTTGGGATGCGGAGACGATGCTTGGCGTTGACCTCACGAATGCAGCTGGGCGCACCGCCTATCTTGCCGGGTTTCATGCCGCGCAAGCCCTGATCTTTGAGATTCATAGCCGTGTGTTTAAGACGCATACAGGTGTACGGACGGAGTTTGCGCGCCTTGTGAAAGACGACTCGCGTGTTGATAGCGAACTACGGGGGTTCCTTGGACTCTCTTATCAACTCAAAGCTATCGCTGATTACGAATCCGGCCCCGGTTCGAAGATAAGCCCTGAAGCTGCTCGTTCCGCGCTTAAGACTGCGCGGCGGTTTGTGGAATGCGTGGCGACTTTAATTCCCGCAAATGGCCGCACACCGCGTCCGCCAGAATCCGAACCCAGACCCTGATTTGTCTTTGCGCACGTATGCAAAAATCGAGAATTCTCTAGCGCGGCTCCGGCAAGCGATGGCCGCCTTTCGGGACGTGAAGGACCCTTAGGATTGTTGGCACTTGGATAGCCATGCGTTCAAGCCGTCAACATCGACATAATCCCGATCGAAGTGCAGGCCGCCGATTTGGCGGCAGGGACGATCTGGCTCGCCAAGATTGGAAAGAATGCTCGTCGCGAGGGTGAAATCATCGCCGCGTAGATAAGCGCTTGGCACCGCGATGACCGGCAAGCCCGCAGCCCTTGCCGCCTTGACGCCATTTTCCGAATCTTCGATCGCGACACAAAGCTGAGAACCGCACTTCAACTCCTCAAGTGCCAAGCGATAAACGTCGGGCGCGGGTTTCTTGTGTGCCACCACATCACCCGCGGCGATCACCGCGAACCAGGATGGACCAGCTTCGCCTAAAATCGTGCGCAGGACCGCATCGACGCTCTCCCGCAGCGACGTGGTCGCGATGGCAAGCCGCACACCCCGTTCATGGGCCTCTGTGATGAGGCGGCGAACACCCGGTCTCGCCGGCGCGGCGCCCGACGCTACAAGCGTGGCATAGCGGGTAGACGCCTCGTCGTAAATTTCGGCGAAACTGGCAAGCGCCTTTTCGCTGCCGCGCGGCTTCCACGCGCCGATATAATACTGAAGCCGCTCTTTGCCGCCGGTCACCTGGAGGAGTTCGCGATAAAGCTCCTTATCCCAGCTCCAGTCGAGCCTAAACGCCGCGAAGGCTTCGTTGAACGACTGTCTATGTGCCTCTTCGGTTTCGGCGAGCGTCCCGTCTACGTCGAATATTAATGCCTCAAGCAGCATCGCGGCGTCGCTGTCTTTCGGCCGCCGTGCGGATCGCCGCGATATTCGCCGCATAATGGTCCGGGCCTCCCTTGAAAATAGCGGCGCCCGCGACAAGAGTGTCCGCGCCCGCCGAAGCGGCGAGGGCCGCGGTCTCCGGATTGATCCCGCCATCCACCTCGATGCGGATCGCACGCGGGCCTATCATCGCCTTCACTTCCGCGATCTTGTCCACCGCCGGGGCAATAAAGGTCTGCCCGCCAAAGCCTGGGTTGACCGACATGACCAGCACCAAATCGATCATATCGAGGACATGCCTTATGCTTGATGCCGGGGTCGCCGGGTTGAGCACGACGCCGGCTTTTTTGCCAAGCGCCCGGATTGCCTGCAGCGAGCGATGAAGATGCGGCCCGGCCTCGACGTGGACCGACATCGAATCCGCCCCAGCTTCCGCGAAGGCGGCAAGATAGGGGTCGCAAGGGGAAATCATAAGATGAACGTCGAAAGGAATTTTTGCGTGCGGGCGCAAAGACCGCACGATGGCTGGGCCAATCGTGATGTTTGGCACGAAATGGCCGTCCATGACGTCGAGATGAATCCAATCGGCACCGGCGCCGATAATCGCCCGGATTTCTGCGCCGAGACTGGCGAAATCGGCGGACAATATCGAGGGCGCAATGACCAGAGGCGTCATTTAGTCCTGCCCGACATAAGTTAAGTTCACTATAAATCTCCGGTCTATTCCGCCGCGGTGCGCCGTAAGTTTAAAATGGGATCGAGGCTGCCCGAGGCATAGCGCTTGGCCATCGCGGACATCGGCAGAACCTTGATCTTCGAGGCATTTCCGGCAGTACCAAATTGCTCGAGCCGCTGCTTGCAGACCGCGCGCATCGCTTCCTTGGCAGGTTTCAAGAAATTGCGCGGATCGAACTCTCCTGGCTTCTCCTTCGCCACGCGGCGAAGCTCGGCGGTGATCGCAATACGGCAATCGGTATCGATGTTCACCTTACGCACGCCATGCTTGATCCCCTGCACGATCTCCTCAACCGGCACGCCCCAGGTCTGGCGCATGGCGCCGCCATAGGCATTGAAGTGGTCTTGAAGCTCCTGCGGAACCGACGACGAGCCATGCATCACGAGATGAATATTGGGGAGCCTCGCATGGATCGCCTCGACAACCCGCATCGACAAAATGTCGCCGTCCGGCTTCCGGGTGAATTTGTAGGCGCCGTGCGACGTACCCATCGCGATCGCCAGCGCATCGACCTTTGTCCGCGTCACGAAATCGACCGCCTGATCGGGGTCGGTCAAGAGCTGTTCGCGGCTGAGCTTGCCTTCCGCACCATGTCCATCTTCCTTGTCGCCGGTGCCGGTTTCGAGCGACCCCAAAACTCCGAGTTCGCCTTCTACCGAAGCGCCCACCAAATGTGCCACCTCGACGACTCTGGCCGTGACGCCAACGTTGTAATCATAAGAAGAAGGTGTCTTCGCATCGGCATCGAGCGAGCCGTCCATCATCACCGACGAAAATCCGTATTGAATCGCCGTGTAACAGGTTGCTTCGCTGTTGCCGTGATCCTGATGCATGCAGACCGGAATATCCGGATAGAGCTCGATCAACGCCTCGATCAATTTGGCGAGCACGATGTCGTTGGCATAGGCGCGAGCGCCGCGGCTTGCCTGAATAATGACCGGGGAATCGGTGGCGGCAGCCGCCTCCATGATCGCCAGGCCTTGCTCCATATTGTTGATATTAAAAGCTGGGACGCCATAGTCGTGCTCTGCCGCATGGTCGAGTAGCTGGCGAAGTGTGATACGGGCCATGGGTTAATTCCCTCACGGATTATGAATCGGTGCCTTAAGGATAGCCTAGCGGGAGCCTCCCGGCTATCCGGGACAATTTTTCGCGGGCACCGCAAAATTCAAGCCGGAGACCGCCCTCGTCAAACCATGAGCGGAGCGATCACATAAATTGGTTGCCTCAGAACGCGCGCCGCCGCCGCTCGACAAGTTGTAGGACGAACGGCGTCAAGATCAACTGCATCGCAAGATCGAGCTTGGCGCCTGGAATCACAATTGAGTTAGCTCGCGACATAAAACTGTCATGGATCATCGAATGCAAATAGGGAAAGTCGATACCGCGTGGTTTGGCGAAGCGGATGATCACCATCGACTCGTCCGCGGTTGGAATCCAGCGCGCGGCAAAGGGATTAGAAGTATCGACGGTCGGCACCCGCTGAAAATTGATGTCCGTCTTGGTAAACTGCGGACAAATGTAGTGGACATAATCGGGCATTCGCCGCAACATAATGTCCATCACCGCTTCCGTCGAATAGCCGCGCGAGGAACAGTCGCGCCGGATTTTTTGAATCCATTCGAGGTTGATGACCGGCACGACGCCGATCTTCAGGTCGGGATATTGCGCAATATTCACCTCGTCCGTTTTGACGGCGCCATGCAGCCCTTCATAGAACAGTAGATCGCTTTGGGGGGGCAAAGCCTCCCAGCCGGTGAAAGTTCCGGCCGGGTAGCCATAGAACGCAGCCTCTTCGTCGTCATGAATATAATGCCGTGTCTTGCCAGTGCCGGATTCATCATAGCTGCGAAACGCGGCTTCGAGCTCCGCCAAAAGGTTGGCGCCGGGGCCGAAATGGCTGAAATTGCGGTTGCCCTTCGACTCCTCCAGGGCCATCATGGCGTTCATTTCATCGCGATCGTATCGATGGAACGCATCGCCCTCGATAAAGGCCGCCGCGATCTGCTCGCGCCGGAAAATCTGTTCGAAGGTGCGCCTGACGGATGTCGTTCCAGACCCTGAAGAACCGGTCACCGAAATGATCGGATATTTCGCGGACACGTCAGCCTCTTCTTTTTCAGCTCTTGCTTTTCATGGACGCATCAGGCCGCGCTTGCCGAATAATGGCGCGCGCACGGAAAATTGCGGATCGCTATGATAGCGGGCAACGAGCTTAACCGGCCCCGCCGAGCCAAAGACGAGCGGCACCCGCGCGTGGACGGCGGAGGGAACGATGTCGAGAATGGGGTGCACACCGTCGGTCGCGATCCCCGCCGCCCGCTCCACGATGAAAGCGATCGGATTGGCCTCGTAAAGGAGCCGCAGCCGCCCACGGTTATAACCGGCCCGCTGATCGCCAGGATAAAGGAAAATCCCGCCGCGCAGCAAAATCCGGTAGGTGTCGGCGACGAGCGAGCCTGTCCAACGCATATTGTGGTCGTGCTTCAGAGGTCCTTCAGTGCCCTGCTCGCAATCGTCGATAAAGGTCCGGACCGGAGCCTCCCAATGCCGGTAGTTGGAAGCGTTGATGGCGTATTCGGCGCTTTCCCGCGCGATAACCGGGGCAGATACCGCCAGATAGAACCGGCCATCCCGCCGGTCCAGGGTGAAGATTTGGGTTTGCCCGCTGCCCAAAGCGAAGACGATCGACGTCTGCGGCCCATAAATGACAAAACCGGCGGCAATTTGCATCCGCCCCGGTTGCAGGAAATGGGTTTCCGCACCGGTGGCGTTGGCAAGCACGGGAAGAATCGAAAAAATCGTGCCGATCGAAACATTGGCATCGATATTCGAGGAGCCGTCGAGCGGATCCATCGCAACCGCGAGCGGGCCCGCGGAATCGAGAACCATGGGCTCGCCCATTTCCTCGGAGACAATAGCCGCCACCGGAGCCTGCCGGAACGCGTCCACGAACATGTCATTGGCGAGAACGTCCAGTTTCTTCTGAACATCGCCGTCCGTGTTCGTGCTGGCGCAGCTGGCACCGAGCTGGCCATTTAAGCGGCCGAGACCGACAAGGGCGGACATTTCGATGGCCGCCGCCGCAATGGCGCGAAGAACCCTCGCGGCGGCGCCCAAACGGGCGTCCAGGGCCACCGCTTGATCGAGATAGGCGTCGAAGGTCCCGGCAATCTCCGGCATGGCTAGCCTTATCGCTCTTGTTTGCCGCCCAATGTGGCGCAAAGCTGCCGGAAATAAAAGCGAATAAATTTGAGTCTGACCGGCGAAGATTTAATGTCAGCCGAAGCGCTGGCCGGCAAGGCGGCAGTTGGACCAACAAAGGCATCGGGAGGCACCACTGCCCCGAGCAGATATGCACCTTGGCGAACACCAGGTTAAGATTAAGCTATGCCAGGATGCCAGTATCTTTTTGTTCGGCCACGCCGGCGGGCGGCTTCGATTGACCAGGCCGGCCGAGGCGCCGAAAGTGCCTCGGGACTAAAAGGATACGAGGGAAGAGAGGTCATCATGGACCAAGACCGCTTTGGAATCGAACAAATCACGCAAGAAGATCGCGCCTATAAAGGATCGCGTTTTTCGGAAGTGCGCGATGCGATCTTCGCCAACCCTTACCAAAAAGTCTGGGGACGCGAAGGCGAGCCGCCCGTGCCTCATCACGAGGTGAAGCTCGCAAATATGCTGCGCGGTCTGCTACCTTTTGGCAGGCATTACTACTTTGGCCAAGCTTGCAAACGGACTGTCGATTCCAATGCTGATTTGCGCTGGGGTCCGGACCGGAAGGGGTTTCGCCGCATCATTCATACAAACGGCGTATGCCTGACCGGAGTGTGGGAGATCACGGAGAAAACTGACTATTCCGGCTATTTCAGGCAGGGCAGCCGGGGCTTGTTTGTGGCACGCTATTCCTGCGGCACCGCCGCAGTCCGTCGTGGCGAGCTTCGCCTGTTGGCGCTGGCCGGGAAGCTTTTTCCAACTACCGACCCCCATCATAACGAGCCGCTTCATACGGCAAACATCGTCGCGATGGAGGACATTGCGGGCACCCACACCGCCTATATCAACGACGTCGAGCTTCGCAATGCTCCTGATATCACTTTCTGGCGGGCGCCCGGCCTGATCATTCCGGCACTTGTTTTTACCCTCGTCGATAAGCAGGCCGGCCTGCGTCAGGTCTATTCAATCGCCGAACTCGGCAAGCCGCAGGAGGAACCCACGCGCGCACCCGATTTCATGCACCTCCTCGTCGCGCCCGGTCAACCGAGGATCGAAGGGGAAAAGCTCGATATACGCGACGAAGTCTTGGGCCAGATTTTCGACAAAGGCGATCCTTCGCCAAAACGCAAGCTCGTCTTTCATGTTGAAGTGACGGATGAAGGGAAGGCACAATTGGGCTTAGGTTCCCTGAAGCAAAGCTTCAAGAATTGGCGCAGAATCGGCTCCCTGACCTTCGATAATGCGGTCGCGTCCTACAACGGCGATTTCGTCATTCATTTCAATCATCCGGGCTGGCGCGACGACAGAAACAATCCGGCGACAGCCTATCGCGCCGCCCTCTCGCGAGGATAGAAAAAAGCAAACATATCGAGGTTGCTTGACGATACCATCATGGATTGGCGGCCCCGGATATGCCCGGAGCCGCGCCGCCCTAGAATTTAGGCACCTTTCTTGAACTTAGCGGCCTCCTCGGATCCGCCGGTCGCGTCTCCGGCGCTATACGAATGCGCCCCGACGCCGGCGAGCTTGCCTTTCTCGACGACCAAATACTCGTCGCGGATCGGCCGGCCCTCGAAATAGCATTCCAGGATTTCGCGGGTACCCGCTGCGTAGCGCGTTTGTGCGGAAAGCGACGTTCCGGAAATGTGGGGGGTCATCCCGTGATGCGGCATGGTGCGCCAGGGGTGATCCTTCGGCGCCGGCTGCGGGAACCACACGTCGCCCGCATACCCCGCGAGCTGGCCGCTTTTGAGTGCACGCGCGATGGCATCGCGGTCGCAGATTTTTCCGCGCGCCGTATTTACGATATAGGCACCGCGCTTCATCTTGGAGAGCATCTTTTCATCGAAAAGATGCTCAGTCTCGGGATGCAGTGGGCAGTTGATGGTGACGACATCGCAGACCTTGACCATGTCCTCGACGGTCGGATGCCAAGCGAGATTCAGCTCTTTTTCCACGGCTTGCGGCAGACGATGGCGGTCAAAATAGTGCAGATGCATGTCGAATGGCTTCAGGCGGCGCAATACGGCAAGACCGATGCGCCCTGCCGCTACAGTGCCCACATGCATGCCTTCGACATCATAAGAGCGCGTCACACAATCGGCGATATTCCAGCCGCCCTTCAGGACCCACTGGTACGACGGGATATAATTGCGCACGAGCGACAGGATCATCATGACCAC
>DATBQJ010000218.1:0-3677 GCA_036560885.1 Methylocella sp.
ATCCAGATTGGTTTTACCTATTAGCAAGGCGCCGGCGGCGATCAGTCGTTCGACAATTGGGGCAGATCGTTCCGGGCGATAGGCGAAGGCTGGGCAGGCTGCGGTGGTTGGCAACCCGGCGACGTCAATGTTGTCCTTGACAGCAAATGGTACGCCATAGAGTGGGAGGCGATCACTTCCGGATGCGCTCAGGCGCGCCGCCGCCTCGAATAACGCCGCATCCGGGAAGCGAGAGATCCAGACACCATCATCACCTGCCGCGGCGATCCGCTGTACCACGGTTTTTATGGTCGTCGCCGGGGTTTGCGCGCCGCTGGCGTAGTCAGCTCGCAAACTTCTTAGGTCGAAGCTGGCATTGGGCATCAAGGCCTCGTGCGATTCAACCGGTCCAACACCTACGAGCGGCCAATCTGCAAAGTGTTCTCTTGAAAGGGCTCAAAGCGGGGCCACAATCTGCGTCGTCTCGACACCGCCTCGCTGTGGCGTTCTTAGCAAGGCGCCAGACTTTACGTTGTAAGCCGAATCGCATGCAATCCTCAATTAATTAGAAGCATGTTCGACGACTAGCCGCTTTAGGAGGAAGGATAGAACTTTAGCAGTTCACCAATGCAAGGCGCGTCTTACAGCGGGTTCTCGATCCCCATTCAACTCTGTCTGAACCTGCGGTCGTCCTCCTCGCCGCCGCGATTTCCAATGCCCACAACGCCAAAGCAGACCCCATGCCAACGCACCAACCGTCTTGGGACGGATGGTCGTGAGGACCTCTAGGGGCGATGGAAACCATCGGTAGAGCTGGACAAAGAACCAGCGGCCGGTGTCCGTCAGCTGGGCCCGGCCTTTCACCTTGGCGCGGAAAACAATCATCCGCTGCCGGAGCGCCGCAGTCTCCGCCTCAAGCGGGCACTTAGTTTTGAAGCTAGGATGGCCAGCACAAGGGAGATCAGTGCGATCATACGGCCAGGATAGCCGTGCTCACCCCATCAACACGGATGAAGTTGTCAATACGCGCAGGTGATGTCGGCGGCCAAAACTTGGTGAGAACTGCGAGATTAAAACCAGTTGCCGGAAGTCGTTGAGGGAGTCGAATTCCGCGCCGGAATTGAGTCCGTACCCGAAGCCAAACATGCCGCATGAGTCACGCCATCACCCTAAATCAGCTAGGTTTCCCGCTGCTTGCAGCCCAAAGCGCTGACCATGTGCAACGGCGGCTCGCCGCTGGCCTTGTCGAACGCGCGGCGCAGCGCACATGGCGATGAACAAGATCTCATGAGAGTCGCGTAGCGCGGCGTTCCCCGCACGCGAATCATCCAACCCTTCCCCACAGGCGATAAAGCTGTCCAAAAAAACCCTCCTCAATCGCGATTCGCTCGCAACCGGGCAGAGCCCATTTCAATCAAAACGCCTAGCCCCATCAATCCAGAGCAAAGTATTCAAATGCGAATCCCCCGTTGGGCGGCGACATCCACCTAAAATGGTACGTAAGAGCCCGTTTCGAAATTCGCCTTGTCGCGAAAAGTCAGCTTTCGGACAACCTCCCATTCAACCAAGGTTGAAGGGACGCTTCGAGCAACACACGGACATATATTGCCTCAAAAATTGGGCCATTTGCTTCAAGTGCGGTCGCCGGCTGAATTCCGAAACGGACTCTAAGCAAAAATCCGAAGTGGAGTGCGTGGTGGAGCCAGGCGGAATCGAACCGCCGACCTCTTCAATGCCATTGAAGCGCTCTCCCAACTGAGCTATGACCCCGGCCTATCCGAAATTGGCGCATTCCCGCTAGGTCCGCTTGGGGTGGACCTAGCCAACGGCAGTCCCGCTACGAGCGGAATACGCGGCGGCTCTATAGCCGCAACCGCCATGCTTCACAAGCCAAACATCAGCGTTCCTCTTCGTCTCCGATCTCGCCATCGATGAGATCGCCGACGTCGTCGGCATCCTCCTCCTCTTCCTCGAGGAACGTATCGTCGACCGCTGCGATCTCGGTATCGTCGTCCGCTATGACCACGTCCTTGTCCTCCCCTGCATCGGCTTCCTCGAGCGGAACCAGCACGGTTCCTGCTGCGGCTGGCGTGTCCTCGTCATCGGCAACCGCCGCGTGTTGAGCCGCGCGCGACAGCGGCGCGGCATGAAAAATCGTCCCGCATTTCGGGCATGTAATGGGCGACTTGTTCAGATCGAAGAAACGCGCGCCGCAGGTCTGGCATTGATGCTTATTACCGAGTTCGGGTTTGGCCACGGAACCTACCTTTGGAAGGGGCGGAAGCCTGCCGCTGTCGGAGCCGCCGCCGCGAAACTTTGCGGTCCGGTTAGTGCTGCAAGGCCCGCCTGTCAAATGCAAGTTGAAGCAGGGCGGTGGTTTGACGACAGTTGGCTTGCCGCTATGTTACCAGCGAGGCGAAGGCGCGTTGCCGATTCACGGGGAGGATTTCAATCTTTTCCGCCGGGAGACTTCGATGGAAATACAAGCGGCGGCGCGCTCCACGCGCCCCGGCGGACCGTTGCACGGCCGGGTGAAGCCGCCGGGCGACAAGTCGATATCGCACCGGGCTCTGATTCTCGGCCTCCTCTGCGTCGGCGAGACCGTAGTCGAGGGCCTGCTCGAAGGCGACGACATTCTGCGCACCGCTGCCGTTTGCGCCGAGCTTGGCGCAAAAGTGGAGCGGCGCGGCGAAGGCCGCTGGAGCGTCCGGGGCTGCGGGATAGGCTCGCTCCTTGCCCCCCGGGAAACGCTCGATTTCGGCAATTCTGGAACCGGCATGCGTTTGATGATGGGCGTTGCCGGCGGCCATGCGATAACTGCCGCTTTCGACGGCGATGCCTCGTTGCGAAAACGCCCGATGGGGCGGATTCTTGGTCCGCTGTGCCAGATGGGAGCCGAGCTCTTGTCGCAAGCGCCGGGGGGGCGCTGCCCGATCCTGCTCAAGGGGACGAGCGAGCCCACTCCCATAGAATATTCTCCCCCGGTCGCCTCGGCGCAGATCAAATCGGCGGTGCTCCTTGCCGGTCTCAATTCGCCCGGCCGCACGACTGTGATCGAGGCCGAGGCCACCCGCGACCACACCGAAAAAATGCTCAAATATTTTGGTGCTTCCATTGCGGTCGAGCCTTACGGAAAACGTGGACAAAAAATAACGCTCGAGGGCCGCCCGGATTTACGCCCAGCGCGGGTCATCGTGCCCTCGGATCCGTCCTCCGCCGCGTTCCCTCTGGTTGCCGCTTTGATCGTGCCGCGTTCCGATATCGTCATCGAGGGAATGATGATGAACCCGCTGCGAACCGGTTTCCTGACCACGTTGCTCGAAATGGGTGCCTGCATTGACATCCTCGACCGCCGCGTTGAGGGCAGCGAGGAGGTCGCAGATTTGCGCGTTCGCGCTGGCCCGCTCAAGGGCGTCGAGGTGCCCGCTGCCCGCGCGCCCGCGATGATCGACGAATATCCCATTCTCGCAATTGCCGCTGCGTACGCCTCGGGCGAGACGCGGATGCGCGGCCTTGCCGAATTGCGGGTGAAGGAATCCGACCGCCTCGGCGCGGTGGCCGATGGCTTGCGCGCGGCGGGGATCGCCTGCCAAATCATCGATGACGATCTGATCGTCGAGGGCCGCGCCGGCGATGTCGCCGGAGGCGGCATGGTTGCAACCCATCTCGACCACCGCATCGCGATGAGTTTTCTTTGT
>DATBQJ010000219.1:0-23128 GCA_036560885.1 Methylocella sp.
CAGTTGCGGAAGCGGATCGAAACGCTTGTGCCCAACAAGTGAAACCAACGCTTTTTCTGCGTGGCTTTCGTTAATTTCCGCCCGGGCTCTCTTCGCACGAATTGCCAGGCCAGCCCGGCGGCGCGAGCTCGAAGCCCGAGAATTCGAAGCCCGGCGCGACGCCGCAGCCAACGAGCGTCCACGTTCCCAGGCACATAGCGGTCTGCCAGCAATGCGCCGGAACGGCGAACTGCGGGCGCTCCCCGGCAAAGAGATCCGGGCCGAGACGATGCACGCTTATCTCGCTGCCGTTTTGCGAAATGCTTATTTCCAAGGGCGCCCCGGCGTAGAAATGCCAGACTTCCGTGGCGTCGACCTTGTGCCAGCGCGAAATCTGGCCGGCGTCGAGTAGAAAATAGATCAAGGTCGAGACGGCCCGGCCCCGCGCGTCCCGCGCCGCATCGCGAAAGGTTTCGCGGAAATGCCCGCCCTCTGGGTGCGGCTGCAAATCGAGCAGGCGGACGATTTCGGCGGCGCTCCGGCCGTGGCTGGGATCAATCGGCATTGCGTTTTCGCATCAAGGCTTCTCTGAAAGAGAACGGCGCGATCACATCTTGTTCTTGCGTTCGCGCAATTCTGCGAACACCGCCGCCGGATCGGCTTTCGCCATACCGAGCCCGGCCTGAATCATTGGGTCGTCGGCACGCAAAAAAGGATTCGTGGCAAGCTCGACTGTCATCGTGGTTGGAAGGGTGAAATCGCCGGCCTCGCGCCGGCGCGCGACCTCCTCTGCGCGCTCCTTCAAAATCGCGTTTGAAGGATCAACGCTCAAAGCGAAACGGGCATTGGCAAGCGTGTATTCATGGCCACAATAGACCTGCGTTTCGCCCGGAAGTGCGGTAAGTTTCATCAGCGAATGATACATCACCGCCGGGCCCGCTTCGAAACAGCGGCCGCACCCCATCGCAAACAGCGCGTCGCCGGCAAAAAGGATGCCTTCGTCCTCGAACCAATAAACGACGTGGCCGGCAGTGTGCCCCGGAACCTCGATGACTTTTGCTTCGAGCGCGCCGGTTGCGACCACGTCGTCCTCACCTATTGCGAGGTCGAGGCCGCCGATCATTCCGGCCTCCTTGGCCGGGCCAATAACGCGCGCGCGGGGAAACTCCGCCTTTAGTCCGGGGATGCCCTGTATATGATCGGCGTGGCGATGGGTGATTAAAATATCCGTCAGCTGCCATTTCCTCGCCGCGAGCGCGGCCAGGATCGGGGCCGCCTCGGGCGCATCGATCGAGGCCGTCGCGCGCGTACGCGGATCGTGGACGAGGACGCCAAAATTATCCTTGAGACAGAGGAATTGGTGGATCTGGGCAGCCATGGCTTCGTTTGTCCTCGAAAGTCAATCCAGGCAAAGACCAGCATCGCATCTCGCTCCGGCCCGCCACCATACACTGTCCGGCGCCTGCGTCTTGACCATGAATCAAGACTTTATTTTTGCGCGCGGGAAGCGGATTATCTGGCTTCGGATACCAACCCCATGCCTATCGACGTCATCGACCTTCGTTCGTTCTACAGTTCGTCGCTGGGCGATGTCGCGCGGCGTGTCGTTCACAAATTTGTGCGGCAGCGGTTTTCCAACTGCACCGGCTATTCGATCCTCGGTGTCGGCTATGCGACGCCCTATCTCGAAGTTTTCCGCGAGGAAGCCGTGCGGGTGATCGCCTTCATGCCGGCCGAGCAAGGCGTCATGAATTGGCCGTCGTCGGGTTTGTCCTCTTCGGCGCTTGTCGAAATAACCGCGATGCCTTTGCCGAATTCCTGCATCGACCGCGCGCTCATTGTCCATGGTCTTGAAATCACCGAGCATCCGCACGCGCTGCTTTCCGAAATCTGGCGCATCTTGACTCCTGGCGGCCGGGTCATCGTCGTCGTGCCAGGCCGCTCTGGTCTATGGGCGCGGCTCGACCGCACGCCTTTCGGGCATGGGCGCCCTTATTCGCGCGGCCAATTGGGCGAACTCCTGCGCGAAACTCTGTTTTCGCCGGCTTATTGGGCGGAAGCGCTTTACTTTCCACCGTTTCAGCGCCGGACGTGGTTGCATTCGGCAAGCTTTGTCGAAGCGATTGGCGAACACCTTTCGCTGCCGTGGGGCGGAGTTTTGATCGTCGAGGCAACTAAATTGCTCTACCGGCCGGTCGGCGCATACCGGTCGATGGCCTATGCCCAACGTCAACCAGTACTTGTGCCCGAACCCGCCGGCGTCTCGCCGGCATCGCGGCTTGTCCCGTAAACGCTGGCTGGCGGCGCCAATCGAGAGGCCGAACCGCCCGCTTCATTGCCGCGTCAAGGCACCTGGACCTAGCTTTAGACCGAAACATTTGGCCAAAAAGAGCCCGCCGTGCACGAGGCCTTCGCCGTCGATCCCATGTCCGAGACCAATCGATAGATGCCACTGACAAGGAATTTTGGCCTGCGCCAATTGCGCTGCCGAAAGAAATAGCGCTTCGGCCGGAATAATTTCGTCCTGGCTGCCATGGATCAAAAGAATTGGCGGCGGTTTTCCGGAGGGCGCGGGCGCGATGACCTGATCTCGACGCTCCGGTGGCGTGACAAGCTCGCCAGAATAGCCAAGGATGCCGGCAGGCGGCCGCGCTCGCCGCAGCCCGGCATGCAGCGCGAGCATAGTTCCTTGGCTGAAGCCCACTAAGGCCAGCTTGCTGTCATCCAGCCCGTGACGATCGAGTTCTGCATCAAGAAATGCATCGAGAACCGGGCGCGTCTTGTTGACGCCGGACCAACGTTCGTTCGGGTCGCGCATGGTTAAGCGGAACCATTGGCGGCCGCCTGGTGCTTGGGCGCACAATTCGGGTGCATTCGGCGCCACAAATTCCGCACCGGGCAACAGATTCCGCCATTGCTTGCCGATCGCGATCAGATCGTTGCCGTTCGCACCATATCCGTGCAGAAAGACGACGAGCTGTTTTGGCGCCGCCGATTTTGCCGGGATGCGTGGTCCTTCGAGCCTAACCGCCATATTGTTGCTATCCGCCGGTTTAGGTTTTGCTTTGCTTTTGTCGGGCGAATCTTGATGCCGCGCGGCCGATCGTGCGGCCTGGAGCTTAAGCCATGACCCGGTCCTTTACCAACCGCGTTTTCCGTTTCGCGCCGTCGTCCAACGGCTATCTTCACCTTGGCCATGCCTATTCCGCCTTGCTGAATTTCGACATGGCGCGCGCAGCGGGCGGCCGCTTTTTGTTGCGGATCGAGGATATCGATATCGAGCGGTGCCGGTCCGAATTCGAACAGGCGATTTACGAGGATCTCGGCTGGCTCGGACTCGCGTGGGAACTGCCAGTCCGCCGCCAATTCGAACACTTTTCCGAATATACAAGCGCGCTTGCAAGGCTTTCCGCGCAAGGCCTGACATATCCTTGCTTTTGCTCGCGCGGCGACATCATGAATGCGGTGGCCGGGCGAACCGGCTGGCCGCGGGACCCAGACGGTTCGCCGCTCTACCCAGGGACATGCAAGCGTCTTTCGGGCGAGGAGCAACACCGGCGGATATCGGCCGGCCGGCCCGCGGCGCTGCGGATCGATATGGAAACGGCCATCGCGAAAGCCGGCCGCAAGCTCGCCTGGCACGAAATGGGTCCCTCCACGCACGCGCGTGAAGTGGCCGCCGAGCCCGCTCTTTGGGGGGATGCGACGCTTTCCCGCAAGGATATACCGGCAAGCTATCACATAGCCGTCGTCGTCGACGATGCTCTGCAGGGCGTGACCGATGTCGTCCGGGGCGAAGATCTCTTCCTAGCGACGAGCCTGCATCGTTTGTTGCAGGTCTTGCTCGATCTCCCTGCTCCCGCCTATCACCACCATGCCCTATTGCGCGATGCTTCGGGTCAGAAATTGTCAAAAAGTTCAAGGGCCAAATCGCTGCGGGCTCTGCGTCAGGAAGGAGTTTCCCCCGCTGCGGTAAAAGAAAGGCTTGCGGCCGATCCGATCCTTGCCGGGGGATCGTGTTAAATTGCGCGAAAGCTGTTCCAAGTCTGCGAGGCTAGCTCTCATTCCAATGAGCAAACGCACCTTTGCCTCCCCGGACGAATTCGCCGCCTTGAATAAACCGGAAATGGGAGCTTGGGACAAAGAGGCAATCGGCCGAAGACGTGGACAGGTTTAGCCTAGTGGCGTGCACCGTAATCTGCGAAATATGTGCCAAACATCGAATTTGCTCTTTCCCCGAATGCAAACACCCAAGGTGCGGTTCTCCAGATGAGTCCCAAGCTCTCTTTGAAGTCACGGTATGCGGTTATAGCGATCCTTGTGGGTCTCATTGCGCTGATGGAGACGCGCCAGCCTTTTCCGTCTTTCCGGCTAGCCACTTTCGTCCTCGCTTTCTTGGCTTTGGTCGGCATGGCTTCGCTGCTGCGCGGAAAGCTGCGCGACGGCGTTGTCGTTTTGGCCTCGCTCGCCTTCGGACTATCCATGATCGAAGCCACGGCCACAATTTTACAGGCCAAGGTCCCGCCCGCCGCGCCGAACACCTGGTCGGTTGGCCAGCCCGTCATGGGCTGGGGAGCCCCACGTGCCGGACGTTTCCATGATGAGAAGACGGATCCGAAATCCGGTGTTCCGATTTACAGAGCGGATTACACGTTCGATACGAATTTGCTGCGTGAGACCCACTCGGCCGAGACCGGCCCAACCATCGTTTTTTTTGGCGATTCCTTTACCTTCGGACAAGGTCTGAACGATGCCGATACGATGCCCCAGATCTTCGCGGATTTGCTCGGCCGCAAGCAAAGAGTGCTCAATCTTGGTTTTCCCGGTTACGGGCCGCAGCAATTCTTGGCGGAACTGCAATCGGGCCGTTTCGACGGCGCGATCGGCGCGCAGCCGCGGCTTTTCATTTTCCTAACGGCGGCTAGCCTGCATGTCGAGCGAACGGCTTGCAAACCGATTTGGGTGCGCTTCGGACCTCGATATGTGCTGGAAAATGGCAAGCCCGTGCCGAAGGGAACATGCTACGCAGGTGTGAGACTGTGGGCGCGGGAATGGCTCGAGAATGCGGCTTCTTATCGTTTGTTCGTCGAGCCTTATCTTCAGAAAGCCACTCACGAAGACGTTGAGCTCTATCTGAGGATCTTGCTCGCCGCGGTGAACCTGGCAAAGGAGAAATACGGGGTTGCTACTCTCGTGCCTTATCTCGCCAACCGTGTCTATCTCCAGGGAACGGGTTTCAGCGATGACGAGATCGTCCAAAGGTTGCGGGATGGCGGCGCCAACGTTGTCGATGCTTCGCTCCTAAAGGAGGAAGCCAGCGGAGCCATAATCACCATCAAAGGCGACGGTCACCCAACGCCATTGGCAAACCACCTCAGAGCCTCGCTGCTTGAGGATTACATCGAAAATCGAATGCCTGGGATTCTGGTTGCGGGACCGCATGGCTCCAACTCCGATGGCTAATCCACTTTTGCCTCCCGAATGAATAAGCCGCCTTGAATAAACCGAAAATTGAGGCATGGGATAAAAGAGGCAATTGGCCAGGAGCTTTGCCAGGCTTGGCCCCGTGGCGCGCGCCGCGATTTTCGAAATATGCGCAAAGCAACGTATTTGCGCATTTCCTACGAATGCAAACAGGCAACGCGCGGTTCCGCCCATGAATTGGAATCTCTCCCGCAAGTGGACTTATGCGATTCTGGTGCTCCTTCTTGGAGTCGCCGCTTTGATGGAGATGCGCCATTTTTTCCCGCATTTCCGGCTAGTCACTTTCATCCTGGCCTTCTTGGCTTTGGCCTGCATGGCGTCGCTTGTGACCGGCAAGTTGCGCAACGGCCTCATCGTTTTGGCCTCACTCGCCTTCGGCCTATCCATTGTTGAAGCCACGGCCACTATTTTGGAAAGTAACGCCTCGCTCGTCATAACGAATGGTTATTTCGCTCCCCAGCCAAACATCGGCTGGGGGCCGCAGCATCCAGGACGATTCCACGCCGAGAAAACAGTTCCAAAATCCGGCATCCCGATTTACAAAGCGGATTACACGATCGATTCGAATCTGCTGCGCGAAACCCGCTCTGCAGAGATCGGACCAACGATTGTTTTTTTCGGCGATTCCTTTACCTTCGGAGAAGGACTGAATGATGCCGACACGTTACCGCAAGTCTTCTCGGATTTGCTGGACCGCAAGCAAAGAGTGCTCAATCTTGGTTTTTCCGGCTATGGACCGCAGCAATTCTTGGTGGAATTACAGACGGGCCGTTTCGACAGCGTGATCGGCGCACAGCCGCAACTTTTCATTTTTACGACGATGGCCGAACATGCCGAACGAACAGCTTGTAAACCCATTTGGGTGCGCCTGGGACCTCGATATGCGCTGGAAAACGGCCACGTCGCGCTGAGGGGAGCCTGCTACGAGGGCGTGAGCCTTCGGATGCGGGAATGGCTCGAAGACATGGCGTCCTATCGATTGTTCATCGAGCCTTACCTTCGCAAGGTTACTCACAAAGACTTGGAACTTTATATCAGGATCTTGCTCGCCGCGGTGAACCTGGCGAAGGAAAAATATGGCGTCGCGACTCTGATCCCTTATATCCCGGCCGGAGCTCGCTATCTCACGGGAACGGGTTTCAGCGACGACGAAATTGTGCAGAGGCTTCGAGATGGCGGCGCCATGGTCGTGGACGTTTCCCTCGCGGCAGAGCACGTCACCGGCGCCAAACTCACCATCAAGGGCGACGGTCATCCAACGCCATTGGCGAATCGCCTCAGGGCGTCTATAATTAAAGACTATATCGAAACCCGGATGCCTGGGGTTCTGGTTGCTGGACTGCACTGACTGGCCCAAACGCCGGGAGCCGATTGCCCCACCTTATTTGCTCATTTCCGACAAATGCGAATAGCTCCCCCGAATGCAAGCACGCTAGGTGGTGTTCCACCCGTGAGCCGCAATCTCTCCGTCAAGTCGCGCTATGCGGTTATATTTGTCCTGCTTTGCCTCATCGCGCTGATGGAAACGTGCCATCCTTTCCCGTTTTTCCGGCTAGCCACTTTCATGCTTGCCTTCTTGGCTTTGGCATGCGTGGCTTCGCTGCTGCGCGGCAAATTACGCGACAGCCTTGTCGTTTTGGCCTCGCTCGCCTTCGGCCTATCGACGTTCGAAGCCATCGCAACTATTTCAGAGACCACGGTGTCACTTGTCGTCGCAACGAAGGGCTTGGCGGTTCTCTGGCCGGACATTGGGTGGGGACCTGGACATGCCGGACGCTTCCACGCCGAGAAGACAAATACGAAATCCGGCGTCCCTATTTACAGCGCAGATTATACGATCGATTCGAATCTTTTGCGCGAGATACACTCGGTCGAGACCGGTCCGGCGATTGTTTTTTTCGGCGATTCTTTTACCTTCGGAATAGGCGTGAACGATGCCGACACGTTGCCGCAGATATTCGCGGATTTGCTAGGACGCAAGCAAAGAGTGCTGAATCTTGGCGTTGGCGGCTTTGGCCCGCAGCAATTCTTCGCGCAACTACAGACAGGCCGTTTCGACGGCGTGATCGGCGCGCAGCCGCAGCTTTTCATTTTTACGACGTTCGCCGGACATGCCGAGCGAACCGCTTGCAAACCCTTTTGGACACGTTATTGGCCTCGCTTTGTGCTGGAGAACGGCCATGTCGCATTGAAAGGAGAATGCTACCAAGGCTCAAGCCTGCGGGTACGGGAATGGCTTGAGGACATGGCCTCCTATCGGTTGTTCATCGAGCCTTATCTTCAGAAGGCGACTCAGCAAGACTTCGAGCTCTATATCGGGATGGTGCTCGCCGCGGTGAACCTCGCCAAGGAGAAATACGGCGTCGCGACTCTCATCCCTTATATCCGGGACAATGGCTATCTCGAGGGAACGGGTTTCAGCGATGACGAGATCATCCAGCGGTTACGGGATGGCGGCGCCGTGATCGTCGACGTTTCGCTCGCGAACGAAGCGGCCGGCGCCAAACTCCGCATCGAGGGCGACGGCCATCCAACGCCATGGGCGAACCGTCTCAGGGCGCTCATAATTAAAGATTACATCGAAAACCGCATGCCGAGGGTTCTGGTTGCGGGAGTGCCCTGACTGGCACAAAAACCGTCAGTCTAATTCGAAAGCGTTCTTATAATCGCGGGCGAGCGCGGGATTCTGTTTGCCTTTGTAAAGAACGCAGTTCCCGGCCGCGAGAAACTCGATTCCGGTCCCCATGAAACAGGCAAACGCATCCTCCGGGGTGCAAACGATCGGCTCGCCGCGCACGTTGAAACTCGTGTTCACAAGCACTGGACACCCCGTCAGTTGCTCGAACCTCGAAAGCAACGCGTAATAGCGGGGGTTCGTCTCCTTATGAACGGTCTGGATACGTGCTGAATAATCGACATGGGTGACGGCCGGAATATCGGAGCGCACGACGTTCAATTTGTCGATGCCGAACAGTGCTTGCTCTTCGGCCGACATCTTGCGGCAGCGCTCTTGTTTCACATTGGCGACGAGCAGCATATAAGGCGAATCCGCGTCGATCTCGAACCAATCGGCGACGCGCTCACGCAGCACCGACGGCGCGAAGGGTCGGAAACTCTCCCGGTATTTGACCTTGAGGTTTAGCGCTTTCTGCATGGCGGGAGAACGCGGATCACCAAGAATCGAACGATTGCCGAGCGCGCGCGGGCCAAATTCCATCCGGCCCTGAAACCAGCCGACCGCTTGTCCGCTCGCGAGCGCCTCCGCCGTCCGCTCGATCAGTTCCGCATCGTCGACGACGCCAAAAACGGCGCCGGTTTCCGAAAGCCGCCGCTCGATATCGGTTTGTTCGTAGACCGGCCCTAGATACGACCCCTGCATGGCGTCCGGTTGTTGGGTGCCGCATTCGCGATCTTTCCCTTGATTTTCAGCGTGATAAACCGCAAGCGCCGCGCCGAGCGCGCCGCCCGCGTCGCCGGCCGCCGGTTGGATGAAAATTCGGTCGAAGCTGCCGTCGCGAAATACCTTGCCGTTGGCGACGCAGTTCAAAGCCACGCCTCCAGCGAGGCAAAGATCCCGCAGCCCGCTTTGCGCCGCAAGCGAGCGCGTAAGGCGCAGCACCACTTCGTCGGTTACCGCTTGGATCGAGGCGGCGAGGTCCATATGACGCTGTTCGAGCAATTGACTGGCACTGCGCGGCGGCCCGCCGAACAACGCATCGAACCGTTGATCGGTCATTGTGAGACCAGTACAGAAAGAAAAATAATCGAGGTTTAGCCGGAATGAACCGTCCGGCTTCACATCGATCAAATGTTCGAAGATTGCCTGTGTATATTTCGGCTCTCCGTAGGGCGCGAGCCCCATGACTTTATATTCGCCGGAATTGACCTTGAACCCCGTGTAATAGGTAAACGCCGAATAGAGCAACCCGAGCGAATGGGGAAAATGAATTTCCTTGATGATCTGCAAGTCGTTGCCTTGGCCGATTGCGGCTGAGGTCGTCGCCCATTCTCCGACGCCATCCATTGTCAAGACGGCCGCCGACTGAAATGGAGACGGATAATAAGCCGAAGCGGCATGGGAAAAATGATGTTCGCAAAAGCGTAGCTTAGCTTTGTCGCCGAGTTCTGGCGCGATTCCCGAAAGTTCGCGGAGGAGAAGATCGCGCTGAAACAGTTTTTCACTTATCCACAGCGGCATGGCCTTGCGAAACGAGGTAAAACCGCGCGGCGCAAAGGCGAGGTAAGTTTCGATCAGCCGTTCGAATTTCAGGAACGGCTTTTCGTAAAAGACGACGCGATCGATGCCGCCAGCGCCGGTCTTGGCCTCCTTTAGGCAGTAGGCTATCGCGTTGGCGGGAAAGCCAGGGTCATGTTTCTTGCGGGTGAAGCGCTCCTCCTGCGCCGCGGCGACGATAGTGCCGTCGCGGACGAGCGCAGCGGCGCTATCGTGATAGAACGCGGAAATGCCAAGAACGAGCATGTCCGGCTCGTCAAAAAAGCGTATAAATAAAAGGCGCGACGACCGAGCCCTGGCTCAGCACGAACAAGCCGCCGAAGATCAGGAAAAGCAAAACAAGGGGCAGCAGCCAGAATTTTTTTCGCGCGCCCAGGAACTCAAAAAGCTCGGCAAGAATCGACATTTGGTGTTTCTCCTCAAAACTGTTTTTTCATGGAGTCTGGCGGGGGATTGGGCGGTTCACGTTCGATCCAATATGTCCCGGCTTGGGAATTCATTTTAAGACGCAGAAGATCCTCGCCTTTCCAGCGCAGATACCGGCCAATCGGAACGACCGCCCCGAAGAACAAAATGCCCATCGCGACAGGATTGATGATTCTGCCCAAGGCGAGACCCAGCTTGAACCAGCCGAGGTTCAGCAGCGTCAACCAAGCGGGGCGAAGGAGCGCAACGGCCACGGTCGCGGCAGACAGAACGATCAGCCCCCATTTAGGCGAATTGGCGTGGTGAAACAATGGCCATACGCCCAGGATCGCGAACAGCGCGCCGAACACAAGGCCAAATTTCCGATTCGACCCGAGCTTTATCTTACGGAAGCTCGTTACTGTTTCATGTGTTTGCATCAGGCACCCGTTGTTGAGGTTCCCTCGCGGAGCGGTGGCCCCAAGCCAAACAAAAATCTTCCAAATCGCGGGCGAATCTGCCTCACGGGCTCATTTCCCATTGGTGAAAAAAGTCAAGGCACGCGTCTGGCCAGGCCGTAATGTTCGCGCAAGGCGAATCGCTTATGCGAGATTTCATGGCGGACATTATTCTGGCGGACAAACCGAAAGTCGACACAAATTGGGCAGCCCTTAAATCAGCGGCGGTGCATGGAAATGCGAAGAGGTCAAAACGTTTCTTGCACCGCATTTCGGGCGATTGCGGAACAGACTGGAATCGGCTGGCCAGACGACGCGACCGGAGCTGATTCGCAAGATAGCACCGCGACACGCCACAGACAATCGTCTTTCGTCTCATTACTGGCGCTTTTGCGGCGTACTGGCGCGGACGTTCCGCGAAAAATGGTGATCATCATGCGAACAATCGTCCTTTTCCTAACTCTCCTCGCCCTATCGATGGCGTCGGCGAACGCCGATAAAGCTGCTGCCCCGGCCAAGGTCCACAAGGTCTTCGACATCGTCCGAAGTGGTGACAAGATCGGCACCGACACTGTCGATATCGAGCGTCAGAACGATACAACGACGGTCAAGATCAAGACAGACCTTTCTGTCAAGGTAATGTTCGTCGAGGCCTATCGTTACGAACATTCCTGCAATGAAATCTGGAAAAACGGGCAATTAATTGCCTTTAAATCGCAGACCAACGACAATGGCACAAAACATTCCATCGCCGTCACGGCCGGGCCGGACACGCTAAGCATGGATGCCGACGGCAAGCATAGCAATCTGCCGAAGACGGCCGCGCCGGCAAGCTTATGGGGCAAGGACGCGATCCATCAATTCGACGCTTTCGACCCGGACACCGGCAAGCCCATGTCGATCGAAGTGACCGACCTCGGTGACGAAGCCTTGACTATTCATGGCGTAAAGCATGAGGCCCATCACTATAAAATCGCCGACACCCTGGGCGGAGACTTTGCGCGCGAGCTCTGGTTCGACGGCGATACGCTGGTACGAACCAAAGTAGTCGGCTCCGATAATTCAGTGATACTTTCGGATTTGCGGTAGAACCGGCCGCCCTTCCGCCGGGGGACCAAAATTCCGGCTGGACGAGTCGGCTGTCTAGGCTCGCAGCAGCCTTTGGGCTGTCAGCATCCTGACATTCGCCACATCCGAATTGGCTGTCTCCGTCCAGCCGTCGTTGCTTTGCAGGGACGGTCCCTCAGCGTAGCGAAAACATGGCCAAACCAAGCCGGCGAGAAGATCGTAAGTAAATGCTTCGCCATATGTAAAATTACCGCATATCGAAGCTACATTAAAACTTTCTGCGTGTCTTGCTCGGGCTCGCAAGTTTTGCATGATGGACGCGCCCGCCGCGGCCGCCTAAAAGCACTGGCGGCGGCATGGCCTGGGTGGCACGCCTTGACCTGCGTGCCGCCGTACTGGGGCCTTGGGTGTTCAAAAAAATCCTCATCGCGAATCGTGGCGAGATCGCCTGCCGGGTGATTGCGACGGCACGGCGGATGGGCATTGCGACCGTCGCCGTTTATTCGGACGCCGACAAGACCGCCCCGCATGTAGATATGGCGGACGAGGCCGTGCGGATCGGTCCGCCGCCCGCGGCAAAAAGCTATCTCGTCATCGAGAACATTGTCGCGTCCTGCAAGGCTACAGGCGCGGAGGCAGTGCATCCGGGCTACGGTTTTTTGTCGGAGCAAGCGGCGTTCGCACGCGCATTGGACGCCAACAACATCACCTTCATCGGCCCGAACCCAAAGGCCATCGAGGCGATGGGCGATAAGATCGAATCGAAGAAACTCGCGCAAGCGGCGGGGGTTGCGACCGTGCCGGGATTCCCCGTAGTCATCGACGACATAACGCAGGCCGAGAAGACCGCCGATGCCATCGGCTATCCGGTGATAATCAAGGCCGCTGCCGGTGGCGGCGGGAGGGGAATGCGCGTCGTCTCCGCTCGTTCGGAGATTGCGGAAAATTTTGCCCGCGCGCGGTCGGAAGCGACATCCGCTTTCGGCGAAGGACGGGTTTTTATTGAAAAATTTATCGCCGATCCGCGCCACATCGAAGTTCAGGTACTGGGCGACAAGCACGGAAACATCATCCATCTCGGCGAACGCGAATGTTCCATCCAACGCCGCCACCAAAAAGTAATCGAGGAGGCTCCCTCTCCCTTCATCGGCGAGGAAACGCGCCGCAAGATCGGCGAATCGGCGATCGCACTTGCCAAGGCGGTCAACTACGATTCGGCCGGCACGGTCGAATTTATAGTTGGCGAAGACAAAGTTTTTTATTTCCTCGAAATGAACACACGGCTGCAGGTCGAACACCCCGTCACGGAATTTGTCACCGGAATCGACCTTGTCAAGCAGATGATCCTGTCAGCGGCCGGCCAGAAATTGGAGATCGGCCAAGCGGAAGTGCGTTTGGAAGGTTGGGCGATCGAAACTCGCATCCTTGCCGAAGACCCGGCGCGAAATTTCTTGCCCTCGACCGGCCGGCTCAAGTCCTACCGGCCGCCCGCCGCGGGCAAGCGCGACGGTGCGACACTGCGCATCGATTCAGGCGTTTGCGAGGGAAGCGAGATCTCCATCCATTACGATCCGCTCATTGCGAAGTTAGTGACCCATGCGCCTGACCGCATGGCGGCCATCAAGGCTCAGGCGCAAGCCCTCGATTTGTTCATCATAGAGGGCGTCCGCAACAATCTTGATTTTCTCGCCGCCGTGATAGGCCACAAAGGCTTTCGCGCAGGGGAACTTTCGACCGGTTTTATTGCGTGCGAATACCCGAGCGGGTTTACTCCCCTCGTACCGGAAGGCGAGCTTGCGCGCGTCTTCGCAAGCGTCGCGGCGGCCGCGGATCATGTGATGAATGAGCGCGCGCGCCGGATTTCCGGTCAGATGCATAACCCGCGGCCAGTCCGGCTTCCCCACGCGCGCACGGTCATGCTCGGCAAAGATCGGCATGATGTGACGCTCGATCCCGGAGACGAAGGGCTCGTCGTGCGATTTGAGGAGACCGGCGACGCGTGTCTTTGCGTCTCGGATTGGACACCGGGTCAGCCGCTCTGGGAAGGCAAGATCGGCGGCGGCAAGGTCGCCGTTCGCTTGCGCCCCATTCTGAATGGGTACGCTTTGGCCCAGGGCGGGGTAGCAGTCGATGCGCGCGTCTTTACGCGTCGCGAGGCTGAGCTTGCCGCGCTCATGCCAGAGGAAAAAGCGTCCTGCGGCTCAAAATTGTTGCGATGCCCAATGCCCGCCGTCGTCAAATCGGTCGAGGTGGTTGCTGGCCAGGCGGTCAAATCTGGTGAAGCCCTCTGCGTCATCGAGGCGATGAAAATGGAAACCGTTTTGCACGCCGAACGCGATGTCACCGTGAGCAAAATAAACGTAAAGGCAGGCGACTCCATTGCGGTCGATGCCATCATCATGGCCTTTGCGTGAGGGCGGCATTTTGCGTGACCATGCCGCCCCCGAGATGCGCCCGGCTTTGCCGCCGTCGATTTCAGGCGGCGACTAGAGCGTTTTCGAGCGAAGTGGACACCGGTTCGCGTTAAGAAAATGCGATAAAACGAAAATGTAGAGTGCTTTCTGATTCCAGTGAATCAGAAAGCACTCTAGCACCTCTTGCTCGACACGACCCTGCAGCGGTTGCAATCAATCGACTTGCAGCGACTTTAGCTTGCGATGCAGGGCCGAGCGCTCCATGCCGACAAATTCTGCGGTGCGCGAAATGTTGCCGCCGAACCGGTTGATCTGGGCGACCAAATATTCCCGCTCGAAGACTTCGCGCGCTTCCCGTAAGGGAAGGTTCATCAGCTTTTCGCCGCCGGGACCATTCGGCGTCGACGGAACAAGCGCACCGATCTCCGAGGGCAGCATATCGGCGGTAATCTCCGCCTCGGGATCGCCGGCGGCGAGGATCATCAACCGCTCCACGTTGTTGCGCAATTGCCTTATATTGCCGGGCCAATCGTGCGATTGCAGAACCGCCATCGCGTCGGCGGCAATCAACCGCCGCGGCATGCCGGTTGTAGCCGACAGCTGTTCCATGAAAAAAGCAATGAGTTCGCTAATGTCCTCCCGGTGTTCGCTGAGCGAGGGGACGCGCACTGGCACGACCGCGAGGCGATGGAAAAGATCCTCGCGGAACGAACCGCCGGCGATCAACGCCGCGAGATCGCGCGAGCTCGACGAGATGATGCGGACATCGACATATACGCGGGTCGCGCCGCCGACACGGAGAAAATTCTGCTCGACCAGCACCCGCAAGATCTTGCCCTGGGTCTCCCAGGGCATATCGGCGATTTCGTCGAGGTAGAGCGTGCCGCCGTGGGCTTCCTCGAGCGCGCCAACCTTGCGGGCTGTTCCTTCTTTGGCTTCACTTCCAAACAATTCCATTTCCATCGTTTCCGGCGCGATCGTCGCCGAGTTGATGGTGACAAACGGACCGTCGGCGCGGGCCGACGCGTCGTGGATGCAGCGCGCGGCGAGTTCCTTGCCCGCGCCCGGCGAGCCGGTGATCAGAACCCGCGCATTGGCCGGCCCGACCCGCTCGATGACGTGGCGCAATTGGTTGATCACGGCGGATTTGCCAACGATCCGGTTGGCTCCGCCGGCCCTTGTGCGCAATTCGGTAACCTCGCGTTTCAACCGCGAGGCTTCGAGCGCGCGCTCCGCAACCAGCACCAAGCGGTCCGCCTTAAAGGGCTTTTCAATGAAATCATAGGCGCCGAGTTTTATCGCGGAGACCGCGGTTTCAATATTGCCATGACCGGAAATCATGACGACCGGCAGCTTCGGGTTCTGCTCCTTGACGATCTTCAGCAACTGCAAGCCGTCGAGTCGCGAGCCTTGTAGCCAAATATCGAGAAACACGAGGGTTGGGCGTCTTGCGCCAATCGCGGCCAAAGCCTCGTCGGAATTCTTGGCCGTGCGCGTGCCGTGGCCTTCGTCCGCCAATATTCCGGAAACGATTTCTCGTATGTCCGCTTCGTCGTCCACTATCAGAATATCGCTCGGCATGAATTTCTTCACCCTCCCTTTCCAGCCTCGGCAGGCATGGTTTTGTCAAAACCCACGGCATATTCTTGCCCGCCATGATCGTGTTCCAAAGGAAAATACAGCCTGACCCAGGCGCCACGCCCTGTCGGCGCATCCCGCAATTCGAGCCCGCCGCCGTGGTCGGCGAGAATTTTAGCGACGATCGGGAGGCCGAGCCCCGTTCCGTCGGCGCGCGTCGTCATGTAGGGTTCGAGGAGCCTCTGCCGGTTCTCCTTCGGAAAACCGTTGCCGTTGTCGATCACGTCGATGGTGACGGTGCGTCCGGCAACAGTGGCCGCCACAGATATCTTTCCTTCGAAACCGGGTTCGCCGGTGTGCGCGGCAATCCCTTCGGTCGCGTTCTTAACGATGTTCGTCAAGGCTTGGGCCAAAAGCCGCCGGTCGAACGGCACTTGGACCGAATCTTGCGGAAGCCGCTCCTCAAACACAATGGCCGGATGTGCTACCCGCATCAGGAAAAGGACCTGGCGCACACATTCGCCAAGATCGCCGCTTTCGAGACGGGGTTTCGGCATCCTCGCGAATGACGAAAATTCATCCACCATGCGTTTGATGTCGTCGACTTGCCGGACGATTGTATCGGTACACTGGTCGAAAATGTCGCGGTCTTGCTCGATCAGACGGCCATATTTGCGTTTCAGCCGTTCTGCGGACAGCTGGATCGGGGTCAGAGGATTCTTGATTTCATGGGCAATCCGGCGGGCGACATCGGCCCACGCCGCTGTCCTCTGCGCGGTCACGAGGTCGGTGATATCGTCGAGCGTCACGACATAGCTCTTGTCGGCGCGTTCGCCCGGCTCGCAGGTGATGCTCACGTTGAAAAGACGATCGAGGCCTCCTCGGGCAAGTGAAATTTGACCTTGGACGAGCCGGGATTGACCGGAACGCGCGCCGGCCAGCATGTCCTCTAGTTCGGGTAGCACGGTTGCAATCGATTGGCCCGCGATCCGCGCGGCCGTTTCGCCATCTCGCGGGAGCAATTTTTCGGCGGACGGATTGAGCACGGTAACCTCGCCCTCCGGTCCGACGCCTACAACCGCGACCGGAACGCCGGAGAGAACCGCCTCGGTGAAAAGCCGCCGCTCGTCGATGAGCTTGCTCGCCGCAATGAGCCGCTGCTGCTGCAGACTCAGTTCCGAGGTCATTTTGTTGAAGGTTTCGCCAAGATGGGCAAGATCGCCCTCGGACTTGTGCACCGCAACCTGGACATGGAGATTGCCGGAGGCGACCTCGTCGGCCGCCGCGATCAAGCGTCTCATCGGCGCCACGAGGCTGTCGGCAAAGGAAAGACCGAGCCAGGTCGCGGACAAAAGCATGATGAGGGCGATCAGAACGAACATCGCCGCGAAAGCGATCCTTATGCCACGCCGGTGATTGTCGAAATCATCGTAGAGAGCGACAAGCTTGGCGGCCTGGCGCGGAAACTCCACCGTGAACGGATCGACTGGCCGGGCCACATATAAAAAAGTGTCCTCGAAGGAAAGGAGCATCCGCAAGGCGACGAAAGTCCGGCCTTCATCGAGGATAAGGCACTCGGGCTCGTTTTTTCTTGCGACGTCGAAATCGCGCGAATCAGGGCGCACGACGGCCGTGCCAACTGCGGCGCCGGTGTCCACCCTCTCGACCACCGTGCCGTCGGACTTCATAAGAGCCGCGGCGGTGAAGCCAAGAGAACGCGCCCGCGAGGTGAAAAAACCACGAAACCACGACCGGTCAAAATCGAACGTCGGTTTGGCCAGGTCGAGATCTGATGCTGTGAGCCTCGCCTCCCGTAGCAACGACCAGCATTGACCTTCACGAAACAAATTTGCCGCCTCGATGGTGTTTTGCACAAAGCCGCGCCCATCTTGCATGAAGACCGGATTGAGACTGCGTTCTAGGGTCACCGAACCGACCCAGGCCATCAGCAGAGCAGGCGCGGCGGCAATGATGGAAAAAAGTCCGACAATGCGAATATGCAGTTCCGCCCCGGCGACGCCCGCCCGACGCGCCTTGAAGAGGGCATAAGCCTCGGCGAGGACAAAATAGAAGACGAGGAGGATGCCAAGAATATTGGCGGCAAACAGCCCCAGAACGACGGAATCCGTCGGCGCGATCGGCGTGTAGCCCGAAAAAATCAGAAAACTGACGAGCCCAATGAACAGGGCAAGGATAACGGCCACGGGACCGAACCGGGCTGTAAACCTCGGATGGTCATTGTTTCTACCTAAAAAAGCCCGCCACGATACTTTTTGATTACCCATGTTTGCCGGTAAAAAGACTTGGAAGGGTCAGGCACCGTACATGTTAGGAATGAGACGAATCGCGTTGCCATATTATCACGCTGTTGCAAGATTGCGACATTTCAGGGGCCGGATGAATGTGCATTGACAAGTGCGCTTATCGGAGGTGCACTGACGGCGCGTCCATATATAATGAAGTCAATCGATAAACTTTACGGATTCTAAGCTTTCTTACGCTGCGGAGCGGATCAAGGATGCGGCGCGCGCATCCACCTGATGTCGAGATCACGAACTTTCTTGCGCAGCGTATTCCGGTTCAGCCCCAAAAGTTCGGCAGCCTTGATCTGATTGCCGCGGGTCGCGGCAAGCGCCGCGGCAATCAACGGATATTCAATCTCCCGCAAAATCCGGTGATAGAGTCCGGGAGGCGGCAGGCTCGTGCCGTGGTCTTGGAAAAGCTCGGCGAGATGCCGCTCCATCGCGCCAGCAAGCGTCGGGCGTCGCCCGGACGACGCCCCTGGCTGCCCCTTCTCCGGATCCCGCACCGCCGGATAATGCGGCGCGGACCCCGGTGTATCCACGCTAAGTTCTATATCGACCAATTGCGCCGTAACGGCTTCTTGCGGATAGAGCGCGGCGAGCCGCCGGGTGAGATTTTCGAGCTCCCTGATGTTGCCTGGCCAGCGATAGCGCTTGAGGCGATCGAGGGCTTCGGGTTCGATACGTTTGAGCGGCAATCCTTCGGCGGCAGCGAGCACGAAGAAATGCTGCGCGAGATCGCCGATATCCTCGATGCGTTCGCGTAGCGGAGGCAGCCGCAAAGGGACGACGTTCAACCGGAAAAACAGATCCTCGCGGAAGAGGCCTTGGCGGATCAATTCGCCCAAATCCTTATTGGTCGCGGCGATGATGCGGACATTTGTCTTGATCGCGCTGCGGCCGCCAACCGTCGTATATTCGCCTTGTTGCAGCACCCGCAGAAGCCTGGTCTGCGCCTCCATCGGCATGTCGCCGATCTCATCGAGGAAGAGGGTGCCTCCCTCGGCCTGCTCGAAGCGCCCGGCGGAACGCTGATTGGCGCCCGTGAATGCCCCTTTTTCATGGCCGAACAATTCGCTCTCGATGAGATCTCGGGGAATTGCCGCCATGTTGATGGCGACGAACGGGCCCTTCTTGCGTTTGCCGTAGTCATGCAGGGCGCGCGCGACAAGCTCCTTGCCGGTACCGGATTCGCCGCTGATCATGACCGTCAAATCAGTTTGCATCAAGCGCGCCAAGGCACGGTAGATTTCCTGCATGGCGGGGGAGCGCCCCACGAGAGGCATGCCTTCCAAGTCTACGTTGGGTGCGGCGCGGACTCGGTTTTTTGGCTCACTCATCGCACGCCCGACGATCGAAACCAGTTGCCGCAAGTCGAATGGTTTCGGCAAATAATCGTAGGCGCCGCGCTCGGACGCCTTGATCGCGGTCATGAAGGTATTTTGCGCGCTCATAACGATGATCGGCAGATTCGGCCGCAATTTTTTCATCTTCGGCAGCAGCTCGAAGGCATTTTCATCCGGCATGATGACATCGGTAATGACGAGATCGCCTTCGCCCGACTGGACCCATTGCCAAAGCGTTGCCGCGTTCCCGGTCGTCCGCACGTCATAGCCCGCGCGCGATAGAGCCTGACTGAGGACCGTCCGGATCGCTGTGTCGTCGTCGGCGACGAGAATATTCCCAGTGGCCATTAACCTGCACCTTCCCGTGGACGGAAAACCGCCTCGCAATTGCTGGGTTCTGAAAGAATTGCTCGGTTTCCGCAGATCCGGCTAACCCTAGCCGTGGTCACGCCCTGGCCGCCGCGTACATGGGCATGAGAACCCGGAACGTCGTGCGGCGGGGAACGGATTCGCATTCTATGGTTCCCCCGTGATCGCCTACCATCTTGGCAACCAAAGCAAGCCCCAGGCCAGTTCCGGCCGGTTTGGTGGTGAGGAAGGGATCGTACAGATAGGGCAACAATTCCGGCGCGACGCCGGAACCATTATCGCGGACACAAAATTCGAGCGGCAGACCCACAGGCACTTTGGCGCCGGGTATTTGCAGGCGCACGCCGGGCCGGAAAGCGGTCGTCAATTCGATCTCCCCGTCTCGGCGCGACTCGCCAATTGCTTCGGCGGCGTTCTTGACGAGATTCAAGAAGATTTGGATGAGTTGGTCCTTGTTGCCTAGAACCTGGGGAAGCGAGGGATCGTAGTTTTCATGAAAGCGGATATGACGCGCAAATCCAGCCTGGGACACTTTCTTGACGTGGTGGAGCACGGCGTGGATATTGACATTTTCGCGCGCAGCGGGCCGCCCTTCCGAAAATGCGCTCATCCGATCGACGAGTTTCACGATCCGGTCGGTCTCCTCGCAAATCAGCCTGGTTAGGCTGCGATCGGAGTCTGTCGCCTCGGCTTCAAGCAATTGCGCCGCCCCTCGAATTCCCGACAACGGGTTCTTGATTTCGTGCGCGAGTACGGACGCCATCGCGGCGATTGACCGCCCGGCGCCCCGATGGGTGAGCTGCCGGTCGATTTTTTCGGAGAGGGAGCGCTCCTGCAACATAATAACGACACCCCCCACGGGGTCCTGGAGCGGCGTCACGAAAATATCGACCAGCCGGCTGACTCTCGGTTTCGCCAAGGTGAGATCGACTCGATATTCATTAATCGCCGCGCCACTTGAATTCACCTGCTCTACCAGGGAAACAAGCGGCGAGAAGGCCACGACGAGATTGGCTAGTTCCAATTGCCGAAGGGAAGTTCGGCTCATCCCGAAAAATGCCTCGGCGGCGGAGTTGGCTTCGGCTATCCAACCGTCCGGCTGGACGGCGACCACAGGATGCGGGAGAGCATTCAAAAGTTTGACTGCGCCGCTTCCAGCCGACGCCGCCCCGGCCGGCGGCAATCCAAGCGAAGCGAAAGAATTGCTCATGCCGCCTCCGTCAAAGAAGGAGCGTCGAACAATTGACAAAGGGTGGCTCTCACTGCGCTGGGGTACTCAAGCCTGACCAGACGCTGGCGCAGGGCAGCGCCACCTAGGACGCCCGCCCGCTCGGCATAAGCGGCAAGATGCTTGCGTGCATGGCGCAAGCCCTGCCCGGCGCCAAACATTTGAAGCAGTGCCTCGTAATGTTCGAGCGCCGCGCTTTTGCGCTCGGCCGGGGGCGGTTCGGCGCGGGCTTTGCCATGCGCCAGATAATAGGCAACATCGCCAACAAACCAGGGGCGCCCAATCGCGGAACGGCCGATCATCACCGCATCCGCAGCGGACTGCGCCAAAATTTCCGCCGCGTCCGCGAGGCTCGCACAATCGCCGTTCGCGGCGACCGGAATCGAAACCGCTTGCTTTACCTTTGCAATTGCGGTCCAATCCGCCTTTTCCGAGTAGAACTGGCAACGGGTGCGGCCGTGAACTGTCAGCATGGCAATCCCCTCCGCTTCCGCCAGCCGGCCGAGTTCGGGGGCATTCAGCGAGTGGCCATCCCAGCCGAGCCGCATTTTGAGCGTGACCGGTATGCGCACGGCCGCGATCGTGGCACGAATAAGCGAGACTGCAAGGCCAAGGTCGCGCATCAAATGCGATCCGGCATAGCCGCTCGTGACCTTTTTTGCCGGGCACCCCATGTTGATGTCGATCATGGCAGCGCCGGAGTCCTGCGCAAGCCGCGCCGCTTCTGCCATGACATAGGGGTCGCGGCCGGCGATCTGCACCACGTGAAGCCCAGCGCCGGAGTCCTCCGCCTTCAGCCGGTTGGCGGCATCGCCGCGGGCATAGTGGCCGGCGGCGACCATTTCGGAAACGGTCAGTGAGGCGCCGAAACGGTACGCCAGACGACGCATTCCAAGATCGGTAACCCCCGCCATGGGCGCGAGAAACGCGCGCCCATCGAGCCGCAGTCCGCCAATTTGGAGAGCGGCGCCGGGAGTGTTGCCTATATTTTTAGCAAGTCCAGCCATGCCTACATTATAGACACCTGATGCAACGCGGCAACCAGCAAATTGCTTATTCCAGCATCAAAAAGGGAAAAATTGACGCCATGGGTAAAATGAACGAGGGTCGCTCTTCTTGCAACCCGGTGCAAGCCGGAGAATTCATGAACCCAGCGTCAGAATTGGCGATCCTCGTGGTGGCGGCCGGGCGAGGCGCGCGCGCGGGAGGAGGAATTCCCAAGCAATACCGGAACCTTGCGGGCCAGCCGCTGCTTTCGCGGACATTAGATGCCCTGATGCGCGCGGCTCCCGGCGCAATGGTTCTTCCCGTTATTCACCAGGATGACCTCGACCTTTATCGCGCCAGCACAACCCATTTCGAAAGAGAGTCCTGCCTCTTTGGTCCAGTGTTTGGCGGGGCCACGCGGCAAGCAAGCGTCCATCTGGGCTTGGAGGCGCTTTCAGCGCAACAATTTCTTCCGGCAATCGTATTAATCCATGATGCCGCACGATTGTTTGTAAGTGGAATGTTGGTTCAACGCGCCGTCGACGCCGCGAAAACCCATGGCGCCGCCATCCCCGGCGTGGCTTTCACCGATACGATTAAAGAGGTCGATTCGCAAGCTTCCGTCATCTCGACGGTGCCACGTGGGCGGTTGCGGGCGGTGCAAACGCCACAGGCGTTCCGTTTCGAACTGATCTTGGCCGCACATCGAAAAGCGGCCTCGGCGGGCAATTTGGAACTCACCGACGATGCCGCCGTCGCGGCGTGGGCCGGGCATCGCGTCCATGTCTTTGAGGGCGAGGCGTCAAACATGAAGGTGACCACCGGTGAGGACCTCGCCTTGGCCGAGGCGAGGCTGATGCGCAATCTGGCCGATGTCCGGATCGGGCAAGGCTACGACGTGCATGCGCTCGGGCCAGGCGACCATATCTGGCTTGGAGGATTAAAAATAGAGCATGATCATGGACTTGTAGGCTATTCCGATGCCGATGTCTTAAGTCATGCGATCACCGATGCCCTGCTTGGCGCCCTGGCGGACGGCGATATCGGGCTCCATTTTCCGCCGAGCGATCCGCAATGGCGGGGTGCGGCCTCGCGGATTTTTCTCGCTGCTGCGGCCGCGAGAGTGCGCGCGCGCGGAGGCGTCATCGCCCATATCGACGCCACCCTCGTCTGCGAACGACCGAAAATCGGACCGCACCGCGACGCGATCCGGGCCAGCATCGCCAAAATCGTGGAAATTCCGCTCGACCGTGTCGCGATCAAGGCAACGACATC
>DATBQJ010000220.1:0-21826 GCA_036560885.1 Methylocella sp.
ATCGAGACCTTTATCGCGCGCTGGCGCGAGGGCTACAAAAATGTCTTCGCCCAGCGTGCCGATCACGGCGTCTATAGTCCTTTGCGGCGGATTTTGACCCATCGTTTTTATAAATTTTTCGGCTCGGTCGGAGACACTAGCCTGCCCGAGGGTGCGGGCGATTTTCGACTCCTCGATGCGCGGGCCGCGGCGGCGCTTCGCACATTGCGCGAGCACGCACGGTTTTCCAAAGGACTTTATGCCTGGATCGGATTCAAGTCGATTGGCGTTCCTTTCGATGTCGAGGCGCGCGCCCACGGCAATTCCAAATTCAGCTATCGCAAATTGACGCATTTGGCGCTCGACGGGCTCATGTCGTTTTCGACAATGCCTCTTAAAGTTTGGAGCTATATCGGCTCGGCCACTTCGTTCCTGGCGCTCACATTGGCGGCGTTCTATTTGAGCCGCACGCTCATTTTCGGCGTCGATGTTCCAGGCTATGCCTCGTTGATTGTTTCGATTACGTTTTTTGCCGGCATTCAATTGCTCTCGCTTGGCATCCTCGGCGCATACATTGGCCGCATTTTCGCCGAGGTAAAGCGGCGGCCGCTCTATCTTGTCGAGGAGCGCGTGGGCATTGGTGCTTGCGCCGTGGACGAATCCATGGCCAGGCCGCGTCCGGAGTAAATCGAAAACATTCATGTACAAAAGCCTGATTTCCGTCGGCGGCTTGACCTTGCTCTCGCGTGGGGCCGGCTTTTTGCGCGATGTTCTGCTGGGCGCGATCCTCGGCGCGGGTCAGCTTGCCGACGCTTTCGTTGTGGCCCAGCGCCTGCCCAATCATTTTCGCACCATTTTCGGCGAGGGCGCCTTCAATTCCGCCTATGTCCCAAGGTACGCGCTTGTGCTTCGGTCCGAAGGTCTTGCCCGCGCGCGGCTGTTTTCCGGACAGATTTTTTTGGGCCTGCTCGCCTCCCAGATTTTCGTCGTCGCGCTCGCCTTCGCCTTTACCCCCTATTTGATCAACCTTCTCGCGCCGGGCTTCCGCGCGGATCCACAAAAATTCGCGCTTACCGTCACGCTAACGCGGATTACCTTTCCGTATCTTTTGTTCGTCACCCTCGTGACGCTGCAATCTGGCACGTTGAACGCGCACGGCCGCTTTGTTGCCGCGGCCTTCGCGCCGGTCGTGATGAATCTATCGATGATTGTCTTCCTCGGCCTTGCATTTCTATTCCCCAATCCAGGTTTGGCGGCGAGTTGGGGGCTTACCGTGTCCGGAGTGTTGCAACTAGCGCTCACCTCGGTAGCCGCTCACCGCGCCGGAATTTTCGAGCGCTTCGCGCGCCCGGCGATGACGAAACACATCAAGCGTTTCCTTGTGACCTTGGGCCCGGCGGTAATCGGCTCGGCCGGTACCCAGATCGCGCTATTCGCCGACACCATCATTGGTTCGATGCTCCCCACCGGCGGCGTGTCGTCGATCTACTATGCCGACCGCATTTATCAATTGCCGCTTGGCGTCATTGGCATTGCGGCGGGCACCGTGCTGTTGCCGGAGATGAGCCGGCTCTTCGCGGCCGGCGATCCGGGCACGGCGCTGCATGCGCAAAACCGGACCATGGCACTATCGCTCGCGCTAACAGCGCCGTTCTTCATTGCTTTCATTATGATTCCCGATGCCATCATGCGTGGGGTTTTCCTGCGCGGCGCGTTCACAGCGCAAGCGGCCAGCGCTTCCGCTGCAGTGCTTACGGCCTACGGGTTCGGGCTTGTCGCGATCGTTTTGTTGCGTTCCGCGGTGGCGAGCTTTCAGGCCCAGGGCGATACGAAAACGCCGATGCTGATTGCGCTCGCCGCGGTCGCCATCAATGTCGGTTTGAAAATCGTGCTTTTCAAGCCTTTTGGCGCACCCGGGCTTGCTGCCGCAACGGCGGCCGGAGCATGGATCAACCTCTTGCTTTTGTGCGTTTTCGCGATCCGGCGCGGGGCCATGCAGGCCGATCTCTTTTTGTGGAAAACAGCCACGGCGGTGACCGTGGCTTCCTTCCTTCTCGCGGTTTTCGCGCTTTTTTCCGCCGCGCCCATTCAGCGCATGGCGACGAGCCTCGGCCGTTTCGCCAATGTGTTTGAACTATTGTTTCTTGGGCTTTCCGGCGGGCTCGTCTACGCCCTCGTTCTGGCCGCAGGCTTGTGGATCGCTAATGTAAAGCTCGCGATGGGCCGGTCACAGCGCCAGCGCATTTAAGACCCGTGCCCAGCTTCGGGCGCCCTTGTGAAACGAGGAAAGTTCGTATTTCTCGTTCGGCGAGTGAATGCGATCGTCCTCCAAACCAAACCCGATCATCAATGTGTCCATCCCGAGATCGCGCTTGAAAGCGCCGACGACCGGGATCGAGCCGCCGCACCCGGCCAGCACCGGCTCCTTGCCCCATTCGGCCTGCAATGCCCTGCCTGCCCGCGACAACGCTTCCGAACTGAAGGGCAATTGTACCGCGCCCGACCTGCCATGCGAGGTAAATTCGGCGCGGCAATCGGCGGGCAGCCGCTCCTTGACGAAAGCCCGGAAGGTTTCCGCGATTTTGACCGGGTCTTGCGATCCGACAAGCCGGAACGAGAATTTGGCACTCGCTTGCGCCGGCAACACCGTCTTCGAACCCTTACCCGTATAGCCCCCGAGAATGCCGTTGACATCGCAGGTTGGCCGCGACCAAACCATTTCGAGAATATCCCGGCCCTGTTCGCCGGCCGGAACCGAAAGGCCAACAGCGCCTAAAAAATCGCTCCCGCGAAAATCCAATTCGCGCCAATGTTCGGCAATATCCTCCGGAAGTTCGGCGACGCCATTATAGAACCCCGGAAGCGTGATACGTCCCTTCTCGTCGTGCAAATCGGCGATGACGCGGGCGAGCACGTGGATCGGATTGACCGCAGCGCCGCCAAACACGCCAGAATGGAGATCGCGGTTCGCGGCATGGATCACGACCTCCTCAAGCACGAGGCCGCGCAGCATGGTGGTGATCGCGGGCGTCTCCCGGTCCCACAATCCGGTGTCGCAGACGAGTGCCATGTCGGCTTGGAGCTCGGCCTTGGCTTGGCCAAGAAAAGCTGGAAGCGAAGGCGAGCCGGTCTCCTCCTCGCCCTCGATGAGGAAGGTGATGTGGCAGGGCAAGCCGCCGGTTTCCGTGAACGCGCGGCAGGCCTCGATGAAGGTCATCACCTGACCCTTGTCGTCGGAGACGCCGCGCGCGACAATCTGCTTACCCGTCGCCGCCTCGACGACTCGCGGCTCGAAGGGCGGGCTCTCCCACAATTCGAGCGGGTCGGGCGGCTGCACATCGTAATGGCCATAAAACAGCACATGCGGCACATCGGGACGCTCCGCCTTGGCCTGGCCGACGACCATCGGATGTCCGGCCGTCTCGCGCACCGACGCCTCGAAACCGATGCCCCGCAGCTCGGCGGCAATCCACTCGGCCGCCCTGGCGCAATCGCGCGCAAAGGCCGGATCGGTCGAAACCGAGGGGATTTCAATAAGCTTGAAGAGCCGTCCTAAAGCAGAGTCGAGGTTTCCATCGATCTTCGCCAAAACCGTGTCGAGCGCGGCCATAAGACCTCCTTGCAAATTCTGCCCGCCATAAAAGGGAAGCGGCAACTCCGCGGGGCCTCGCGCCCTCCAACACAAGGCTGGATTATATCCAATATCGGGGGTTTATGTTGTCTCAATCGCAGGTTAGGCCAATAATTTCAACTTCGTGGGCAAAAATCCGTCGCCCGCCCGATGAAAGTCCGCTTTACGGCTCCTCAACCGGCTCTATTCTTACGCAACTTTTGGAAGACGAGGCATGAGTTTCGGCGTCGAAAACACGGCAGACCTCAACGCGGCGTCGCGGGCAATCCTGACCCGCCTAGAAGCGATTTCCGGGGCCAGGCACGTCATCGCCGATCCGCCCGGCATGGAAGGATTTTTGCGCGAGCCGCGCGATCGCTTTCACGGGCTCGCGCTTTGTGTGGTGCGGCCAGGCTCCACCCGAGAGGTCGCGGAAGTGCTCAAACTCTGCCATGAAACCTCTACCCCGGTGGTCCCGCAAGGTGGCAACACAGGGCTCGTGGGCGGCCAGATTCCGCTCGGCCCGGGCAATCAAATCGTGCTTTCGCTTGGCCGCATGACGGCGCTGCGTGAGATCGATCTTAGTTCGAACACGATGACGGTCGAAGCTGGCATGATCCTTTCCCGCGCGCAGGACGAAGCCGCGAAGGCGGGACGGTTATTTCCATTGTCGCTCGCGTCGGAAGGCTCCTGCACCATAGGCGGCAATCTCGCGACCAATGCCGGCGGTACGAATGTGATCGCCTATGGCAACGCGCGGGATCTTGTACTTGGGCTCGAAGCCGTGCTCGCCGATGGACGGATTCTTTCCGACTTGTCGAAGCTCAAAAAGAACAATACGGGCTACGATCTAAAAAACCTTTTTATCGGCTCGGAAGGCACGCTTGGGATCATCACCGCGGCGGTCCTCAAACTCTATCCAAAACCCCGAGCGGTCGAGACCGCCTTTATCGGCCTTGCCTCGCCCCGCGCGGCGCTTGATTTGCTCGATCTCGCCCGCGATATGGCGGGTGGCGAAATCACCACCTTCGAACTCATTCCCCGCATCGGCTTGGATTTTGTCCTCGCACATTTTTCCGCGCGGGAGGTTCTGGCTAGCAAACATGCCTGGTATGTGCTGCTCGAATTGAGTTCGCAGAACCCGGAAGGACTTGCCGGGCTATTGCTCGAGCTCCTCGAAGCGGCAAACGAAAAACACCTCATCGAGGATGCGGCGATCGCTGCCTCGCAGGGTCAGCGCAAAAATTTCTGGAAACTGCGCGAACTTTTGCCCGACGCCCAGCGCCAAGAAGGTGGCTCGATCAAGCATGACGTCAGCGTTCCCATTTCGGATATCCCGGCTTTTCTGGACGAAGCCACGCGCGCCATACAGCACGCCACGCCGGGAGCGCGTCTCGTAGCCTTCGGCCACCTCGGCGACGGCAATATTCACTGCAACATTTCGCAGCCCATCGGCGCGGACAGGCAAGCGTTTTTGGCCCGCTGGAACGAGATCAACGCCATCGTTCATGGCCTGGTGATCGCCCGCAAAGGTTCGATTTCGGCCGAGCATGGAATCGGCCAATTGAAGCGCGATCTATTGCCGAAGGTAAAAGACAAGGTGGCGATAGAGGTGATGCGCGCGATCAAAAACACCCTCGACCCAAAAAATATTCTCAATCCCGGCAAGGTGCTTTAGAACGCTTGCTTAGAAGCAGAGCCCTCACGCTGATGAGGCGCCAAAGGCGCCGCCTCGAAGCATGTGGGCTCCTGTCCCGGCACAAAAGGACCCCCCATGCCGCTCACCCGTGTTTCCCTATTGAAAGGCAAGCCGCCGGAGTATCGCCGAGCCATATTGGACGGCCTCTATCAGGCAATGCGCGAGTCGTTTGGCGTGCCGGAGGACGATCGGTTCATGCTCATCGAGGAGTATGACAAAAGCAATTTTCTTTATGCCGAAAATTATCTCGGGATCGCCCGCGATGACGACCTCGTGATTGTCCAGATCACGGTCAACAACACGCGCGGCCCGGAGCAGAAGAAGGCGCTCTACGCGCGCATCGCGGAGCTTCTGGCCAAAAACCCCGGCATCAGGCCAGAAAACATTCTTGTGAACCTATTGGAAGTGCCAAAGGAGAATTGGTCATTTGGCAATGGTATCGCGCAATATGCGTGAGCTGCGAGGTGCCGCTTCAACGCCGCTTGACGGTGAAGTTTCATATGAATGGATTATTATGGCAAAGCTAGGATTTCAGGCGCACTTGACAGTCGAAGGGACGAACACCTAAACGATTACCAATCCGGGCCCACCGCCACATGACGATCAAGCCAAAGCTACATGTCTTTCTCTGCGCGCCGCGCGGTTTTTGCGCCGGAGTTGTACGCGCCATCGATGCTGTCGAGGAAGCGCTCCGGATCCATGGCGCGCCGGTCTATGTCCGGCATGAGATCGTGCATAACAAATATGTCGTCGAAGGGTTGAAGGCCAAGGGTGCGATTTTTGTCGAGGAGCTCGACGAGGTGCCCGACACGGAGCAGCCGGTGATCTTTTCCGCGCATGGCGTGCCGAAGGCGATTCTGGAAGATGCCGGAGCGCGCAAAATATTCGCGATCGACGCAACCTGCCCGCTGGTCACCAAGGTCCATCGCGAGGCCGAATTGCATCATCGCCATGGCCGCCAAGTCCTCCTCGTCGGCCACGCCGGACATCCGGAGGTGGTCGGCACCCTGGGCCAATTGCCGAGCGATTCCATCGTTTTGGTTCAGACTCCGGAGGATGTCGAAAATCTACGGCCGAAGGACGAGAATAATCTGGCCTATGTTACCCAGACGACGCTCTCGATCGATGACACGCGCGCGATGGTGGCAGCCCTGACGCGGCGGTTTCCTAAAATCGTTGGACCGCATCGCGAGGATATTTGCTACGCGACGACCAATCGGCAGGAGGCCGTAAAGCGCGTCGCACCGGCTGTCGACGCCTTGCTCGTCGTCGGCTCTTCCAATTCGTCGAATTCGCAGCGCTTGAAGGAAGTGGCCGAGCGTTCGGGGTGCAAGCTCGCCCGTCTCGTCTTGCGCGCCGAGGACGTCGAATGGGATTTGTTCAATACTATTTCCACGCTCGGAATCACGGCGGGCGCCTCGGCGCCGGAAATTCTCGTCGAGGAGATCATGGATGCTTTCGCCGAACGTTTTGAGTTGCACGTCGAGACGGTTTCGACGGCGGACGAAAGCGTATTTTTCCCGCTTCCGCGCGAATTGCGCCAAGCGATCGCAACCGAGAGTTAGTGCAGCGCTTTCGTTGCGATAGCGAAAGCGCATAGGTCCAACGTCACGGCCCTTTTGACACAAGCCTCAGCGATCCTCATCGCGGGACCGACAGCGAGCGGCAAGTCTGCCTTAGCGCTTCGTCTCGCTTGCGCCCTCGGTGGCGTGGTGATCAACACCGATTCGATGCAGGTCTACCGCGACCTGCACGTGCTGACGGCGCGCCCCAATCGCGAAGACGAGGCCGCGGCGCCACACCGGCTGTTTGGCCATGTCGATGGCGCAGTCAATTATTCGGCCGGGCTTTGGCTGGCCGACGCTTCCGCGGCGCTCAACGAGGCAAGGCGCGAAGCGCGCGTGCCTATTTTCGTTGGCGGCACGGGGCTTTATTTTAAGGCCCTGACGCAAGGGCTTTCGGCGATTCCGCCGGTGCCCGAAGAGGTGCGCGCGACGGTGCGCGCGCGTGCGGCCGGCGTTCCGGCTGCTGACCTCCATGCCAGCCTGATGCGCCGTGATCCGGCAAGCGCCGCGCGATTGCGGCCGAGCGATCCGCAGCGCATTGTGCGCGCGCTCGAAGTTTTTGAGGCGACAGGGAAAAGCCTCGTATCATTTCATGCCACGCGGACGCCGCCGCTTCTCGATGCGAAAGAAGTTTTCGCGGTATTCCTCGCGATAGAAAGAGAGGCCTTGAAGGCACGGATCGACGCACGGTTCGAGGGCATGCTCCAAGCCGGCGCATTGCAAGAGGCAGCGGTGCTTCGCGAGCGCCGCCTCGACTCCGCGCTGCCCGTCATGCGCGCGCATGGCGTGCCGCATCTCATCGCCTATTTGAATAGTGAAATATCTTTGAAAGACGCGGCTAATCTCGCCAAGCGGGATACCGGCCGCTACGCCAAACGGCAATTGACGTTCGCGCGGCATCAGCTCGTTGCGTTTCGATGGGCGACCGCGCAAGAGGCCGAGGCGCAGGCATTGGCCGCATGTGCCGGCCTCAATGCCGCCCGAAAATAATCTGGCCTATGGTGAGCAGAATTTCGGCGATGATCAATATCACTACCGTTGCTTCGAGCCTTGTCGCGCGATCGGCGTCGATCATATCGGTGAGCGTGCGTGCGGTTTCAACGATCGTATCGAGCTTGCGCTTCAAGGTCCCGGCGCGCTCCTTGAGTTCGTATTCGTCCTCGAGGCGAGCATAGAGCCGCTCCAGATCGGGCCGGTCCCACAGCACATCGGGTTTTTCCTCGACCGCAACCCGGCCCGAAACGCGATGTTGGACAAGGAGCGTCTGACCGATCAATTTCAGCATCGAGCGGCGCTTCCAGGGTGGCCGGCCGTTTCGGGCGAGTTGCGCTGCGAAAGGCTCGATAATATCGAACACGGCATTGACTTCGCGTTCGTCGCGGCCGAGCGAGACGCTCTTGGCGAGCGCGTCGGCGACGACGAGAAGACGTTGCGGCGAAAGATCCTTCATGGCAATCGCCCCGCCGGGCGGAACCTTGTCATCGTGCTCGGGCGAGATTTCGAGAATGGCGGATTCGTCGTCGATATGTTCATGCGGTCCCGAAACCCGCAGTTTGACTTGTTGGAGCACTCCATCTTCTTCGAGCGGCGACAGCCCAATCATGACCGCGACGCCGAAACGGTAAAGCGCGACGAAGCCACACGCACCGGCGTGAAAGGCGAGCGGCGTCGAAGAGATCATGTCGGACCGTTCAAGCCCGGCCGCCTCAATCCGGTCGCCGAGAAGCAGCGCGCGGGCGGTAACGCGCGTGATCCCTGGGGAAGCGGCAAACTCTGGCCGAAGAGTGGTCATGGCCCATGACTACAGGGCTGGACTAGCGTTTGAAAGGTTTTTGCGGCAGGCGGGTCGGGAACTGCCAGGCAAGCTAGAGCGCGACCCTATCATAGGGTTGCGTTTGATCAGGCCGCTCTCTCAATGCAGCCAAAATTCCCCGTCGAGCGTTTTGATCTCGGCGGGCTTGATGAGCTTCGAATGTCCCACCACCACGCTATGCAGCGGCCCATCGAGCTTTTCGCGCCAGAATCCCAAAAATTTGATCAGGACCGGAAACTCCGGCGCAAGGTCATAGTCTTGCCAAATATAGGTCTGCAACAGACGCGGGTAATCCGGCAAATGATAGAGTATACGCGCGGTCGCAAGCCCATATCCCGCGAGCTGTTTGATAAAATCAGGCGACGCCTTATTTGTTTCGATCCTTTTGGTTACGGCCATGGCCATACCTCCGTGCCGGTATCTCAGCCGAAGCGGGTCCCGAATCTTTGCCGCGCTTGCGCGTAACGACCTGCCCCAACTTATTGTTACGAGCGGTTTTTTGCTGTTTCCATTCAATACGCGTTAGATTAATACAGAGTTGCGCCCGGAGTTTACGCAAACCGCATGCCGGGGAAAAAACTTGCTGCCATAGAGTTGATCGGTGCCGCTGCCCACTCCGGACGATCGGGTGGCCATAGACGCGATTATGGAACCCGGCCCAGGATCAATTGCTCCTGTTTTGCCTGTCGAAGCATCGACTTCCTGCTCAGCTGTCGCCGGAAATCCCTGCCCCGAACAGCTGGCGCGCCGGGAAGGGTCGCGCCTCCGGCAGTAGTGTCGCTGCTCGGGAGCACACCGCTCGCGAAGCGCGCTTTTAATGGCGCCGTGAGCCGAGCGAGCAACGTTCGGCGGTCATCGCCTGTCTCAGATCGCGCTCTGCGGCTTTCCGCCTCCTTTCGGGCGGGCAAAAGGAACGAAATATCGTCACCCTTGTGCTACAATTCTGCGCGATCCTCCTGTCCCAAACGCCACCTATTACTTCTGGGGAATTGATGACGAAACGCATACGCAAGGCTGTTTTTCCTGTCGCAGGTTTAGGCACACGCTTTCTTCCAGCCACCAAATCGATCCCGAAGGAAATGCTGACCGTCGTCGATCGTCCCGTCCTCCAGCATGTGGTGGATGAAGCGTGCGAGGCCGGAATCGAGCATTTTATTTTCGTCACGGGCCGCAACAAGGCGGTCATAGAGGATCATTTCGACATTGCTTATGAGCTTGAGGAGACTCTTCAAAAGCGCGGCAAGCTCAAGGAGTTGCAGGCTCTCAGGGCCGATCTTCCGGCGGCCGGCGCGGCGAGTTTCACCCGCCAGCAGGAGCCGCTCGGCCTTGGCCATGCGGTGTGGTGCGCCCGCGAGATCGTCGGCGACGAGCCATTCGCGGTGCTGCTTCCCGATATGGTGACAATGGCGGCGGGGCGAGGCCGCTGCCTCGCCCAATGCATCGCGGCCTACGAAAAACATGGCGGCAATATTATCGCGGTCGAGGAAGTGCAGCCGGAGGAAACCCATCGCTATGGGGTCGTCTCCATCGGCAAAGATTTTGGCCCGACGTTCGAGATCACCGGAATGGTCGAGAAGCCGCGGAAAGGCTCGGCGCCCTCAAATCTTATCATCTCCGGCCGCTATGTGCTCAGCCCGGAAATTTTCTCGCTTCTTGAAAAGGGCGAGAAAGGCTCGGGGGGCGAAATTCAGCTCACCGACGGCATGAAGGCGCTCGCCGGGAGCCAACAGTTTCACGGCGTGCGCTTCGATGGCGTGACCCATGATTGCGGGGCGAAGCTTGGCTTTCTAGTCGCCAATGTGGCCTTCGCCCTCATCGATCCGGAGTTAGCCCCATTGCTCAAAACGGAGCTGAAGAAAATTCTTGGGAACCTCTAATCTGGTGCCGGGCTTTATTATGCCGTTGCGCCGGAATTTCCTAGCGAGTCTTGCGAGCCTGCCAGGCGGCGGCACAAAGGCCCGCGACGCAAAGGCAGCACGGCGGATGCTGGCAATCGCCTAGGTGCTTTGAGGGCAATGACCGCAAAACGGCGGCCGAGACCTGCGGCATGGACCGCCAGACGCTGCGCGACTGGGTGCATCGCTACAATGCCGGAGGTTTGGCGGGGCTTGAAAATCGCAAGGCGCCGGGCCGGCCATCCCGGCTGACGGCAGAGCAGAAAGCCGAAGTTACCGCTCTCGTCGAGAAAGTCCCCAATACCGAAAAAGATGGCGTGGTGCGGTGGCGGTGCATCGATCTGAAACGCCGCATTGAAGAGATGTTCGGCGTCACCCTGCCGAACGCACCGTTGGCAAGCAGCGAATCGGAAGGCTAAGGTTGGCGGATGACGCAGTCGGGAGCGAACACGTTTCTGCACCCAAATTCCGTGCTTAAACAGGGAAAATACAGGGAATTTTGAGAAATCGGCGGCATTTTTGCCAGTTCTCGCGTCGGATTAGGGTACAAATTCAAACCGTTGCGCGGAATTCCCGGTGCAAAGGAACAGGGAATTGCTTCCCTCTGAACCGGGAATTTTTAGTTGTAGAATAGGGAATATGCGGGCGCGATAGGCGGTTCCTGCCTCAAAGACGCCGGACCGCTGTGATGCCGGCAAATGAAGGCGTAGCTAGCTCTGGCATCAATGCAACCCTGCTCTTCGTGCCGGCATGCCGCGAAGCAACGGAAATTAATCGGGCTCAAAAACCGCCTATTTATATCCCTGGATTTTGGTGAAGGGTTCTGCAAGATCGACTTATCCTATCCTCCAAACGATCGCTTTAAGCGCCGTTAACTCCATAGGTTTCTCAACGCAACAGTTTAGCCACAAAATCGAAAATACACCCAGCCCGGCACTAGATGTCATCATCATGGATAATTTGGCCGCCCACAAGAGCAAGGCCGCGGAGAACGCCATCAAGGCAAGGGGTGCCTGGATCTTGTTCCTGCCGCCTACAGCCCCGATCTCGATCCGATCGAAATGGCTTTCGCAAAGCTTAAAGCGCATCTGCGCGCAAAGGCCGTCAGAACCATCGATGCCCTCTGGCAGGAGACCGGGCATATCTGCAATCTTTTCGAGCCTGCAGAATGCCAAAACTACTTCACCGCCGCCGGATACGAATTCAGCTGAGCATCCGCCGCTCTAGGGGCGTATTCTCTGTATAATTTCCGTGTATTTAGCCGCGTCAGACAAATTGATCATATAACATCTTGATTTCATTGGCGCGCCCAAGGGGAATCGAACCCCTGTTTTCGCCGTGAAAGGGCCGAAACTCGCTTCACCCGGCTATTCCAGGCTTTCTTAACCGATTGATTTTACATATCTTGACTTTCCCTGACGTAACGCTTGTACACCAAACTCTATGACACTATATTGGACAAGCATTGGACAAAGGGAGTTTTCGCCGTGGCAAAAACGGTGCGCGAACGCAAGCTAGATAGCCCGGCCGCGCGGGCAAAGCTCAAGCATTCCGGCAAGCCCTATTGGCGCGCGATCGATCCAGGATTGCATCTTGGTTATCGCAAGGGGCTGGCTGGCGGAAAATGGGTCTTGCGCCGGTATCTTGGCAAGGAAACCTATCGCGTCGAGACGATCGGTGCCGCTGACGATCATTCGGCCTCTAACGGCGTCGAGACTCTCGACTTCTTTCAAGCCCAGCGGAAGGCGCGGGAGGTCGCTTTGCTTGCCAAGGCGCCAGAGTCGCCGCGCGGTCCGTTCACCGTCGCTGCGGCAATGGTCTCCTATTTCGAGCGCCTCGATCATGAAGGATCAAAATCCTTGATCGACGCTCGCGGCCGGGCGCGGCGGCATATCCTCCCGGCGCTTGGAGACGTGCCGGTCGCCGACCTGACCCGCGACACCATTTCCAAATGGCTTACGGGCATGGCCGGGAAGGCCCAGGACGGCCACGACGGCGATACGATACGGCAGCGCCGGGCGAGTGCAAATCGCGTGCTGACGATCTTGAGAGCGGCGTTAAATCAGGCTTTCCGCGATGGCAAGGTTGCATCGGACGTCCCCTGGCGGACCGTCAAGCCGTTTCGCGGGGTCGACGCGCCGCGGCTTCGTTATTTCACAAAAGACGAAGTCACCCGGCTGATCAATTCCGCGCAAGGGAATTTCCGCGATCTTGTCCGTGCCGCGTTGCATACTGGTTGCAGGTACAGCGAGCTGGGTCGTCTGCGCGCCAGCGACTTCAACCCGGATAGCGGCACTGTCTTTGTTGGCCAGAGCAAGAGCGGCAAAGCGAGGCATGTCGTCCTCACCGACGAAGGCCAGCGCTTTTTCGAGACACTGACGGCGGGCCGCCCTGGGGGTAACTTGATGCTCACCCACGCGGATGGCTTAGGCTGGGGAGCGTCGCATCAAATCCGGCCTATGGCTGAAGCTTGCCGGCGCGCGCGGATCGAACCGGCGGCCGGGTTTCATATTTTGCGGCACACCGCGGCGTCGCATTTGGTCATGAGCGGTGTTCCGCTGAACGTCGTCGCGCACAATCTCGGGCATGCCGACACGAGAATGACGGAGCGGCATTACTCGCACTTGGCGCCGTCTTATATCGCCGAAACCATCCGCAAGTTCGCGCCGGACTTCGGGACGGCGGGTGAAACCAACATTGTTTCGATAAGGGTGAAATGATCATGCAATTCAATGACGATGGTCTTCCGTTGCCGGACCAGGAGCTTATGAAAAAATGGCGTGAAGCTGCCTTGCGAGATTTACCCCCACCTCAAATTTTAGCGGAAGATTTCGCCGATTTGATTGCCGCAATGCGCTGTGCCTTCGAACTCGACCGGATAGGAGCAGCGAACAAGGATCTGCCCGATGGGCTTACATCGATCGAACGTATGATAATGGCGCTGTTGACTTGCTTTTCTACAATCCCAGTTCTGAGGGAAGACGGCGCGCTGGCGCCGCTGATGCGGCTGCATGCGGCAATTGTAGATCTCGCCGCCGGGCGTCAATCGGAACTGTTCGTGCCTGTCATCAAGAAGCCGGGTAATCCCGGGAAAGGCGTTGCGCATGCTGCGGTACAAGGATTTGCAGCCCGGGCACTTACCGAATTGGTCGATTCAGGCGAGCCGGTAGAGCAAGCTGCGGACAGGGTTGCCAGGGCCGTCCGCGAGGGACGAAAAGACATGGGCGACGTGGCTGGAAAGACCGTGAAACACTGGCGGGCACGGTGCAAAGAGGGGCCGGGCGCGAGGGGAGTGCCAGACGATGCTTTGGAGCATTACAGAGCTACGCTCGACATCTATGGCACGTCCAAGTCGCGCGGAGAGTATCTCCTAAAGGCGCTTCGTGAGCGCGGGGAATCGCTCGGTTAAACTGGATTTCGCACAAACCCCCCTTTTAGTGCGATAAAAAAGAGGGGCAAAGTTCAGTCCACTTAAACAACCTTAGGTGGACAAATGAACAACCCCGACGAACAGGACGCTTTCTCGATCCCGGAGTTTTGTCTCCGAAACAGGATCAGTGAAGCGCTCTTCTTTAAGCTTGCCCGAGAAGGCCGTGGCCCACGCGTCATGCGCGTTGGGCGCAGAACGCTCATTACGAAAGAAGCCGCCTCGGCTTGGCGGCGCGCTTTGGAGGCGGCCTCTTCCCCCGCGATTCGGGAGGTCGTGTGAGGCATGACCTTAGAAGCAAAAAGGCCACCTCCCGGCGGGGAAGGTGGCCCTTTAGATGCTGTTTGCTTGCTGGCGAACGGTTTTAATGTAGGCCCAAACGCCGCCACAGCACAAGCGAAAAAGCGCCGCCGCCGGGCTTCCGCGCCTCGGCGTGAGATGACCCGCCGCCTTCCCTCAGTCCTCAAGCGGCTGATCCCGGGCCTTGGTTCGCCGTCCGACCAAAAGATTTTGGATGCCGCGTGCGCGATTGAGTACATCCTAAGCACCGAAAACCTCGACTGGTATGATCTTGCCGACATGGTCATGCGGTCCGAGGTGTCTCGACGCAAGCCGGCCCCCACGCCGGAAGTGAGAGAGCGCCGCGAAAGAGAATTCAGCAAATGGACCATTAAGTTCATCGAGGATTTCTTGCCCGGCGCCCCGACGTGGGGGCCGCAATGAATAGCATCGGGCTCGCCGTTGAACGGATACGGAGCGCGGCATGAGCGCCCCCGTCGAGATATCCCTGGATAACCTCGCCCATCTGCCGGTCTGGGTCGGCTGGCGCGAAGAGCAAAGAGATGGCGATCCAACCAAAATGCCTTTCGACCCACGAACGGGGCGGAAGGCAAAAACCGACAACTCCGCAAACTGGGCGACGCGCGGCGAGGCCGAAACCTGGGCTGTCATACATCGCGGTGGCGTAGGTATTGTACTTTCGCAGCTCAACGGCGGCGATTGCAACCTTTGTGGGATCGATCTCGACACCTGCCGCGATCCAATCACAAAAATTATTCAGGATTGGGCGCGGGAAGTCATCGACCGTTTCCGGACTTATACCGAAGTTTCGCCAAGCGGAACGGGAGCCAAGATTTACTTTACCCACGCGCGCGCCGATCTCCCGGCCATCGAGAGGCTGTTCGACGGCAAGGGTGGCCGGCAGTTCAAAAATGGCGGCGGCAAGCATTGCCCGGCCATCGAAGTGTACCGCACCCGCCGGTATTTCGCCGTAACCGACGAGAGCATCGGCCCAACCGACATTCTCCGGCAAGTTTCACTCGCTGATCTCGAATGGCTGCTCCTGGACGCAGGGCCAAAGTTCGCGCACAAGGAAAGCCAAAAGAGCGAATCCGGCAACGATCAATCCCGCTCCGGCAAAGCCTTCCGTAAAGGCGCCGCGCTCAAAACGGCCGGCCTTTCCTATGATGCCATGCGCGACGCGCTGCTCGTCGATACAGACCCCGAAATTGCCGAATGGGCGCGGACCAAGGGACTCGCCATTGGCGAACGGGAACTGCACCGGATTTATGAGAATGCCGGAGATGCGGACGCGCTGGCGGGAAAGAAGCGGGTTGCCGCGCTCCTCCCCGACGCGGAGACTGGGCCGGTTATGGAATTGCTGGAAAACGTTCTTTCCATGGTCGACGCCGCAGAGCCTCCCATGCGTGATGCCAGCGGCTGGCCCGTCGAAATTCAATGCCGCGAGACCGCAGGCTTGCATGAGCTATCATCGGACTACGCGAATGATGAAGCTGACGAAAACTCGCGTCTTCCTCCGCCGAAAAATCTCCTCTTGACCAAGCATGACAGGGAAAGCCTCGAAATCCTAATTGGCGATTATGTCTCGTTCATTCGAAAAACTAAAAAAGACGAGCGCGCGGTCGCGCCACCAGCAAAATTCGTCACCCATTATTTAAAATATCGCCGGTCGAAGTTGCCTCGCGTTCATGCCGCGCTGACCATGCCATTGGTTTTGCCGGACGGAACCTTGCTCGCTCGCAACGGTCTCGACCGGGAGCGCCGCGCCGTGTTCCGTATCGACCCAGCCCTCTTGTCCTTTGTCCCGAAAGCGGAGGACTGCACGGAAAGCGCAGTCGATGAGGCTTTCAAATTTCTAGCTGATGAATGGCTTTGCGACGTCGCGACAGACCTCGAAGGGAAATGCGTTTTGATCGGGCTCGCCTTGACCATCATCGAGCGCGTTCTATTGCCGGCACGTCCGCTTTTCTTTGTCACCGCTGGCCTGCGCGGCGGAGGCAAAACGACCGTGCTCATGATGATCGCCCTCTCGGTAACAGGCACCAAAGCCGCCGCAGCAGCGTGGACGGCTGATCCCGCCGAAAGGAAAAAGGCCCTCTTTGCCTATCTGCTGGAGGCATTGCCGTTTCTGGTTTGGGATAACATTCCGCGCGGAACCATGATCGCCTGCCCACACCTTGAGCGGGCGTCGACCGCGGAAACCTATTCCGACCGCGTGTTGGGCGAGACCAAAACTCTAATCGCTCCCGCCTATACAATCCACGGATTCACAGGAAACAACATCGGCCCGAAATCCGACCAGGCGTCCCGTTCCCTCGAAGCTCGCCTCTCGACGGATAGGCCAGACCCAGAAAACCGCGAGTTCAAGCACCAAGACCCCATCGGATGGACGCAAGATCATCGCGGCCAAATCCTGAGAGCGCTCTACACCATTCTGCTGCGCAACCCGCAACTGAAACGCCGGCGGCCACCTGAAACACGGTTCAAGGAATGGTGGCACCTCGTCGGATCCGCAGTCGAGAATGCGTCTGGCCAGCCTATTTCGTTCAAGCAAATGTTTGCTCACACCGAAGCCAAAGACGAAGAGGCGGTCGAACAAGCCGATGTTATTCAAGCACTGCACGCCATTTATGGCGGCAACGAATTTACGGCCATCAGTTTGCACGGGCATTTGGCAAAAAGCGCCAAAGATGCCGAATTTGGTATCTTGGAAGAACCCGGAACCGCCGAGCTGCGACGATTCTGCACCACCCGGCTTGCCAGGACGCCATCACCAAAATCAATCTCACACAATCTCCAGGCCATCTCCGATGCTCCAGCCAAGGTCCTGTGCGGAACAGCCAGACTGAGGACCTACGTCAACACAAACACAAAACAACGCCGGTTTTGGGTCGAAGTGAAAAGGGACAGCAAAAATGGGTGAGCCCCAGGTGGGTGTCAGGTGGGTGCCTTCAAAAGGCCCTCCAAACTCGGGCTACAGATCATCGCCAGACGGAGGTACCGGAGGTTCCGGAGGTTGATCCCACGGAAAACCTAGGGGACGTTTTTGCAGTCCAGCAATCAAAAACACACCTTAGTAGAGAGGGCGGAATGAACCTCTGGAACCTCCGGTACCTCCGGCGTGAGCTTATGTGTATCGGCGACGAAAAAAGTTCCATGTAATCGCCTGCCGTCAATCCCACTGGACTCGATCGCAATCGCACTTCGCCTCAGCAAGGCGCAAACAAGCGCGGTGCAGCTAAGTAACGTATTGTAATATATTGCATTTTATTTTGCGCCGTGGTAGTTGTCCAATAGATAGCTAATATCCGCGAGGAAACGGGCGGTTTGTGGCATGGAAAACGAACAAAATGGTGCGACGGTCGCGGGCATGTCCAGGCATCATCGCAGCGCGGTGACAAACCGGACAAAGCTTTTCGCTATCGAGGGCATGGACGGGCGTCTCGGACCCGCTCGCCGGTTCAGGGATATCCTTGAGCAAATAGAATGCGACGTTGGTGGCCATGAAAGCCTAAGCGAAGGCCAGAAACAATTATGCCGCCGTGCTGCCACCTTGAGTTTCACAGCCGAGTGCATGGAAGTGGACGCTGTTTCCGGCAAGGCTTTCGATATCGACTTGTTCGGACAACTGACGGATCGCCTTGGCCGCTGCCTTCAGCGGCTCGGCCTTGAGCGCAAGACGAAGGACGTGACGCCGACGCTGCAAAGTTACCTTGCGACGAAGGCTCAGCCGTGAACATCATTGAGGCGCTCAACGATCCGCACCTGTTTGCGCCTCATTTCCGCGGGCCGTCCTGGGTTGCGTGGCGGGCCTTCCTAACGGCAGCTTTCGGCTTGCCGATGGACGATGCCTCCCGAAAGCTGTTTCGCCAGTGCACGGGGCGCGCTGCGATTCCTGCTGGGCCAATTAGCGAGGCTGCGCTCGTTGTTGGGCGACGTGGCGGGAAGTCTCGCGTCTTGGCGCTGATTGCCGTTTATCTCGCTTGCTTCCGGGACTACGCGCCTTATCTTGCGCCGGGCGAGGTTGCGACGATTGCGGTGCTGGCAGCGAATCGCCCGCAGGCGCGGTCGATATTTCGCTACATCAGTGGCTTGTTGAAAGCCATCCCACTGTTCAAGCCGATGGTTCTCGACGAGAACCAAGAGAGCATAGTCTTATCAAATCGCGTCGTGATCGAAGTTGCGACGGCTAGTTTTCGGACGTCCAGGGGTTATTCATTCGCAGCAGTTTTGGCCGATGAAGTCGCGTTTTGGCGCAGCGACGAAAGCAGTGCCAACCCGGACATTGAGATCATGCGCGCCCTGAGGCCAGGCATGGCTTCGATCCCCGGTTCAATACTCATGTTGGCTTCGTCGCCGTATGCGAAGCGCGGAGAGCTCTATGCGGCCTTTCGCCGGCATTTCGGCAAGGATGATGCGCGCGTGTTGGTTTGGAAGGCCAACACGGCGACGATGAATCCTAAGATTGACCCGGCTATAATCGCCGAGGCGTATGATTCCGATCCCGAGGCCGCGCGTGCGGAATATGGCGCTGAGTTCCGCGACGATCTTGCCGATTATATCACTCGCGAAGCCGTCGATGCGGTTGTTTGTTGGGGCCGGAGCGAGCTACCGCCAGAGCCCGGCGTGAAGTATGCGGCGTTTTGCGATCCGAGCGGCGGCGTCAACGATGCGATGACCCTCGCGGTCGCCCACCTCCGGGATGGTGCAATCTGTGTCCTTGATGTGGTTCTCGAAGTCAGGCCGCCTTTTGATCCCGAGGTTGCTGTATCCGCGTGCACGGCGGTTCTTAGGCGTTTTGGTGTTAGCCGGGTTATCGGCGATCGCTATGCGGGTTTGTGGCCGGCGGCTCGGTTTGCCGAGCATGGGATCGCGTTCGAGCAGTCGGCTAGGCCGAAAAGCGATGTGTACTGCGATCTCTTGCCGCTGCTGAACGCCAAGCGGGTTGAGTTGCTCGATAATCCGCGCCTGACGGCTCAACTGGTTGGGCTGGAACGGCGGACGGCTCGATCTGGCCGGGACACGGTTGATCACACGCCTGGCGGCCATGATGATTTGGCGAACGTTGTTGCAGGTGCGCTTGTGGGGTTGGATCTCGATCGGCGGCCGGCGCTGGTCATGCAATCCGACATGCTGGACGCGGGCAGGCCGGTTAAAGTTCCAGACGTTGGCTCCATCTTCATGGCCACGATGTGTTTGGATATGGCGGGAATGTGTGCAGCGGTCCGCGCAGTGAAAACGTTTGACGGCCAGTTGGTAATTTTAGACTTCGAGCGGGAACCGCTTCACTGTTCCACGCTTAATGGGCTGACGAATTTCGCGCAGTTCGCGTGCAGTTGCAGAAATGGAATCCTCGCGATTGTCCCCGAGGGGTTTGCTGCAGGTGGGTCGTTCAACGGGTGCCGCGCGATCGAGATTATCGACGGGCGTCTGCCTGAATTGCAGTTATTGTCCGCCGCATGGATGATAGATCGCGGCCTCGTGAAGCTCGGGCCACTCGCCCATGAAAAAGCGCAGTGCCTGCCGTTCGGGGCGGCCCTCGATTTTCGCGCTGGAGAAAACATCGAGGATCCGCTGCGCTGTGCGATTATGACGACAATCGCGGTCGCGTTCGAAGAGGACTCTCGTTCGTTAAGAGTCGCCTAACGGAAGGAGCAAGCCGATGGCAATGACAGATGGAACGATTTTAAAGCGGTTGATGCGTTTTACAAGAAGCTATTCATGATGACGGATTCTCTCGTGTCGCTGTGTGCAACGCGCCGAGTCCCCCGTTGCGGCGAACATGATGTGCCAGGCGGCCGAGGGGGCCAACAGGAAGTTTAGTGTTGATCCAACCGCGCGCAACGCCGCGCATAGTCAATAGGGGTTAAGCTTTGGCTTACTCGGCAAGCATTCCCTGGGCGGCAGACAAAGTTGAGCGCCGATCGATTACGTCGCTTGTGGCCTACGCCCGCAATGCGAGGATGCACAGCCCCGAGCAAATTGATCAGATCGCGGCGTCGATCCGCGAATGGGGCTGGACGGTTCCCGTGCTGGTCGATGAGGCAGACGGGATTATCGCCGGGCATGGCCGCGTGCTTGCGGCGCACAAACTTGGGATAGCCGAAATCCCGGTCATGGTCGCGGCAGGCTGGACGGCGGCGCAGAAGCGCGCCTATGTGCTAGCGGACAACAAGCTGGCGCTGAACGCCGGCTGGGACGACGCCATGCTGCGCGTCGAGATCGACGACCTGCGAGGTACCGGCTTCAATCTTGGGTTGATCGGCTTTAGCGCCGACGAAATAGCGGCGCTGACGTTCGACAAGAATGCTGGGTTGACTGACCCGGACGAAGCGCCGGAGGCACCGGTCGTTCCGGTCAGTATGCTCGGTGATGTCTGGCTGCTCGGCAAGCATCGGCTGGTTTGCGGCGACTGCACCGATTCACTCGTGGTCGATAAGGCTTTGGCCGGCGTCAAGCCGCATCTGATGGTGACCGATCCGCCGTATGGGGTCGAGTATGACGCGACGTGGCGAGGGCACGTTAGGACCGCAAACGGCAAGCGATTATCTCTCGGTGTCCATGCCAAGGGGAAGGTCGAAAATGACGGGAAGGCCGATTGGCGCGAAGCGTGGGTGTTGTTTCCTGGCGACGTTGCCTATGTGTGGCACGCGGCCATGCGTGTGGGAGAATCGAAGGAATCCCTCGAAGAGGCAGGTTTTGCCCTGCGCGCGCAGATAATTTGGGCCAAAAATAACTTCGCAATTAGCCGCGGGCATTATCATTTCCAGCACGAGCCGTGCTGGTATGCTGTCCGCGAGGGTTCCACGGGACACTGGTGCGGCGGTCACAAGCAAACGAGCGTGTGGCACATCGACAAACCGCAAAAATCCGAGACCGGCCACAGCACGCAAAAGCCCGTCGAGTGCATGAAGCGGCCGATCGAGAACAACTCCTCTCCCGGCCAGGCGGTCTACGAGCCATTCGCTGGCAGCGGGACGACGATAATCGCGGCGGAGATGACCGGCCGCGCCTGCCATGCGGTCGAGCTGCATCCGGCCTATGTCGATGTTGCCGTGACGCGCTGGCAGAATTTCACTGGGCAGATAGCCATGCTCGAAGCGAGCGGCGAGACCTTTGTTGAGCTTATGGCGAGGCACTGCCTGAGCGAGCCAATAAACGCTGCTAGCGCGGACAAGGCGCGGGACGCCCTGCCAGGGTAGAATGTCAGATCGAGCCGGGCTGGCCGGTTCTCCAATCTGGCGAGCAGCAGCATCTTCACCGCGTCGAAGCTGATGGCACCCAGACGCAGCGCGTCTGCGACAGCCTGCTCGACCTGATGTTGGCGAAAGTCCTCCATCAATCGCAGCACCTGAATGAACTCGCGGCGACCGGGGTTGCCCATGCGCGCTTCCATTAACCGCCGCAGCCGATGGATGCACTCGGCGAAGACCCATTCGTCGAACGGCGCGGCTTGATCGAGCGCCTTGCTCTTTTGTTCCAGCAAGGCGAGGTAATGCAGGGGATTGTAGATAAACTCGGCCCTGTCATAGCTGCGG
>DATBQJ010000221.1:0-5339 GCA_036560885.1 Methylocella sp.
GACCTGCCCGCCCGGGCGGACGCCGGGGTTTAGCATGCGGCGGGCAAGGTATTATTGCTCCACGCCGACTTTGCCATCTGCTCTCTGCGGCGCTTTTGTGTTGAAAATTTGTCGGATTAAACGGTGCCGCACCCTTCGTGCAATAGAAGAAACGCAGGCCGGAACGGTGGCGGCCGCCGCCTATTAACGTTGCATTTACCGTAATCGGGCACGATGCAGCAAGCGGTGCACTTTCGCCGTTTGATTTTGTGAGCCGGCTTCCCCCAGCGCTTGGGCGCCAATCGTCAGACCCAGACCATTAGCGAGGCCGCATGTCCCCCAAAATCCTGATCGCCAGCGACGATCCCGTGCAGCGGCGGCTCCTCGAAACGTTGGTCCATCAATTTGGCTACCGGGCCGAGACCGTCGAAAGCGGCGTAGCGGTGCTCGCCCGCCTGCAAATTTCCGGCGCGGCGCCCGTCGATCTCATTATTCTCGATCTTGTCACGCCAAACTTAGACGGCATGGCGGTGCTTTCCAAGTTGCAGGAGCGAAGCGAAAAACGTCCAATTATCGTGCAGATTTCGCCGGCAACGGTCGAATCGGCCATCCCGGCAATGCGTCTGGGGGCTCATGATTTCGTGGTGAAGCCGGTTGGTCCGGAGCGGCTGCAAGTCGCGATCAAGAACGCACTCGCCGCTGCCTGTCTCGCGGAAGAAGTGAGCTTTTTGACCGGACGGGCCCTTGGGACCTTGGCGTTCAAGGACCTCGCGGGCGACAGCGCGGAAATGGCTCGCGCCGTCCGACAGGGCGAGCGAGCATCGAAATTGGCCATCCCCGTGCTTCTCGAAGGCGAGCCCGGCACCGGCAAGGAAACTTTCGCGCGCGCAATCCACGGAGCTTCGGGCCGGCGCGGAGGCGCGTTCGTGACCTTCAATTGCGGCGCCCCGCCGGACGACCTCGAATCGACGCTGTTTGGCAGCGAACGGGGAGCGATTTCCAAGCCCCAAGGGGGCAAAACCGCTGGCAAATACGCCGAGGCGCAGGGCGGCACGCTTTTTTTCGACCGGATCTGCGAGTTGCCGATCGAGGCGCAAGGGAGGCTTTTGCGCATCCTTCAAGACGGCGAGGTCCATCTCGCCGGAGCGAAGCGCCCGGTCAAAGCCGATGTTCGCCTGATTTTCGCGGCCAATCGAAATTTGATCGAACTGGTTAAACACGGCGGCTTTCGCGACGACCTATATTACCGAATCAATGTGTTTCCAATTACCGTCCCGCCGCTGCGTGCCCGGCGCGACGATGTCGCCAGTCTCGCGCGCCGGTTTTGCGCACGATTCGCCGCCGCGGAAGGAAAGCCAATTCGCGGGATCGGCGCCGAGGCGCTCGCCTTGCTCGGCGCCTACGATTGGCCGGGCAATGTGAGGCAATTGGAAAACGCCACCTTTCGCGCCGTTGCGCTCGCCGACGGCGGCGAGCTGACGGTCGCCGAGTTTCCGCAAATCGCGGCGAGGGTCGAGGGTTTCGATGTTCGCATCCCCGCCGCGCCGGTCCCCGCGCGGCAGGCGCAAGCCGCGAAAGAGTTTGTCCGCGTCGAGGTGCGCGATCCCAATGTCCTCTCGCTCCTTGACGAAAACGGCCATGCGCGCCACCTCGATCGATTGGAAGCCGAAGCGATAAAATTCGCGCTCGTCCATTACCGCGGCCAGATGTCGGCAGTGGCGCGCAAGCTCGGGATCGGCCGCTCGACGCTCTATCGCAAACTGAAACAACATGATTTGTTGAAGGAACATGATTTGGAGCCCGCTCCCGCGGCGCATGCCATGAGAGCGTAATCCGGGAAAGCATGGAGTGGCGGCTTTGCCGCGCCGTAAAAATTTATTTTTCGTGCCGTCGCGCGGGCCGGTTCGCGCGTTATGTTGGGGGCAGTGCAGCGCGCGCGCTGCGGTGCAACCGGAAAGTTGAAAGGCAAGACGATGCGTGCGCCGTGGCGGGGGACGGGAATTTCGGGTGCTCTGGCGCTGCTGCTTTGCCTTGCGGGTTCGCCCGCACCCGCGGGGGACGCACTCCTCGCCCCGCCACTCGGGGGGCCCGCGCCACCCGGCAATGTGTCCGGAGAAGGCGAGCCCGATTTCATGGCTATGGCACCCGCACATGGCTTACCTTTGTCGGAACCAGTGCCGCAGACTCAAACTGAACCTGGGGATGGTGCGGCGCCCGCGCCCAGCGAAGCCAAACCCGTGCCGCCGGATGCGGGCGGCGCCACCCCCGGAGAGTCCGTTCAAATCCCCGAACCTGCTCTGCCTCCGGTCAACGCGGCGCTCAAAGCCGCGCTTGAGGCGCGTTCCGGTTTGCCGGGTCCCGCCCTCGCAAAGCGCAGGGAACGCGAGGCGATTGCCGCCTTTTACGCCTCGCGCGATTTCGCCCCGCTCTGGTTTAACGGCAGCACGGCCAACGCCGCGGTTGCCCCGACGATCGAACGGCTGAAACACGCCGCCGACGATGGGCTCGATGTCAACGGATTTCCGCAAACCTTTTCGCCCGCCACCGATGAGGAAATCGCGAGCGCCGATCTCGCTCTTAGCGATGCAGTTGTGGCCTACGGCCGTCAGGCGAGCGGCAGCCGGGTTGATCCGCGCATGATTTCGCGCTTGATCGGGGTCGAACCGGAAGTGGCCGATCCCGCCGTCATATTGGCGCGTGTCGCGAGCGCCGGGGGCGATGCCGGCGAAGAATTGCGCCGGTTCAATCCGCCGCAGAGGGGCTATGAGGCGCTGCGCGAAAAACTTCTTCAATTGCGCGGGGGGCACGGCGTGGCCGGGCGCGACCCTGCAATTCCTCCGGGTCCCGTTCTCCGCCCCGGCATGCGCGATCCGCGCGTTCCTCTGCTTCGCGCGCGGTTGAGCCTCGACGACGCGGCAGCGGTCGAAGACTCGATCTACGACACGAAGGACGCGACGGCGGTCGCCGGTTTCCAGAAAGCCAATGGACTGCCGGCCTCGGGCAATTTGACCGCGCGCACCGTCGCGGCCTTCTCCGGCGGCCCTTCGAGTCTCGAAGCCGAAATCCTCGCCAATATGGAGCGCTGGCGGTGGATGCCGCGCGACATGGGCGATACCCGTATCGAAGTGAATATCCCTGATTTTGAGGCGGTCGTCATAAACAAAGGAGAAGTGATCGAGCGCAATCGCGTCGTCGTCGGTAAGGAGGACACCCCGACGCCGGTGTTTTCCAACACGATGAAATTTCTGATCGTCAATCCCGCTTGGAACGTGCCGCAATCGATTATCCGTAAGGAGATGCTCCCCCGCCTTGCCGCCGATCCCAATTATCTCTACCGCCTCGGCTACCAGGTATCGTCACGCGCTGGCCATCTTGTCGTGCGCCAGCCGCCCGGCGAGCGGAATGCGTTGGGTCGGATCAAATTCGTGTTTCCGAACGATTTTGCCGTCTATATGCACGATACGCCCATGCGCAAGCTGTTTGCCTCGGCAAAGCGGGCGTTCAGCCATGGCTGCGTGCGTGTCGACGACCCGTTCCGTTTCGCCGAAACGGTGCTGGGCCAAGGCTGGAGCGAGCAGCGGGTGAAAAGCCTGATCGGCGGCAAGGAGCGCTATGTCAATTTGCCAAAACCCCTGCCTGTCCATCTCGAATATTTCACCGCCTTCGTCGATGAATCGGGCACGTTGCAATTGCGCGACGATCTTTATGGCTATTCGCGTCGGGTGAAGGCGGCGCTCGGGTTGCAAAGCTAGCCGAGTCGTATCATGCGGCGAACACAAATGATATGAAAGGGGACCTATATACGTGCTTGACCCATTAATAATTTGTTACGTATGTTCTTGCATTGTTCCAAAATATGTTGGATCATTCAGTTCAGCTATGGCCTAACATTGAGCTCAGATTTCATGCTTGGGACTGTATGGAGGAAGCATGACATTCAAAATTGGCGATTTTATTGGCGTCAAATGTGAGGTTCAGCCTGGGCCATTCTCAGAAGAACTTCTTGTGACGATTGAAACCACTGATGGAGCAATCTCAGGGTTTGTTCGCGACACTGAGCTCAGAAATGTTGGTAATGGATGGGAAGTTCGTGCGAAAGTTCGTCGTATTAATCCGGACTCTATTGAGGTCTGGATTCTTGGCTCATTCTTTACTACTAACGGGATAGCTAGCGTTCCGACACACCGAACGATCGCCGCATAAAATGATATTATTGCGGCCTGAGATTCAGGACGCTATTGACCGGGGCGAAATTAGATTTTCGCCTCAGATCGATGAGCGACAATTGGGTGATGCATCTATAGACCTTCGGCTCGGGTTTAAATTCACGAAATTCAAAAATTCTGATGTGAAGATTCTATTAGCAAAAGGTATAACGCAAATCTCAGATACAGGATTATGGGTTGAAGAAACCTTTCCTCTAAAGGATGGTTTCGGAAAGCGAAAATCTTACTGTATAGAGCCTGGTGAATTCATTCTTGCTCAGACATATGAACATATTTGGATACCAAGAAATCTTATAGCTAGGGTGGAGGGCAGAAGCACTTACGCGCGAGTTGGGTTATCCATGCATGAAACCGCACCATGGCTCCAACCTGGGTGGGATGGGCAAATAACTTTAGAGATTCGCAATAGCGGTCCTCTCCACATTGAACTTATGCCAATTGACGATAGGCCATGTCAGGTTACATTTTTTAAATTATCGACAGAGATTCCAGCTGATCAAGGGTATGGGTCACGGCCGACAGACTCGTTTCAGCACCAAACTAGTCCACTCCCTCGAAAGACAGATCATTCTTAACCAGTATCAGCCTTTACTACCGGAGATAATTGCCGCCTGAAAGCGGGCTGCTAGCCTTAGCGGCTAGGACCCTCAAGTTGAGGCAGAACGATGATTGATATAGCTAGCTGAGCAACGGACGTAGGCACCTCACCTATTGAGACCCTTCAAATATGTGCTGAATTTTCTGCCTACGAGCGCCCATACGCTTTCAATACCGTTCGTGTGAATGATGACGCTTGATCCAATGGATCGGCGGCAACTCAGGTCCAATGCTCAATCCAACCATATATCTCACGCCTTAAAGCGGCGCCACATCCAATAAACAACTAAACCTACAACGATGGCCGTTGTTATCGGGTCCACGTAACTGACAATACGATCAAGCATGATTGCTCCCGGTCAACAGTAGAAAATTTTTCTACCTAATATACTCGGTACTATCAACGACAAAAACACAGTTTGACGGCGCATCGAAATATTCAAGCTCTGGATTTAAAGAAGCCCAGTTTAGACGGCGATCCAGGCACTGAGACCAGTTTGCCATCTGTCAAACACCTTCACTAAGCCTAGCTTAAGA
>DATBQJ010000222.1:0-3720 GCA_036560885.1 Methylocella sp.
CGAGAATTATTCGCGCTATTTGACCGGCAGGCTTCCCGGCGAGCCGCCGCCAACCCTCTTTGAATATTTGTCCGATAATTCGCTTGTTTTCACCGACGAATCGCATGTCACGATTCCGCAGATTGGCGGCATGTACCGCGGTGACTTCCGGCGCAAGGCGACGCTCGCCGAATACGGGTTCCGGCTGCCGTCCTGCCTCGACAACAGGCCTTTGCGGTTCGAGGAATGGGACGCGATGCGGCCGCAATCGATCCATGTTTCGGCGACGCCAGGCCGTTGGGAAATGGAGCGCACGGGCGGTGTTTTCGTCGAGCAGGTCATCCGGCCGACCGGGCTCATCGATCCGCCGGTCGAGGTTCGGCCCGCCCGCGCGCAGGTGGATGACCTTGTCGGCGAGGTGCGCGAAGTGGCGGCAAAGGGCTACCGCGCCCTCGTCACCGTGCTCACCAAGCGCATGGCGGAGGATCTCACGGAATATCTGCATGAACACGCCGTGCGGGTGCGCTACATGCACTCCGACATCGACACCATCGAGCGAATCGAAATCATCCGCGACCTGCGGCTCGGCGCTTTCGACGTGCTCGTCGGGATCAATCTTTTGCGCGAGGGGCTGGACATTCCGGAATGCGGCCTTGTCGCCATCCTCGATGCCGACAAGGAAGGGTTTTTGCGCAGTGAGACGTCCTTGATTCAGACAATTGGCCGTGCCGCCCGCAATGTCGATGGCAAGGTGATCCTTTATGCCGATCGCGAGACGGGGTCGATCGCGCGGGCGATTTCCGAGACCAGCCGCAGGAGGGAAAGACAACAGTCCTATAACACCGCGCATGGGATTACGCCGGCCTCGATCAAACGCGGCATTGCGGATATTTTGGGCTCGGTCTATGAGCAGGACCATGTCACCGCCGATGCTGGATTTAGTACGCCGGAAATTCTCGCCGGACATAATTTCAAGGCGACGATTGCCGATCTCGAAAAGCGCATGCGCGACGCCGCCGCCAATCTCGACTTCGAGGAGGCGGCTCGATATCGCGACGAGTTGAAGCGCCTAAACGCGGTCGAACTTGCGATTGCCGGCGATCCGCTGGCGCGCCAGCGCGATATAGAGGCGGAGGCGGGGGCTTTTGCAGGCGAACGCAAATATGGCGGCGCCGCTAATGTTCCCTTGAGCCGGCCGCACAAACCAACCGATGCCGAGATGGGACCGCATAATTTCGGCGGCGGCGAAGCCAAACCACGTTCGAGCGCGGGAAAGGGCGGGACTCGCGCGCGGAAGGGCAAGAGCCGCCCAATTTTCTGAACGCGCATGCCGGCGCGAGCTGTGCTGCGGAACTCTTCAGATTGGCGATGACGCTTCCTCAGCAAGTGACGATCGCCTCGCCACCATCATCTCGGCGGTTGGCCAGTTAACCGGATGATGACCAGTCAAATGGGAATCCCTTCCTTTTCGTGGCATAAAGGGGTTAGCAATCCAGCGCGGGAAGACCTCATGGGATCGCGTAACAGCGTTGAGCCCACGCGAAAGCCTTCATCCGGAACGTTGTACTCGAAGTACAATGGCGCCACTGCACCTGTGCGGCGCGCCTTTCGAGACGGCCGCTTCATGGGCTCCCCGGGAAGAGGGTGCAGGTGCTAAGGTAGGGTTCGGTTCCAATCCTGACGTCTGAGGCTGGCGCATGACGCAGAATATCGAAGACTATGCGATCATCGGCGATGGCGAGACGGCGGCGCTCATCGGGCGCGACCTTTCCGTCGATTGGCTTTGCTGGCCGCGCTTCGATTCTCCGGCCTGTTTCGCCAATCTCCTCGGCACAACGGGCAATGGCCGATGGTCGATCGCGCCCACCGATCCGAGCGCTAAAGTGACCCGCGCCTATCGCGGCCACACGTTGATTCTCGAAACCACGATCGAGACGGCCGACGGCGTTGCCATTGTCACCGATTTCATGCCCGTGAAAGTCCAAGGCTCGCATCTCATCCGCCTGGTGCGCGGCATAAAAGGCAATGTCAAACTGCGTACCGAGCTCATAATCCGTTTTGGTTATGGCGCGGTCGTGCCATGGGTGCGCCGGTACGACGACGGAAGTCTGAGGGCGGTCGCGGGACCGGACCGCCTGGTCCTGCGCACGGCGGAAAGACTTCGCCCGAGAGGCCGCACCCATGTCGCCGAGTTCACCGTTGCCGCCGGGGAAACGACCGATTTTACGCTGAGCCATGGCGTTTCCTACGAAAGTGTTCCCGGCTTCATCGATCCTTACCAAGCGCTCGAACAAACCGAACGGAACTGGACCGCCTGGTCGCAGCCATTCGCAGTCGCGGGGCAATGGTCGGAAGTCGTGATCCGCTCCTTGCTTACGCTGCGCGCACTCATTTTTCAGTCAAGCGGCGGCATCATCGCGGCGCCGACCACTTCGCTGCCGGAGCAATTGGGCGGCTCCCGCAACTGGGACTACCGATACTGCTGGCTGCGCGACGCGACCTTCACTTTGCTCGCGCTGATGAACGGGGGCTATGCTCATGAGGCGATGCGATGGCGTGCATGGCTGATCCGAGCACTCGGCGGTGAGCCAGCGCTGGTACAAATTCTCTATGGCGTAGGCGGCGAGCGCTATATTCCGGAACGCAACCTTCCGTGGCTTTCCGGCTACGCGGGCTCGCAACCAGTGCGCGTCGGCAATGCGGCGGCCGGTCAGTTGCAACTCGATATTTACGGTGAGGTTCTCGATGCCTTGTATCAGAGCCGCAAGCGGCGGCTCGTCACCGATGCCGCTGACTGGATGCTTCAATGCGAGCTCTTGAAGCATCTTGAAGTGATTTGGGAATTGCCCGACGAGGGTATCTGGGAGGTGCGCGGGCCACGGCGGCATTTCACTTATTCGAAAATCATGGCCTGGGTCGCGTTCGATCGCGCTGTCAAGAGCATCGAGGAATTTGGCTTCGTCGGGCCGCTTGATCATTGGCGGCGCCTGCGCCAGCGCATTCACGACGATGTTTGCGCGAAGGGATTCGATCCGGAGCAGGGCGCTTTCACGCAGAGCTATGGCAGAAAAGAACTCGATGCGAGCCTTCTCATGATCGCCCTCGCCGGTTTCTTGCCCCCCGAAGACAAGCGTGTGCGCGGCACAGTCGAGGCAATCGAGCGCCACTTGATGGTAGACGGGTTCGTGCGCCGGTACGATACGCAAACGACCGCCGACGGCCTGCCGAGTGGCGAAGGCGTATTTCTCGCTTGCAGCTTCTGGCTTGTCGATAATCTCGTGCTTTTGGGAAGGCTCGATGACGCGCTCGCGTTGTTCGAGCGCCTGCTTTCACTACGCAACGATCTTGGCTTGTTATCCGAAGAGTATGATCCCGTGGCGAAACGTCTTGTCGGCAATTTTCCGCAGGCTTTTTCGCATATTGCCTTGATCAACTCCGCATATAACCTCGCTCACGCCGCGAAGCCCGCGGAACAACGCTCCGGCGCAAAGGTGCCGGAGGCCGGGGAAGATCGATTTTGAGCGGCCCAAGGAGCGTGCTCGTGTTCTCCTTGGCCCCCGTCATGTCGTGACGTCCACTCTCGCGCCCGTCCGTCAATCGACCTGCAGCAGCAGTGCGACGAGTTCGCTTTGACGATGGGTGTCGGTCTTGGCAAAGACCGCTTTTAGCTGATTGCGCGCCGTCTCTCGTGAAATCTTCAATTCGCGCGCCGCGATTTCGGGAGAGGCGCCGCGGGCGATG
>DATBQJ010000223.1:0-8920 GCA_036560885.1 Methylocella sp.
AAGGCCGATCTCGGGACGATCGGCCGGTCACAGCGGCGCAGTCGCGGGCTCGCCTCGCCGCAAAACCATGAAAGTCGCACTCATCGGCGATCAAGCCTTCAAACCGATCGAAAGCCAGTCTCGTTTTCACACGGTCTGCAAGAATTCTGCACCAAAATTAAGCCATTGAGATTGCATGGCTTTCTTGGTGCATAATTCCGGTGCAAAAATATCCCACCGTTTACGGTCGGCTGATTCGAGCGGATCGTACACTGGGGATGTTTTCCGGCACCGGGTCCGGCCGTCGAGGCGCGCCGTTGCCGGGCTTCTGCAATCGCACCAAAAAATCGATCGATCTTACAAGTTGGACGAGGGGCGTTGTCTGTTGCCTTGTAAGGTTTTTGGCCCAAATCGTACCAAATTGTTTCACGTGAAGCATTTTGGTACGATTTGGACCGCCCGAAACGCGCCCCGGCTTGTGGGTTTGCACCCATCCTGCCGGGCGTCAAACAACCGGCGCCATGCCGCCCAAATGCTCCGCGACCGTAAAAATATCCTTGTCGCCGCGCCCCGAAATATTCACGACCATTAAATGATCCTCGGGCTTTTCTGGCGCGATGTCCAAAACCTTGGCGAGCGCATGCGCGGGCTCTAACGCCGGGATGATGCCCTCCAGCTTGGCGCAAAGTTGAAACGCCGCAAGTGCCTCCGCGTCCGTGGCGGAAAGATAAGTTACTCGCCCCGTCTCCTTCAGCCAGGAATGTTCGGGGCCGATGCCGGGGTAGTCGAGCCCGGCCGAGATCGAATGGCCCTCCTCGATCTGCCCGTCGGCGTTCATCAGCAAATAGGTCCGGTTGCCATGCAACACGCCAGGCCTGCCGCCGGCGAGTGACGCGGCATGCTTTTTGTCGAGCCCAAAACCCGCCGCCTCGACGCCAACAATTTCCACGGAAGGATCGTCGAGAAAGGGATGAAACAGGCCGATCGCATTGGAGCCGCCGCCGATACAAGCAAACAGCGAATCCGGAAGCCTGCCTTCGGCCGCCTGCATTTGCGCCCTGGTTTCTTCGCCAATCACGCACTGGAAATCGCGCACCATCGCGGGATAGGGATGCGGGCCAGCCGCGGTGCCGATGCAATAGAATGTGTTTTCGACATTGGTGACCCAGTCGCGCAAGGCCTCGTTCATCGCGTCCTTCAGGGTCCTCGCGCCCGATTCGACCGGCACGACCTTGGCGCCAAGCAGATTCATGCGGAAGACATTGGGTTTTTGCCGCTCGACATCGACGGAACCCATGTAGACGACGCAGTCGAGCCCGAAGCGCGCGCAAGCGGTCGCCGTCGCGACGCCATGCTGGCCCGCTCCCGTCTCGGCGATGATACGCGTCTTGCCCATCCGGCGGGCGAGAAGGATTTGGCCGAGCACATTGTTGATCTTGTGCGCACCAGTATGATTCAGTTCCTCGCGCTTGAAATAGATTTTCGCGCCGCCGCGCCTGCCGGAAGCGGCGGCTTTTTGGCGAATGTAACCGGTCATCCGCTCGGCGTAGTAGAGCGGGCTAGGCCGCCCAGCATAATGGGCGAGCAGATTGTCGAGTTCGACCTTAAAGGACGCATCCGCCTTGGCCGCGGCGTAATGCTTTTCGAGATCGAGGATCAGCGGCATCAAGGTTTCAGCAACAAACCTGCCGCCGAAAATGCCGAAATGCCCGGTTTCATCGGGACCGGCACGAAACGAATTGGGCCTTTGGGCGAGCACGGACGTCAGCCTTTCTAACTAGCCGCGCAACCATTAGAACACATTCGGTTTCATTCAACATGTTATTTGCCCGCCGCGTGTCTGCGGGTGGCCGAAAGCTCGCAGAGCGAGTCCGCAGGCGGTAACGGCGAAAGCGTAAAACTTCTGCAAAATGGTTGCAGCGAACCGAGAGCGCCGCTCTGGGTTTCGACTCCCTCCATCTGCGACCGTCCCGCTCGCGAGCCAAGCGCGAGCGGGAGGTTTGGATTGCCCCAGCAATCGAGCGGCTATTTGGGGAAGACGAACAGGTCCATCAAATCGCCGATGGCGGGCGAATTGACCGGAATATACGGGCTAGACCCGGTGAGGGGGTTCGGCAAATTGTCCCGGCTCCGTTTGGTGATCGGGGTGAGGCCCCAGTTCGCTTCGATGAACTTGAGTGTCGAGACATGATCCGTATAGGTGTGCGAGATGTGGCCGCCCTTGCTGAATGGCGACACCACGATCATCGGTATGCGGGTGCCGTCGCCAAAGAAATCGAGCGGCTGGATATAGCCCGAATCCCAGTATCCGCCGCCTTCATCGAAGGTGATAAAGATCGCCGTATCGGCCGATAACGTGGGACTGGCGTTCACAAGGTCGACGATTTTTTTGACGAAGCCCTCGAACAGATTGAGCTTCGAGGACGCCGGATGGCCGTCGACAAAACCGCTTGGCTTGACGTAGGACACTGCAGGCAACGGGCCGCCGCTCGCGATGCTTGCGTATAAATCGGCCGTATCCTTGAGATGCGCACTGCGAACCGCGGCATTGGTCATGATCGAGGTCGAGTACTGAAAAAAGTTGCAGATGTTGCAGTACTCATTCAGCTTGCTGGTTTCGTACTTGTCGGTGAGGTACCGGTTAAATTGATCTCCGAAATAGGCCCAGGAGATGCCCTTTTCGTTCAGCGCATCGCCGATGTTACGCACGCTCGACGGCGGGATCGTGAACACGTAGTTGCTCGCATTGGTGTCCGTGTACGCGTTGGTGCCGTCACCGAAATAGCCTGGATTATAGTTGTTGAGAAGATAGTAATGCCCACTCTCGCAATTGGCATTGACCGGGCGAGAGAGCGAACTGAGGTAGTTCAACACGGGCCCAACGCCCGGCTGGGTAGAGTCGGAGCAATTGCTGTAGGATCCGCCGCCATAATTGGCATTGGGAGCAACCGCGGTAGGGGATCCCGAGCCGCCGCCATAGCCATCCTGCGTGTAGTAATTATTGGTGCTGGCCTGGGGATTTGGGTTTTCGATTTCGCTCAGCGCACTGGTGAAGCCGATTACTGGCGTGCCCGGATTGGCTGGATCGACCGGGTTGTGGGGTGGCACAAGCGGATTGCCCTTGCCGTCGCTGAACCAGATCGCATCGCCGGTGCCGAGCATGACGTGGTTGGCGCCGGTCCCGCCCCACACGGCCTGATGAAAATTGTCGCTCATCGAATAGGTGTCGGCGAGTTGCTTGAGATAATTCGCATCGCCTTGCTGGACGTTGAAGAAGCCCATCGAGGTCGAACCTTCGCCGGTCGTCGTGTTAGTAAAGCCCGCCGGCTGCGCCTTGCCGTTCGAACCGGCGCCGATCGTTACTTCCACCCAGGGAAATAGATCGGAAAGACAACCCCAGCCATTTACCGAGGTCTGCGCGGCGGCATTGCAATCGGCCTGCTGGAACATCTGATAGAACCGGTGCACCGGGCTCGCCGCGTAGGCGTCATAGGGATACGTCTTAGAGGTCAGCTGGTAGGGACCGGGTGGCAGATGGCTCGCGTCCTGGCCATTATAGTGGAGCCGGGTATCAGGCGTATTATTCGTTTGCCCGGTGCCGCCGGTTAGAAGAGCCGGATAATAGGAATCGGCTAAACCATTTTCGAGCGCCTTAGCGTTCGTCACATTATTGGGGGTGACGCACGAGGTGCCAGTGGTGATCCCGAGACCAATGCACAGGTATGGAGTTGATGTGCCGCCAACTAATGCGGGCGGCAGGACCGCGTACGGAAACTTAGGCGGCGACAACTGGTATAGGGAGGTGCTGAACGCACTATACTGCAAGGCAGCGCCATAGTTCGGCCCCGGCGAGCCATCGGCATTGACGATTCCTTGCGACAGCAGGTTCAAAACAGTTTCACCTGTATTCTTAGGTACATAGGTCGCGAAGATGTGATCAAAAGTACGATTCTCGCCGATGATGATGATCACGTGTTTGATCGGTGTCAGCGTCGGCGTATCGCCAGCATGGACCGGCGTGGGAATGGCCGTGGACGTCATTAGGATAGCTGCCATGGCGCAGTTGAGTTTCGAACCGCGCGGGTAAAGTCGAAGCATGGGTTCACTCCCTTGTTAGACCTAGTTTGAACTTGGTCGGAGTGAACCTTAAAGACGTGGCATTGCATCCATGTGGAGCCGGCGTGACGATATAGAAAACCTTGCATGAAGTTTGCGTAACGGAACACCGCGATAGACGGGACGATTATGACGGAACCGTGAGGTTAGCCGCATACACAGACTCTAGGCATACCGGCGCCTGAGAACACCTGCCTTTCATGCGAACACACCAAGTAGAACTATGAAAGCATGCCTGATTTGGTGACTGTCGCTCGGGACCTTGCTTGCTGGTCGGTTATTCGATTATGGGTGGATTCGATCTCGGCGCCGCCATGCTGCTGCGTTTTGTCGCGCGGACGGACTATAAGGGCGGATAGCCGCATTAGAGCGCTTTCTGATTCACTGGAATCAAAAAGCGCTCTATGTTTTTGTTTTACCGCATTTTCTTAACGCGAACCGGTGTCCACTTCGCTTGAAAATACTCTAGCAATTGCCGGTTTGAACGTTGCAAGCTTGGTTTACAAGGTCGAGGAAGCGTGTATCGAGGTTGGAAGCGCCCTGATATTTTGGTTCTGTTGCCACGGGTCCGTAAGATGTGACACCAACAACATAGTTGTTTGCCAGTGCGACGAACGGATTGCTGACCGGCGCTACGCCATAGTCTTGAATCCAGGGGCCTCCGCTCGACCCCCCGCGCATCGCCGACCCATAAATGAAGGTGTTGGCGCCTCCAGCTTTGAATGTCTGCGCATTATTGACCTCCATTCTCTCGCCATCGTCGAGATTTGCCGGATAGCCCACCATCGTCAAATTGTTCTTCTTGATGGCGGCGGTACGATAGCCAAGAAAACCGGTGACATCTCCGATACGCTGTCCTCTTTGGTCAATAGCAATGATCATGGCGACATCCTGAGCATTTGGGACGGCGCCGTTTGATGTATACCAAGTATTTGTAACAAACTGCAAAGTACTTGTCCAAGATGAAAAAGGCGCCGCGCCATTATTGTATGCCGGTACAAACAGGAAATTGGTGTAAAAATATCTCAGTGCGGCGTTCTTATTCGGCTTGGTCACGCAATGGCCTGCCGTGACGACGAGGCGCGGTCGCAGAACAGACGCCGAGCAAATGAAATCTTCGCTCGTCCTCGGATCGGTGAAAAAAAGCTTTCCGATTGCGCTATTGGGATAGGCCGGCACGGCTGCATCCGGAAAGACGCGTCCTGTCGTGAAAAAGGCTTTGAAAGAGCTGGTGGCGGGCGGCACAACCGTGGCATCGGGTTCAAAATTGCGCAGCGAGCCCTGCGAGGCTTTTGATGGTGTTGTCGGCAAAATTTGTTCTTGCTGGATGACACCCGGCTTACTGACTGGCGGTTTGCCCTCGCCTTGCACAGAAGGAGCTAGCAGGTCATTGCTTTCGGATTCGTTGGGCCCGGCCCCCGTTGGGGCGTTCTCGGGCAATCCGTCCGCTCCAACCTTTGGATGCTGTTCCATTGGCTTTGCCCTTTTGAGGCGTTCCGGTGTCCAGTAGCGTTTGACCGCCGTTGGGTTCGCCTGGGTGCCGGGTGCTGACGATGAGGTCAATGTGGATTGCGCGTGTGCGATAATTGGCATGCCGACAAATACGGCGGCAATAAACATCTCAAACAGTGTTTGTCGAAACGATATCATAATTACGCTCCCCTATATTTAACTATGTGAGATTTCAATATGGAAATGGTCCGCCTGATCTCGAAAAGCGGCGGCAGCGTTAGTAGCATGAATGCTACGCGGCTTTCGCGGGTTTCGCAAGACGCTCGTTCGACGGAACGGCTTTCGCGTTGCGCTTTTCAAGCGGCGTTTTCAGAAGCGAAAGCTGCTTATGCAAGCCCTTAGCGGCCCCCTACATCGCGGCGCCCGCTTGGGTTGGTAAGTGGCAAGCAAATGGTCGAAACGCAGGTTCTCGTCGATGAACACTTCGAGAGTTTGATCGGTGTCCGCGTCACGCTCTCGCCGGCAAGGACTAGCGTGCGAATTGATGGGTAGCGACGCTCGCGATAAAGGGCCGCCGCGCGCGGCGCCGAATAGGTTCGAAAGGAACACACCATGCAGAACTATGAAAGCACGCCTGATTTGGTGACTGTTGCTTGGCACCTTGCTGGCTAGCGGCGCCGCCATCCTGCTGCACTTTTGTCGCGCGGACGGACAATAAGGGTTGATAGCCGCGCTTAGTTTCCGGCGTATTCCGCGAAGCAGTCCTGCGTCTCGAACACAACGACGCCTGTCAGTTGGGGCAGGGCGGTTTTTATCTGCTCCCAGATCCAGACCGCGATATTTTCGGCCGTGGGGTTTTCGAGCCCCTCGATATCGTTCAAATAATTATGGTCGAGCCGCTCCAGCAAGGGTTTGAAGGCGGCTTCGATCGTGAGGAAATCGGCGACAAAGCCCGTGACGGGATCAACAGGACCTTCAAGCCGCAACTCCACGCGATAGGAATGGCCGTGCAGGCGGCGGCACCGGTGCTCTGCGGCGACATTCGGCAAAAGATGCGCCGCCTCGAAGCGGAAGGCTTGCGAGATTCTCACAGCACGGCCGTCATGGAATGCCCAGGAACTTATGAGTTTGGAGGCTAAGCCGCCAATGCGGGTGATCGAGGCAATAGGCGATTGCCGCCACCGTATTCGCGGCGCGTTCGCCGCCGTCCATCGGCTGCAACCAGAAGTGCGAGAACGCGAGGCCGGACAATTCTTCCGGCCGCAGGCCTTGCTGCGGGAAAACAAGTTTCAGTTCGGACCCGGAGTTTGCAATGAGCGGCGCGCCTGCCTTGGGGCTAACGCAAAGCCAATCGACGCCGGACGGCGGGGCAAGCGTCCCATTGGTTTCGACGGCGATTTCGAAGTCCTTGGCATGGACCGCGCCAATCAGTGCAGAATCGAGCTGCAACAAGGGCTCGCCGCCGGTGAAAACAACAAACCGGCCTGTTTTGCCTCCAATCCAAACGCCCTCTATTGCGGCTGCAAGGGCTTCCGCGCCGGCAAAACTTCCGCCGCCTGGACCATCCATTCCCACGAAATCGGTATCGCAAAAGGCGCAATCGGCGAAATCACGATCTTTTTCCTGGCCGGACCAGAGATTGCAGCCGGAAAAGCGGCAAAATACGGCGGCGCGGCCGGCGTTCGCACCCTCGCCCTGCAAGGTGAGAAATATTTCCTTTACCGCATATTTGCTCATGCGCGTCCCGCCGCGGCCCACGCAACATCGCCACCTTGCAGCATGTTCTCGTGAAAGAATATTAGGACATGCAACAACAAAAAGGACCTCGCGCGAGGTCCTTTTTTCTTAACGCGTCGCGAGGGTAAGGCCTAAATAGCCTCGGTGATCCATCTTTTCAACTCGCTTTTCGGCGCGGCGCCAACCTTCGAGGAGGCCATTTTGCCATCCTTGAACAGCATGAGCGTCGGTATGCTGCGGATGCCGTAAGTGCTTGCCACGGCGGGGTTTTCATCGACATTCAGCTTGCCGATGGTCACCTTGCCCTGCATTTCCTTGGCGATTTCCTCAAGCGCCGGTCCAATCATCTTGCACGGACCGCACCATTCGGCCCAGAAATCCACGACAACCGGCCCGCCGGCTCCCATCACTTCGGATTTGAAATTGGCATCCGTGACTTTAACGGTGGACATGAGGCCTCTCTCGCGAACTCGCGCGCGGGACACTACCGCGCGTAACGGTTTCCAAGGTAAGAAGAGGGAAGGCATGCGTCAAGCCGCGCGGCCGCCGGGTAGCGTCTCCTGTCGCTGTGCGTCGGGCTGACGTTCGAATTTACGTCAGAGACCCAGCAGACAGCCGCCGGCCGCTTTTCAGAGTCGAACCTCTTTTTTAGGAAGAAATAAGCTGCGAAAGGCCTGCCGAAAATAACAAACCCCGCAGTGAAATGCGGGGCTTCTTTTTACTCGTTCAAGAAATTCGACAATTTTTTGAATGAGAAAATAGGACGATGAGCCGCTCGCTTTTGGTTAAGCTGGCTTTTTTATCCTGAATTTTGCTGATGGCACCCATATGTCACGACAAATTGATTATAATAATAATTAAGTATTATGGTACTGGTAAAATTACGTCTAAAAAAAGGAAAATGTAAATGTCGTATGTCCCCCATAAATCCGTCAGCAAGATTGCTTTATGCGCGGCTTGTCTTGGTATAGCTCTGTTATTTGGAGGCCTAATTTTTATGGTCCAATTGAGTTTTCACCCGCCGGTCCCAACCACGACTGGGCAAGGATTTAGCTGAGCCGACATTCCCCAGACAGCCTCCTGGTTGCTCGTCAATTTACGTCGTTCCCGTGTTTCAGGCAGATCCGCGGGCACTGTTGCATTGGCGAGCCCCAGGCGCAATTTGGCCCCTACCGTCTCGCCTTATCAAGCGGCGATACGGAATAGCCGGTTCCCAAAACGCACTTCTCCGACCGAGCCGGATTCGAGCATGAAGCATAGCCGCTTGCGGATCATGCACATGACGTCAAAACCGCTTTGACCGTCGCTGATGCCGTGGGCGGCGTCTAGGACACCGCGGTTGGATTGTTCAGCCGCTTCAGGGCGCCGTGCTCTGCCTCCAGCCGGTTGTTGACGTATTTTACCTGCCGACACGCAGTCTCTGCGCCTTGCCAAGCAAACGCCGCACTGATTTCGGCGTCCGGCACGGCGACAGCATGAAATCAATGGCGCGGGAGAGATACGCCCAAGGGCCCCGCCTTTCACATCGGTCTCGTCCACCCGTCACGCCGCACCGGCGTAGCGCTGTTGCCAATACACGCGCTTGTTTATGGGCGGCGCAAAGTGCTGAATCCAGCGCAAAACCGTCGTATGATCG
>DATBQJ010000224.1:0-16629 GCA_036560885.1 Methylocella sp.
ATGAAACGTGGCGTCCTTACCGCAATAGCCGCAAATATGACGAAGGCCATAGCGGACTTCCATAACGCGCGTCAGGCAAGCGTCGTCATTTGCGAACTCGGCAAAGAACTCTCGAACCGAAAACGGCTGAACGTTGCTTTCGCGAGTTCCAGCTTTCGAGGGGCGCTTACGCTTGCGGGGTTCCATGGCGATCTCCTATGACCGCCACTATGGCATAGCTTCATACGTGTGTCAAAGGGATAATCCCGAAATGCAATGAGTCGCTCTTGTGGATAGGCTACACGGCGCAAATCAAATAATGTACTAAACCGCTCTCGCGGTAGCGCCAGCGATCAGCATTGAGGCTAACCGAACGTGTTACGCCCCGTTCCGTTTCTTCAGCTTCTTCACTCTATGCGTCTGGTAGTCGAACACCGCTGCTGCAAACGGCAGGGAACGATGCACTCGCACGTGGGTCAGCGAAACAATAAGCGCGCCGCGACCGTCCTTGGGAGCGATATGGAAGACGATGCCGCCTTCGTCGCCCGCATATGAGATTTGCGAGACGATTTCGCGTGGCTTGACAACGACGGCGGCCTGTTGCGCCTGAAGATGCGCAATCAGCGACGGCATCAAATCAACCTCGAAAGGCATGGCTTCTTTCAAAGCTGCGAGAAGCTGGTAGGTTTTCTCGGGCTTGTCGAGCATGAGTGGCCTCATACGTCCTTGAGTAAGATTCCGGCCGCCAAGCGTACCTGCGGGGAATGGCTCAACGAAGCCATTTCTCTAACGTCGCACAAGATTAGTCTTGCGCCCTAGGGCAGTTTGATGGTCGGTGGTGACTTCGGGCGGCTTGCGCGAATCGCCGCTTGTTACCCATTGCGGAAGTTCGGCTCAGCGTTCTCGATGACGGGAGTTGACCCGTGGCAGACATGCGACGCTAGAAGACCAAATCAAAGGTCGGCGCTTGGTTAGAGCTGGCTCGGGAAATCTGAACAACCTGGATAAGTGGAAATTCTGCCTGAACGCCGCGTAGGCTGCCGTGATCAGGAGAGAGCATGACGAAGAGACCACGTCGGAACCACAGGCCGGCCTTCAAGGCGACGGTGGGTATGGCCACGATCAAGGTGGATGTGAAAACGCCTGTTGGGTTGGAATACGTCACAAGTTGACATTTAGAACTTGATAATTAATGTATACACTTGAACCTTGATATTGATTCAATGATAATGGATGGCCAGACCGTGATCGCGGCCGCACAATTACGAGCCGCCAGAGCCCTTCTTGGTATGGACCAACGCGAGCTCGCGGAGCTGTCCAGCCTGTCGGTGCCGACAATCCAGCGCATGGAGGCCAGCGAAGCAATGATTCGCGGCAATGTGGATTCGCTGATGAAGCTTGTTGCAGCCCTGGATGCCGCTGGCATCGAGCTGATCGGAGAGGGCGCGGCCAGCCTGTCCGGCGGGCGAGGAGTGCGGCTAAAAAGCGAGCTGCCTAGCCGCGGAAACGCTCGCGAAGATAAACTGATTGCCGATACCGCGCGCAGTGCTAGGGCGCGCGCGTGACATCCATGGTCTTCCTTCTGAGTTTGATCGCAGTTCTGTTAGGAACGGCCGCGCTGGCTGCCGCACTTTCCAGGACACGCATCGCGACACCCGTCATTTACAGTCTCGCCTTGGCAGATTCGATCCTTCTTTTCACTGCTGTCCTCGTCCACTTTGTTGGTGCCCCTGTCGTCACTTCGACTCTGACGCTGCCGCTCGGATTGCCTTGGCTCGGCGCCCATTTCCGATTGGATGCGCTTGCCGCGTTTTTCCTCCTCGTTGTCAATCTGGGAGGCGCGGCGGCAAGTCTCTACGGCCTTGGTTACGGCCGGCACGAGACCGAGCCGCGGCGCGTGCTGCCGTTTTTTCCGGCGTTCCTAGCAGGGATGAATTTGGTGGTCCTGGCGGATGACGCTTACACCTTCTTGTCGGCGTGGGAATTCATGTCGCTCGTCTCTTGGGCGCTCGTGATGGCGCACCATCGCGCAGAGAACAATGCCCGCGCCGGCTATGTGTATATTGTCATGGCGAGCTTCGGCACCCTGGCACTTCTTCTCGCTTTCGGCCTTCTGGCCGGCCCTGATGGCGATTATGCCTTCGATGCGATGCGAAGCCAAAGCCGGTCTCCCCTGTGGGCGGGAGTTTTGCTCGGTCTTGTTCTTCTTGGTACCGGATCGAAGGCAGGGCTTGTGCCGCTCCATGTTTGGCTGCCCCTCGCTCATCCTGCCGCACCGAGCCATGTTTCGGCGCTGATGAGCGGTGTGATGACGAAGGTCGCGATCTACGGCTTCGTTCGTATCGTCTTTGACCTTCTCGGTCCGCCCGCCTGGTGGTGGAGCATGGTGGTGCTCGCGTTGGGAGGCGGCACCGCGGTCATGGGTGTGCTCTACGCGTTGATGCAGCACGATCTGAAACGGCTGCTCGCTTACCACACCGTGGAGAATATCGGCATCATTTTTATCGGGCTCGGACTTGCGCTGGCCTTCGTGGCGCATCGCATGCCGTCGGCCGCAGCCCTCGCATTCACCGCCGCGCTTCTCCATGTATTCAACCATTCTCTATTCAAAAGCCTATTGTTTTTCGGTGCCGGCGCCGTGCTGACAAGCACGGGCGAGCGTGACATGGAGCATCTTGGCGGCCTCATTCATCGAATGCCGCAGACGGCGTTTGCGTTTCTGATCGGCTGCGTCGCCATCTCGGCATTGCCGCCGTTTAACGGCTTTGTCTCGGAATGGCTCACCTTCCAGGCGATCCTGCTGAGCCCGCAATTGCCGTCATGGGGACTGAAATTCCTGGTGCCGGCTGTCGGCGGACTTCTGGCACTCTCGGCTGCGCTCGCCGCCGCCTGTTTCGTGAAGGCCTTCGGCGTGATTTTCCTCGGCCGGCCACGCACAGGCGCGGCCGGGTGCGCAAAGGAGACCGATAGCTTCTCGCTTGCTGCGATGTTTGCCTTTGCGGCTTTATGTCTTGCCGCCGGAATCTTGCCTGGCTTCTTCATCGACGCGCTGGCGCCGGTCGTCCAAAGTCTCGTCGGCGATCAGATGCCCGGGCAGGCGAGCATAAAATGGCTTTCAATCGTGCCGGTCGCCGAGAGCCGCAGCTCCTACAACGGTCTTCTTGTCTTTATCTTCATCATTGCGTCCGCCTCGCTCTCTGCCTACGTCATTCACCGCCTGGCGTCCCGCGCCGTACGTCGCGCTCCGGCCTGGGATTGCGGATTTCCGGACGCCAGCCCGGTAACGCAGTACACGGCGGCGAGTTTTGCACAACCGATCCGGCAAGTCTTCGGCACCTTCGTCTTCCGAGCTCGCGAACATGTAGAGATGCCTCCGCCCGGCGATCTGCACCCCGCACGGATCCAAGTGGAACTTCACGATCTTGCTTGGGAGCTCATCTACGCGCCCATCGCGGCTGCTGTCTCGTTCGTGAGCGGGGGGCTCGATTACCTCCAATTCCTGACGATCCGCCGCTATCTCGGCATCGTCTTCGGCACTCTTGTGTTCCTGCTATTGGTCCTCACGCTATGGCCATAATCGCGGACCTTGCCATCCAAAACGCTCAGATGTTCCTTGTACTTCTGCTGGCGCCTTTGCTCAGCGGTTTCGTGCGCAAGGTCAAGGCACGTCTTGTACGGCGCCAGGGGCCACCACTCCTGCAACCCTATCGCGACCTCCTGCGGCTCCTGCGCAAGGAAGTTGTCCTTGCCGAGAACGCGTCTTGGCTCTTTCGGGTTAGCCCATATCTGATCTTCGCCACAACTTGGGTGGCCGCGTCGCTCGTTCCGACTTTTGGCGTCGGCCTGTTGTTCAATTGGGCAGCCGACCTCATCGTGGTCATCGCGCTCCTTGGCAGCGCGCGCTTCTTTCTGGCGCTTGCCGGAATGGATGCCGGCACGAGCTTCGGCGGCATCGGGTCAAGCCGGGAGGTCATGATCGCGAGTCTCGCCGAGCCCGCGATGATTATGATCGTTTTCACCGTAGCGCTGCTCGCCGGCTCAACCCAACTTTCAAGCCTTGCTGGATTCATGATGTCGCCGGGAGCTGGTCTAAGGGTTTCGGCAGGATTGGCCCTCGTCGCGCTTGTGATGGTCGGAATCGCGGAAAACGCTCGTATTCCGGTGGACAACCCCGCGACACACTTAGAACTCACAATGGTGCATGAAGCCATGGTGTTGGAATATTCAGGCCGGCATCTCGCATTAATAGAACTCGCGGCGGCACTGAAGCTCTTGCTTTACATGTCACTCATTGCCTGCATGTTCTTCCCATGGGGTCTGGCACCCCCCGACGCGGGCGCCAGCGTCCAGCTGCAAGGGTTCGCGGCCTATATCATCAAGCTTGCGATCGGCGGCTTCCTGCTGGGGCTATTCGAGACGATGGCCGCCAAGATGCGCATCTTTCGAATTTCCGAATTCCTTGGCGCCGCATTGATGCTCGGATTGCTCGGAGTGCTGCTCCTGTTCGTGTCACGGAGTCTCTAGCGATGGGCCATCTCGAATTCGACATCGCTCATCTTTTTGCCGGAGGCCTCGTGCTGGTAAGCTTTATGCTGCTTTATCAGGATCGTCTTTATGCGCTCCTCAATGTTTTTGCGTTGCAAGCCGTGGTTCTCGCATTGTCGGTCGCCTGGCAAGCCTATGTGCACAATGCGCCGCACCTCTATGTGACGGCCGCGATAGCCCTATTCTTCAAGGCGATCATCATCCCCGTGGCGTTGCATCGTATTATTGCCCGTCTTGGAATTCATCGCGAAGTCGAGAACGTCGTGAGCATCGGCCCTACGATGCTGGCCGGCATGGGGCTTGTCGCCCTTTCCATGGTGGTCATGCTTAGGGTGGCCGCTGACCCGCTGGCGCGCGAGGACTTGGCCTTCGCCCTTTCCGTCGTTTTACTCGGTCTTCTCATGATGGTGACGCGAAGCAATGCGGTCAGTCAGATCGTCGGCTTCATGTCGCTTGAAAACGGCTTGATTTTAGCCGCGACCGGCGCCAGGGGCATGCCGCTCGTGGTCGAGATCAGCGTCGCCTTTTCGGTCCTCATCGCCTTCATCGTCATCGGTACTCTGCTTTTCCGTATTCGCGAGCGCTTTGACACCGTGGACGACGAAGCGCTCGGCCGATTTCAGGGAGAGCGCCGTTGAGCATGTTTCCCTCGGAGGGTGTCACGCTGGTCTTGGCGGTCCCAGCGGTGACGGCCGCTCTGCTCGCTCTGCTTCCCGGGTACCGCGTGTCAGCGCAGCTCAATGTGCTTTCGGCATTTTTGACGCTCCTTGCCGCACTATCGCTATTCATCTCGAAGCCGGAGCCCGGGCATTACTTCCTGGTCGACGATCTCAATATCGTCTTCGTGGTTCTTAACAGTTTCGTTGGCTTTACGACCAGCGTGTTCAGCGCCAGCTACATCGCCCATGAGCTGGAGACAGGCCGCCTCACCCCGGTTCACCTGCGCTTCTACCACGCCATGTACCAGGTGTTGCTGTTCGCGATGAACCTCGCGGTGTTGGCCAACAACATCGGCCTCATGTGGGTGGCGATCGAGCTGGCAACTCTGACCACCGTGCTCATGGTCGGCATATACCGCACCCGCGAGGCGATCGAGGCGGCCTGGAAATATTTTATCCTGGGCAGCGTCGGCATCGCGCTGGCGCTGTTTGGGACAATTCTTGTCTACATGGCCGCGACGCCGGTCGTCGGCGAAGGCCTCGATGGCATGCTGTGGACAGTGCTGATCCAGCGGGTGCCGGCTTTCGATCCGGCGCTGCTCAATGTTGCCTTCGTGTTCCTGCTGCTCGGCTATGGCACCAAGGTCGGCCTCGCCCCGCTTCACGCCTGGTTGCCGGACGCACATGCCGAGGGTCCGACGCCGATTTCTGCCGTGCTTTCCGGCCTGCTGCTCAATGTCGCCCTTTACGCCGTATTGCGCTTCAAGATGCTGCTCGCTGCCAATACCCATGCGATCGCGCCGGGACCGCTGATGGCAACGATGGGGCTAGGCTCGCTGATTTTTGCGGGCTTCATGCTGTACCGTAGTGCCGACATCAAGCGGCTGTTCGGCTTTTCGTCGATCGAGCACATGGGTATTATCGTTTTCGCCTTCGGCATGGGCGGACCGCTCGCCAATTTCGCGGGCCTTTTGCACATGACCATGCACAGTCTGACCAAATCGGCGATCTTCTTCACCGTCGGCCATATCGCGCAGGTCAAGGGCACTCAAAAAATCGCCGGGATAAGCGGCCTCACGGTTACCCATCCGCCGCTCGGCTGGGGACTTGTCCTTGGAGTCGTTGCGATCGCCGGAATGCCGCCGCTCGGCATCTTTATGAGCGAGTTTCTGGTGGTGAGCTCAACCTTCGCCCGCCAACCACTTCTGGCGCTGCCGTTGGTCGCCGGTCTGCTCGTTGCCTTCGGCGCGCTTTTGCTGAGGGTTCACCAACTTGCGTTCGGCGCACCGAAAGGCGGCACTGGACCGGTGCAAGCCTCCTACCTGCCGATAGCCGCCCATTTTATACTGGTGTTGATGGCTGGCATCTATTTGCCGCCGCCGCTGGTCGCCTGGTTCCAGCATGTTGCTCGTGTGCTCGGATAAATAAAGAGAGGAACGACATGCCAGCACTGATCGACGTCATCGAATCCGGACGCGCCATCGCAGACCATCGGCCATGGCCTCGCCGCGTCGTGGACGGCGATCTCTGGCAGTCGCTCGCGCAACAGATTGCCGGGGGCCGATGGACACTGTTCGGGCTGTGGGGCGATAAGGGCGCGGTCCACATGGCCGTTCTCGATGAAACGGTGGGGCAGATCGCGGTCGTCACCCATGAATGCCCCGAGGGAAACTTTCCTTCTGTCGGGCGGCTGCATCCCCCTGCGATCCGCCCCGAGCGCACGATTCGCGACCTCTTCGGCCTTGATCCGGTGGGATTGTCCGACTCTCGGCCGTGGCTCGACCATGGCCGCTGGGATCTCCGCCATCCGCTCGCAAGGCAGGCTGAGGCGCTTCAGCCCGCGTCCGCTTACGAATTTCTTGCGTCCGAAGGCGAGGGCCTGCACCAAATTCCAGTCGGCCCGGTGCACGCAGGCATTATCGAACCTGGCCATTTCCGCTTCACCGCCAGCGGCGAGACGGTGGTGCGGCTCGAAGAGCGGCTCGGTTACGTCCACAAAGGCACAGAGTCCCTGATGCGGGGCGCGTCCATCGATGCGGCGGCACGTCTCGCGGGACGTGTGTCTGGCGACAGCACGGTCGCCTATTCCTTCGCCTTCGCCCGCGCTGTCGAGGCGGCGCTTAACATCGAGGTTCCACCACGCGCCGTTTGGTTGCGTGCCCTGATGGCCGAACTCGAACGCCTTGCCAATCACTTCGGCGATATTGGCGCGATCTGCAATGACGCCGCCTTCGCGATGATGCACGCCTATTGTGGGGTCCTGCGCGAACGCGTCTTGCGCACTTCGGCGGAATGCTTCGGACATCGGCTCATGATGGACTGCATTGTTCCTGGCGGGGTCGGCATGGACCTCCCCTCGCGGGGCTTCGAGCGGATCCTGCAGCTCGTTGAAACTGTCAACAGAGCCTTCCCTCCGCTGGTCGAGCTTTACGACAACACCGCCTCGCTCCAGGATCGAACGGTCGGGGCAGGGATCCTAGGTACAACACTTGCCCGGCAATATGGCTGCGGCGGTTACATTGGCCGGGCATCCGGGCGTGCTTTCGACACTCGCGTCCGGCTTGCTTACCCGCCTTACGATGCACTGCTTTTCAATTACGACGTGCCTTTGCTCACGGAGGGCGACGTCAATGCGCGAATTTGGATTCGCATCCGCGAAGTGGCGCAGAGCCTGGCGCTCGTCGAACTGATTCTCGCGGGCGTCCCTGTGCAAGGCCCGACCCGTGTCGCGGTGAACGAGATGGGCGGTGCTGGTGAGGGCCTAGCCGTGGTCGAGGGCTTTCGCGGCGACGTTTTGGCCTGGGTCCGGCTGGGCACCGATACGCGCGTCGAGCGGTGCCACTTGCGCGATCCCTCCTGTTTCCAATGGCCCTTGCTCGAGGCCGCGATCGAGGGGAACATCGTCGCCGACTTCCCCCTTTGCAACAAATCGTTCAACTGCTCATATTCGGGCCATGATCTCTAAGCGGATGCCATGCGAAAGACTCTGCTCAAAGGATTGTTGAACGCCCCGTTCACGGAGCGAGTCCCGGCGGACGCCGAATTCGCCGCATTCGCAACCAAGGTGGACCAAGTCGCCCGCGTAAAACTTGGCCGCAGCCTATCGATTCGCCACATCGACGCCGGTTCGTGCAACGGCTGTGAGCTGGAAATTCATGCACTGGGCAATGCATTCTATGACATCGAGCGCTTTGGCATGCGATTTGTCGCCTCGCCCCGGCATGCCGATGTCTTGCTCGTGACCGGTCCAGTCACAAAAAACATGTGCGAAGCATTACTGCGGACCTACGATGCGACCCCCAATCCCAAGTGGGTCGTAACCCTTGGCGGTTGCGCTCTCGACGGTGGCTGCTTTGCCGGCAGCTATGCGGTCATAGGAGGGGTCTCGGAGGTCGTCCCCGTCGATCTCCACATCCCAGGCTGCCCGCCATCGCCGACTGAAATTCTTCAAGGGCTGCTTGCATTGCTTAGGAAGCTGAACACTGCGAATCGTGCCCGGTGAGTGCTCTGTCGGCAATACGCCTTTTTCAGGCTGGACTAGCCGCGGCATGTCTTCAGTCCACAGCCGTGCTATTCGCGACTCTCATAGTGTATGTGGCCAGGTGCCGTCGCGGAAGTGGTTGGAATTTGAAGGTGGCGTAATCTCCGGTTTGTTCAACCAAACAGAATCGGCGTTAGCACGCCGATGGAGATCACGCCATGACAATGGATAGCACAAAGCCAGCGATCAAGGATTCATCGGACGAGCATTTTCTTTGCGACAACTGGTTTGATCCTCTTGAAGCTGGGGTTCGCACGCGCATTCGCGGTTTTATTGAGGAGCTACTGGAAGCCGAGCTGGACAACGCCCTGGGACGCAATCGCTATGAACGTCCTGGGCTTGCCGGAAAACTTGGAAGCGAGAGGCCGCCAGGCATGGCGGGCCATCGGCACGGCCATCGCGAGCGCCAGATTCTTGGAACGTTCGGAGCGACGACGGTTCGGGTTCCTCGCGCGCGGCTCACAGGCCATGACGGCAAGACGGGCGAATGGAAGAATGCGACCATTCCAGCTTACCAGCGCCGGACGAAACGTGCCGACGCGCTGATCGCGGGCGCTTATCTATCGGGGACCAACACGCGCCGAGTGCGGCGTGCGCTGGCGGCGGCGTTTGGCGGGGCGGTTGGGAAGGATACGGTCAGCCGGGTCTGGCGCAAGACGAAGGGCGATTGGGACGCCTGGAACGCCCGCTCGCTCGCCAACGAGCCGATCATCCGCCTCATACTCGATGGCACGGTTGCGCGCGTGCGTCTCGACAGACGGGCGACCTCGATCTCGCTGCTGGTCGCGCTGGGCGTGCGAAGCGACGGCCACAAGGTGCTTCTGGCGATCAAGAACATGGGCGGGGAAAGCGAAGCGGCCTGGCGGGCATTGCTCGATAATCTCGTCGCGCGCGGCCTGAAGACGCCTGAACTCGTTATTGTCGATGGCGGGTCTGGCCTTGATAAAGCGCTGGCGGCGCTTTGGCCCGGCGCGCCGGTTCAGCGCTGCACAGTGCACAAGCATCGCAACCTCATAGCCCACGCCCCGGAGCGTCTGCACGAGGAAATCTCGGCCGATTACACCGACATGATCTACGCCGTGTCGCGTCAGGAAATCGAGGCAAAGCGCAAGGCCTTCATCCGCAAATGGCGGCTCAAATGCCGCGCCGTCGCCGACAGCCTGGAGGAAGCCGGCGATCGCTTGTTCACCTTCGTGCGCTTTCCCAGCGACCAATGGAAATCGATCAGAACAACCAATGCCATCGAGCGATTGCACGAAGAGTTCAAGCGCCGCGTCAAGACCCAAACCGTCCTGCCCAACGCCGAAACCGCCGCCATGCTCTTCTGGGCCTTGCTCGCTTCAGGACAGATAAAAATGCGAAAAGTCGATGGCTGGAAAAGCCTACCCGAAAAGCCTTCCGATCAAATCATTGACCTCGCCGCATGATCGGATAACTTCAAACCGCTGGAGAACGCCTCACGATAATTCCAACACAAATTGCGACGGCACCTGTGGCCACGCGACAGGGGCTGATTGGTCCCTTGTCGTCGCAGGCGCGGTCAGACGCCGGATCGTTGTTGACTTCCGTTTTACCTCTTCTCAAATGGGTGTACATCCTCACCGCCGTTGGGGTGGCTCTAACCGATGATCGGTTTGTACCCCGCACAGCTGCGCAGATTCGCCAACCACCTGGCTTGTTAATCGAAACGTGCCGTTATGTTGGATGTAGCTGGGCTGCGTCGATCTTATGGCCGGGCATGATGAGCATTGGCGTGGCCAGTTTCGGCGCGAACGCTCGTGCGGCCAGAAACGCACTGTTGCATGACCGTTAAAGGGAGACTGACAATAGGCTGAAACTCGGTGCCTTCTCGCGAATGTCGATCTGCGCGGATTCCATAGTTTGGGTTCACGTCACGATGGAAATTCGGCGGCTCTCGCATCCGCCGCCCTGCACGTGTCACATCCGCCACGTGCGCCGTCCTCTCCGCGCGACTCACTGATTACGGTAAGATTACGCGGGATCACGCTGGCGGAACCACCGATTTTGATGCGCCTGCTTTTCTTCGCGGGGAATAGTGCTCACGATAGAACTTGTCTATCTCGCGCGGATCAGAACTATCGGGTCGAGGTGCTTGGGGCGCTCGGATGGCGCCGGATAGCCGCTGCACAACGTGCAGCAACGTTTTGGATATATGCGTCGCCATAAACACAAAATACTCCAATCCGTTTTCACTTCGGAAGATTAGCTGTCAACCGGTTTGGGAAGAGCCTAACATAATAGCAAGAGGGGAGTTAAACAATAGTTGCCTTGTGCGGGGCTTTGTCACAGCCTCAGCGGTGCGGCCTTGCAATCTCTCCGCCCGAGTGTTAGCTGTCGAATATTGCGCAATTCAGCTTCATTGGCTGCTGCCCCTTCACCTCTTTAAAATGAATGAGACTGGTATGCCCCCAGCGGCCCGGAGTTTCTTTGTATTTACGCGCCCTAGCTGTCCGCTTATGGCGCACTGGTGTCATTCAGGCGGATTGCGAGAATGTCTGCTTCTACCCTATTGTTGAAATTCAAACTGGGACCTACCGAAATTCAATGATCATAACTTTCTTTTTTCAAAAGTGGTGACATCCAATAAAACGCGCCCTTTGAAGGTGCGCTGGTTTGACAGGCCGCAGTTTTCATTGTGTATACAATTCGGGGTTTATCAACTTTATGCAGCGAGCTACATCCTGCGGTAGGCTTTGTCCCTATGCCGCACTGATTTAATGTACATGATTGTAAATTGTAACCTGAAACGCAACAAAGCGAATCTGTGCGGCGCGCCATGCAAGCCGCACAACACAAGATGCGTGGCACGTGTCAGTGAACCAACGGTATCTCGCCGGTCTGAAAAAGGGAAGCAACGGAGCTCTCCGTTTCTTTGCGCGGCATCAGCGTATCAGGTATTGTGAGAGACCCGTCATGTTGGCGAATATCCGGCGTGGACATTCATAACCAAAACGCTTCCGTGGTCGCCGATTCAGGTCTGCAGCAACCAACGTGGCATGCAGCTGGGTAACATGCGCGAGTGACCTGCCTTTCGGGAAAAACTCGCGAATGAGGCCGTTGAGATTTTCATTCGAGCCGCGCTGTTCTGGGCTGTGCGTGTCAGTGAAGTACACCTTGCACTTCCGGAGTTTCTCGATCGTTTGGTGCTGGCTGAACTCGAAGCCGTTGTCGAAAGTGATGGTATGGACAGGAAGTCCGCGGAGAGCGATCTCGATGAGATGTGCCACCATGTAGGAGTTAAGCGTCGTAATCTTGCGGATGATGCAGAATCCGGAAGCGCGATCGTTAAGCGTCAGAAGCGCGTGCCGAGAATCGTCCTGTGTTCCATGTACTAGATCACCCTCCCAGTCTCCTGCGCGTCGGCGCTTCTCGACAATGGGCGGACGCTCACTGATATGACGTTTGTGGGGTTGCCAGGATGTTTTTCGACCGCCGTAGGGGACACGAGGGCGGCCATTGAAGCGCAGGTATGCCTTGCGGCTCTGCCATTTGCGATGCACCCATGCATAGATGGTCTTGTGACAGATCTTCCTGCTGTATCCTGAGCGGCGCATATAGCCCGCAATCTGCTCGGGTGAGAGATGGGCTTTAAGAAGCTTCTCGACGTACATCTCCATCTGAAGATCATTGTCGATAATAATCTGCGGAGCCTTCGCTGCCTTTCGCCGGCGAAGCATGCGCGTCTGCGCGTGTTTCTCGTAGTAAATGCCGCCCTCGTTGGTATTGCGCTTGATCTCACGAGATACCGTAGAACGATGCTTGCCGAGGATGCGCGCGATCGCCGCGTCGGAATATTTCTGTCCCATCAGACGCCGAATAACCTCTCGTTGGGCGAGGGTGAGGTGCGCAAAACGAATCTTCCGGTTGTGGGATGACATTGATGAAAAATGAATTGGGCCATACCGAGTCTCCGGGATGCATATGCGCTCGGCATTTGCAGAACCGACATCAAAGCTGGTGCCAACACTCTTTCATCTGATGCTTTCAATTGTATCGGAGTTGAAATACATATCACTTAGCGATTGTGGACAATGTCCGATATACTGCGCGATATGATCCGTATCGTCCGTAGCTCCATGCTTCAGATGCGTGTTTCTCCCGAAATCAAGCTCGCGAGTGAGCATGTGCTGCGCAGGATCGGGCTAAATTTGACTGAGGCGACCGAGCTGTTCTTGCGGCGGATGATCATCGAGCAACGCATTCCATTTGACGTTGTGGCGCTCGACAATGCGACCTTTACGCAGCTCGTCCTTGATTGGGAGGAAGAGTCACATACGATTGCAATGAAGCGGAATCGAGGTATGGCGAGGATTGGTTCACTCACGCATTCAAAGCGGGAATAGTGATGAAAGGAATTTAAAACATTTTTTCTGGTGGCTGCCGGAGATTTTGAAGGCCCCGAGCCAGAAGCGAGGAAGTCGACACAAAAAATGAGGTTATCGGCGACGGGCTTCTAAACGGCTCTAAACAGAGCGCTGTTTTTGTTGCATTTCAAGCTCGAATTCGCCACACATCATGGTCATATGGTCAATCTAATATATAGTATTGATGACAGGGTCGCAAATCAAATAATGTGCGACGTTTCAACTGTGGCTCTGTTGAGCCATCCCCTGCTACTGAGAAAGAAAAGCTTTTAGAAAGAGTTTTGTCAACGTTCCTTAGGTGTGCGTCATGTTAACTTCATTGCGCTTTTAGAAAACATACGGTATACTTATTTTTACACAATGGCTTTGGCCTCCGAGAAACCCCGCCTCGTGCGGGGTTTCGATTTAGAGAGCCGGGAAAAACTCCGTCATGGCCCGCACAATCCCCCTAAATTGATGTTCATCGAGTGTGCGAATCTTGCGTACCAATCGCTTACTGCTAACGAGACGAAGCTGGGATAGGACGACTGCCGATTCTCCTCCTCCATCGTCGTCAAGTCGAAAGTAAAATCGATTTGGCTTGAATGTTCGTGTGAGCGGCACTGCCCACAGCACATTATTGTTGAAATTCTTCACCACTAGTATCGGGCGCTCATAGTTATCGCCGACGCCATCTTGTTCAGACCCGACATTCACGCCAAGCGAGCACCACCAAATTTCACGTTTGTGCAAGCGAATCGGCTCTTCTCGCCGATGCACATTCTTCTTTATCTCATTCCAGCGGTCAAAATCTTTCTCCATAAAAGGCTGTTGCGGCAAAGTATATCACAGCGCTCAGTCCCCTAAGCGTCGCCGTTGTGCCTTCGAAGACACCTCGGGACACCTTTGTGAGCCTGGACGCCTCATCTTCTTCCTCGCCCCGCCATTGTGGCGGATATTGCTTTCTGTACCTCAGGCAAGGCTCATCCTAACCCTGGACGAAAAACGCCCGGCAAATTCTCGCCTAGAGAAGCCTCAGAAAATCATCGATCGACAGGCTAGCCTGGTTCAAGATCGAATACAAAGTTGCCTTCGTTAAATCACGGGTATGGTGGGGCACGGTCACCCGAGACCTCGTGACAGGGTTGAATAGTTGATAATGGCTCCCACGCAACCGTACAACATCGAATCCTGCGCGCTGGAGCGCAGTCAGCACTTCCTTCGGTTTAAGTGCGGGTAACCGGCTCATACAGCCGTGGCAATTTGGGCGCTCAGTTGTTCAAAAATCGGCGCTGCTCCCTTTTCAGTTCGCAGCGTATGAGCGAGGCGGTCGAAACGAGGAGCAACCTGCGGTGCATCGCTGTCTGGTACCTCTTCTCCGTCATCAATGAGGACTTCGATATAACCCTCCATGGCATCGCGTGCCATTTCGCGGGCTTCCTCGATCGTCGCGCCGTGAGTAACGAGCCCAGGAAGCGCCGGACAGGTCACGACGAAGCCGCCCTCCGGATCGGGATCGAAAACGAACGTATACGTCCTGGTCATGCCGCTGATTGCCTCAACCATTTTCATCTGAATATTATAGCATGCCTGGAATTTTTGGCACGTCGATGCAATTTTGCTTATCAGGCCGCAAATCATTCGCCTCCCTGGTCATGGCAATTGGCTTAAAGATCGGCCTTCTATAGTCCGGAGAGGCCGTTTGAAAATACCGTGAGCGACCATGCGAGGGAGGAATTCGATACCAAAATATTCCATAGCGCCGTCCTTCCCTAACCCAAGGCGTTTCGTTACCGCCCTGGGGGTTTGAATGACTTGCTGAGTGCCCCGGCTGATTCAAACGCCTTCTTGGCATCCTTGGCGGTCATCGCGACCGACGTTCTTAAGTGGGAAACCCCACCAGAAGCTGCGCCAGCGATCAGCGCGGAAGCCATGACATCCTCGCCTGGCGCCTCGGTTATCGAGAGAAAATCGTACTCGCCGAATGTGAAATAGTGGGCGAGCAGTTTGGCTCCCGCCTTTTCCATGAGGTCCGCGAGGGCCTTTTCACGGTTCTCGGGATTGGCCACCATGCCCTTGACCGCATCGGGCGTGTACCGGCCCTGGGTGATATAGATTGCCATAGGTTCCTCCATTTCCCGTTCATGCTTTGCGTGGATCGGTCAAGTGTAACTAATCACCTTTCTTCAGTTTGCTAGCGGCGCACCGAGCTTTCTTGCGCCTTATGCGGATCGTGGCTGGACTCGGGCGGCTCCCGTCGTTCCACATCCGGACGGAGACTTACAGCGTCCAAGTGCCGGAAAATTGACCAGATAGCCGTCGGGGTGCCGCTTGATCGAGAGACTATATGTTCGCATATTTATCTCCATATCTTCGTTATCATAGTACAAGCTTACATACCATGCGAAGCTATTGACACTTTGAAAATATGTGTTGTGATAGCGCTGTATTCATAAGTGTATTGTTGGTTAACAATTATATTAATTGAGTGCTTACTAAATATTTTTTATATGAATATTTTTGAATACATATTCTTATATAGAAGGATCGGCGGATATTGCCGCCCCTGACCGGCAACGCTCGCCGATCAAGACCGGCAAAATTTGCCGGTCAGTTCCGGCGGCGGGCAGTGAGTTTCTTAATTGTCAGATGGAGGCGGTAGAGATTCGTCTTGCCGAGACCGCGCTGCTTGATTTCAAGGATGCCTGCAGCCTCAAGCTCCTTCAGATAGGTTCGGATGCTGCGCTCCCCTGCACCCATATCCTCGGCGAGCTTCAATTGGCCGGGAAAGCAGGCATTGTCGCCCCAGGCATATTTGAGCAGCATGGCATAGGCGAGCTTAGCTCCGACCGAAATGTCCTTCTTGACGAGGACGAAATTCGGTACCTGCGTGAAGCCATGTAAGGTGACGGGATCGGCCCCGACGATCTCGATGTTGTGGGCAATGTCAGCGATACGATGCGCGATGTGCTCCATCGTTCACATTATACAGTGCATTCCCCTCCGAAGCGGCGGTTGTGCACAGCTCCCTAGTCGTCGCTTCAAACCGATTCACTATCGGATTTCAATGGATATGGGTCTGGCGAACCGAGGAGCGGCGCGAGCATCCGCTGCAAGCCACCGATCAAAAGATTCGTTTCCCTGCTGCGCTCGGTGAGTTCTTTGATCTGCGCATTCTTGGTTGCATTCTCTTCGCGAAGGAATTCCACCTCCCCTTCGAGCCGCGCAACATATTTTTCCAAAATGCCGGGGGTTGTCGCGTCTTGTCGCGACGGGTCGGGACTCGTCGCGCCTTCCTTTCGTGGTTCCACGTGGCTTAAATCAGCGGCGACATCTGCCGCGACAAGTCGCGGCTGGTCGGTGGTTGTCGCTGCATCTTGTCGTTGTTGGTCGCGTGGCGAAGGCTCATGAAAATGTGTCGCGTCTGGTCGCGACACGTCGTGGCCTGTCGTCTGCGCAAGCTCGGCGATCTGCGCAATGTGCCGCGCGACGGATGCCGGTGTGATCATATATTTTTCGCCGAACGGAGTCTCTTGCCGAA
>DATBQJ010000225.1:0-5827 GCA_036560885.1 Methylocella sp.
AGAAGAAGCTCGAGACGCTCCTGATCGACTATCTCGATGAAGTCGTCAATGTGGAGTGGGACCTGATGGAGAAAAACCAGATCAGCAAGAAGGCCAGACAGGATATGATGGGCCTCATCAGCGAAGGTATGAGGATCGAGCCGCAGACGGAAAATCAGAAGGCGCTGTTTCCGATCCTCGCAGGAGAGCTCATCTCCGCCTGGGAGGCGCGACGCGATCGAACGAGAGTTACCAACCAGGGCGTTCCTGCAGCCGAGTGGGCGATCCTGCTGCTCGGCTCGGTCATAACAATCACATTCACATTCTTCTTCACGATCGAGTCGAGCGCAATCTATCTCCTGATGTCGGGGATGGTCGCACTTCTCATTTCAATGAGCCTGTATCTGGTGCTGATGTTCGGCGCGCCATTTTCGGGAGACATGAGAGTTTCAAACTCGGGTCTCGCCCTCATTCGTGACCGCATTGCTGAAATGCATCAAGCCGACGGCGGACCAGGATGAGCCGGCAATCTCCCCGCCCCCGCTCGCTCACCGCCAGTTGTCTGTGCAATTGCGCACATTCAGATGGGCAGAACTCTGTTGTTGTCATTTGGCCCGCGGTGGTTGGGGTGTGGCTGGGGCGGTCCGCAGTGAATCATTGACGGGCCGCCCACGCGCGCTCTAACGCCAAGCTGACGCCTTGGTCACTTCCGCGCAGCAATTGCAGTGAAACCAGCCCGTAAGCGCCGCAAGTTTGCCAGGCGATGACGATGACGTCACCAAACTGATCGGCAGTTGCGAGGTCGCCCACCCCGACGATCAGCAGCCCTTTGCATATCTCGGAAACCGCGAACACCGATTGACGGCGGACAAGGGTGACGAACGACTTCGCGCTGTAATAAGGAAGAACTCTTCTGGCACGCATGGCCTAGCCTTCATTCAGCAGCCCACGCGTATTGAAGACCCAAAATCGTCCACGAATATGACGCTGGCCAGGCTTAAACGATTGTGCAACCGGATGTCTGGAAATTCCGAGTCTGCGTGCTCACGCATCTTGGTATTCCCATTTGATATAAGCTTTCGCGTCGGCAGCCCACTGGTCGTCGATCTCGACCAGCACGGCGCTGACCAGTCGCGTTAGAGACGACTCGTCGGGAAACACGCGCACTTTTTGTGTGCGGCGCTTGATTTCCTGTTGCACGGCGCGCTCCATTGGGTTGGAGGTGCGCATCCGTCGGCGGTGGGTCTCTGGCAGCGAGAATACTGTCAGCCCTTCTGGCACGTTCTTCTCCAGCCATTCGGCCAGCTTTGGCGCAATGGACTGGTATGCCTTCACGAGTTCAAACAGAGCGATTTCCGCTGCCTTCAACGTCGGTGCGTTCCAGATAGTCCTGAGCTCCGCGCCGATTCGCTTGCGGATGGTAAGGTTGGGCGAATGGTGGATGGCGTTCTGGGCCAAGTGAAACTGGCAGCGCTGCCATTTTACGCCCCCGAGGACAGCCTTTCGTGCGGCGCGCAGACCGGCATGGTCGTCCGAGACAACGTATTCGACGCCGCGCATGCCACGTCTCTGAAGGCTTTCGAGAAAAGCGCGCCAATGAACCTCGGCCTCCGATAAGGCGACGGACACGCCGAGAATGCGCCGGCGTTCATCCGGACCGACGCCTATGGCGGAGAGTACGGCGACATCACGCACAATGCCCTCATGGCGCATCTTCTCGTAGCGAGCATCGAGGATGAGGTATTTGACTTCGCCCAGAGGGCGGTTCCGCCAGGACTCCAGCTCTTCGTCCAAGAGCTTGGCTGCGCGGCTCACTTGCGAGGAGGAAAGGCTTTCAATGCCGAACTCCCGCATCACCGCTTCGACGTCGCGGGTGGACACGCCTTTAAAATACATCTCGGCCACCGCCAGCATTACAGCGCGGGTCGATCGGCGTCCGCGTTCCAGTGATTGAGGGTAGAAGGGCTCCCCATCGTGTCCGGCCGTTTTAGGCACGTTGACCGTGATCGTGCCCGCAGGGGTGTCAACCCGCTTGGCTTTATAGCCATTCGCGTAGCCTTGCCGAGACGGACTGCGTTCGTAATGCTGGGCGCCGAGAAACCGCTCGCGCTCAATTTGCATGGCGAGTTCGAAGAGCCGGGCAAAGACCGTCCCGATATTCTCCGCGCCACTCTCAATCAGCTGTTCCATCAGACCGTCGAGCGCCGTATCGTGCCGCTTGTCCATTCTTGGATCTCCATAGGTGTGTCGCAACTCCATGGAATACCAAAGAGGGATAGCCCTGGCCGGGGACGCCCCAGCCAGGGCGCACAGCGCAAATCTCAGAAAAATTTCCAGACGTCAGGTTACAGCACCTCCCGTGGACCCATATGAGGCCGTCTTCGGGCTCCATCTCGGCAGCGACGTCGAACAACCAATCCTCGTTCTCACCGAGTTTTTGGCGACTTGGCTGATCGTCGTGATGTGGGAGACTTTGTTGACGTGCATAATCAAGCCACGCGAGCGAAGGTTGCCTGGCCTTGTGTCGCCCAGTTCCAGGGCAGCAGTTCATCGAGGCGGTGCGCGGGATGGACGGCGATGCGCGAGAGGACGTCGGCGAGCCAGGCCTGCGGATCGACGCCATTCATCCGCGCGGTGACAATGAGACTATACATAGCTGCAGCGCGCTGCCCTCCGCGATCTGACCCGCAGAACAGCCATGATTTTCTGCCGAGCGCGATGCCTCTCAGCCCTCGTTCCGCAGCATTGTTGGACAAGCACACGCGCCCGTCTTCAAGGAACAAAGTGAAAGCAGCCCAACGCTTGAGCATGTAATTGATAGCCTTGACCAGATCATGCCCGCGCGAGAGCCTCGCGGCCTGCGTGCGCAAATAGTCCTGCAGATGATCGACCTGCGGTCGGCTCAGCCTGTGGCGAACCGCCAGGCGTTCTTCGGCGCTCTTTCCATTGATGGACCGCTCGATCTCGAAAAGGGCGTCGATGCGGCGCACCACCTCGATCGCGATCGGCGACAAAGGGATTTCCTTTTTACCCGCCGCCTTGCGGCGCGCGTTCTCGTCCAGATCCGCCATGGCGAAGAATGGGCGCCGCGCGTGATGGCATGGATGCCCCCTCTCGCCCTCCTTGGCAACGCGGTGCAGTATGCGCGGGTATTGAACAGGAGCAGAGCCATGCCGAACTCCATTGCGCTTATCGGGTTGGACATCGCGAAATCGGTGTTCCAGGTTCACGCGGCCACCAAAGACGGGCGACCGATCACAAGACGAAAGCTGAAGCGTGACGAGGTAGCTGAGTATTTCCGCGGCCTTGGTCCTTGTATCGTCGGACTTGAAGCCTGTCCTGGCGGGCATTACTGGGCGCGCGTGATTCGTGGCTTTGGCCATGACGTTCGGCTTCTGCCAGCCCAATACGTTCGGCCCTTCGTTAAAACCAACAAGAACGACGCTGCCGACGCCGAGGCAATTTGCGAAGCAATGATGCGTCCGACGATGCGGTTCGTGCCGATCAAAGAGGAAAAGCAACAGGAAATCCTCGTTATTCACCGTGTGCGCGAGCTGCTGATGCGACAACGGACACAGCTCATCAACGCAATCCGGGGTCATCTCGCTGAATTCGGGATTGTAGGACCCAACCGCGCGCACAACATTGGCTTGCTGACAGCAATGATCGAAGATGAGGCAGACGCAAGCATGCCGCCAATCCTACGACGCAGTTTGCGGCGTCTGGTCGAACAACTCAGGGAGATCAAGACTGAGCTCGTCGAGATTGAGCAGGATTTGGCTCTTGTTGCCCGTAAGGTCGATGCTTGCCGACGGATCATGACAATCCCAGGCGTTGGCTTGATCACAGCGACCGCGCTCGTTGCTTCCATGCGAGACCCCGCCGACTTCAAATCCGGCAGACATTTCGCCGCCTGGCTCGGTCTTGTGCCACGACAAAATTCCACAGGCGGCGTCGACAAGCTGGGCGGCATTAGCAAGCGCGGCGACGGCTACCTGCGGAGATTGCTCATCCATGGCGGTCGATCAGTGATGCGCTGGCGCGGTCGCTCATGGACCTGGCTGGCGCGCCTGCGCGATCGCCGCCCGGCGAATGTCGCCGCCGTCGCGCTCGCCAATAAAACAGCGCGCATCGTTTGGGCTGTTTTGAAGCACGGCGGCGTCTACGGCGGTGTGCAAAGACAGCAGGCGGCATAATCGACGACAGATCTTCAAACACCGGCTGATCCAAAGGCCGGCGCGGATGCGAGGAGTCTTTCAGCATGTGATGGCGAAATCGGGCGAACCGGAGCCGACTAAACCCGCTGGGTGCATCGAGCCTCGAGCTCGTGGCGCGTGATTGGGTCTCGGCTTGCGGATTACCATCAAGGCCGACGGCGCGGGGCGCGCCGTCATGACAGGCCGGATAGATGACAGCAGCCGCGGATTTTCGTCGAAACGGATGAAAGAGTTCTTGCAAGAGCGGGGGCATCCATAGATGAATCCAGCACGCCGCCTCCTTCACCGGGCCCGGCTTGCGGTCAGCCAGATAGAGCCTGTTGTAGCCGTCATAGGCGTCGGCTTGCAGAATGCCGGAATATCCCGCCAGATGCGCCTGCGGATGCTCGCCGCGGCGATCGCGAGAGTAGTAGAACATCGCCGCCGGCGGCCCGGCGCCGCCGAACGGCTTGTCGTCTCGAACATAAATCCAGCATCGCCCGGTATCGGTCTTGCCTTTGGCCAAAACCGGCACGGTCGTGTCGTCGCCATGCAGGCGTTCGGCCGCCATGACATGCGTTTCCACAAGGCGTAGGAGAGGATCGAGGGCCGTGCAGACAGAGCCCACCGCGTCGGCCATCGTCGACAGCGCGATCGGCACGCCCTCAAGGGCATAACGCTCGGCTTGACGGTTCAAAGGCTGGTGCTGGCCAAACTTCTCGAACACGATCATCGCCAGCAGACTCGCCCCCGCCCATCCCCGCGCAATCACATGGAAAGGCGCCGGCGCCTGACTGATCTTCTCGCAATCCCGGCAGGTGAACTTCTCCCCGAACCGTCTCGATCCCCTTCCACTGACGGGGCGTCGTTTCCAATGTGCGCGTCACATCCTCGCCGAGCTTGCGCAGGCGAGCGCTCCCGCAGCATTCGCATGCCGTCGGCGGGTCAATCACCACGCGCTCGCGAGGAAGGTTGTCGGGGAATGTAGTGCGCTCCGCACGCTTGCGCGTAAATCCAGCGACCGTAGTCGTCCTGGCGACAGCCTCTTCGGCCGCAAGTTCGTCCTCCGTCGCGCCGGCTTCCAGTTCTTCGAAGGTGAGCGCCAGTTGATCGATCAGCCGCGCCGAGCGCTCCGACCGCTGGCCGAAGACCTGACGCTCCAGCTTGGCGATCCGAAGCTTCTGTTGCGCGATCAGCGCCATGTCTTCCGACGCTTTCGCACGGGCGACCGCCATTTCCGCCGCAACTTCCAGGGCCCTGGTCTGTGCAACGGCCAGCGCCGCTTTCAGGGCGGCGTTTTCTCGGGCGAGCTCGACGTCAGCGGTGTCCATGAGAGGAAGTGAATCATAAATCGCCTGATTTGAGGCGCCCTAAAATGCACGCGACCACGCTTTTTTCGGCTCAATCGGGGCACGCTAACCGGCGCGTTCCGGCCGCCAGGTCAACTGCGGATTTCGCCAGTCTATCCCTTCGAGCATGTATGCCATCTGCGCCGCCGAAATCGATACCGCGCCGCCCGACGCCGCCGGCCAGATAAACTTTCCGCGGTCAAGTCGTTTGGCGTAGAGCGACATCCCGATTCCATCGTGCCAAAGGATTTTGGCGAGGTCGCCACGCCGTCCTCGGAAAATATAAAGATCGCCGACGTGGGG
>DATBQJ010000226.1:0-1664 GCA_036560885.1 Methylocella sp.
CTCAAGGCGGGTGTCGCCTTTTACGGAAGCCTGATGGATCCCCCGAGCGCGGCCATGCCAAAAAACGCCTTCGATCTTGCCGCAGACGTGAGGGCGCCCGTGCTCGGCCTTTACGGCGCGGAGGATGCGAACATCACGCCCGATCAAGTGGAGGCAATGAAGGAAAGACTGGACGCCGCGGGAAAAACGACAAAATTCAAAATCTACCCAGGCGCGCCACATGGTTTCTTCGCCGACTACCGGCAAAGTTATCGCGCGGAGGCGGCGCAAGATGCCTGGACGGCGATGCAGGCCTGGTTCAAGAAATACAAGGTGTTGGATTAATAGTTGGGCCTGGTTCCCGAAATGACACCCAGCGCAATTGAGTCATCATCCGCGAGTCTTTGGACCAAACTTCAATGTTCGTGACTCTCGCCGTTATGCCCGGAGTTGAGCCACGGCTGTTCATGTTCAAACGCCTACGCCGGGAGGCGGAATGCCCGCTCAATTCCCGGACTTGATCCGGGGAAGGCCATGACGGGGGGGCTAGGTCATTCTCGAGCCCTGGCCTCCGGCCGATTTCAAGCAACGGCCGCGATCGTCCGGGCGGTTTTTTCGACAAGCTCGCCGATCTGCGCCTCGCTGATGATCAATGGCGGTGCGAGAATGAGCGTATCGCCTGCGGCGCGCAGGCGAAGATCGAAGTCGCGGAAGGCGCGATCCATTGCCGCAAAACCGCGCGTGCCGCGGGGGCCCCCGGCCGCAAGGTCTATCGCCGCGTTGAGCCCAGCATTTCGGATATCGAGGACATTGGGTAGCCGCCGCAAACCGTGCACGGCCTCGGCCCATAAGGATTCAAGTTGGAGCACCCGCGCGAAGAGTTCTTCTTCCTCGTAGAGGCGGAGCGCGGCAAGACCGGCGGCGCAAGCCAAGGGTTGCCCGGAATGGGCACAGCCGTGCGGCAGTTCGACCGCTTGCTCCGGGCCATCCATGAATGTGTCGTAAATTGGCTTGCGGACAATGACGCCGCCCATCGGCACTGTGCCCGAAGTTATTCCGATTGCGAAGATGATCATGTCAGGAAGCACGCCATAGCGTTCGGCCGCGAAGGTATAGCCTAGACGCCCGAATCCGCTGGCGAATTCGTCAAAAATCAGTAGAATGTCTTAATTGTCACAGATCGACCGGAGCCGACTGAGATAGCCGACGGGGGGTGGCAGGACGCCACTTGTTAACGGGATAGGCTTGACGATAACCGCCGCAATTGTCGAGCAATCGTGCAGGCCGACGATTCTTTCAAGCTCATAGGCAAGATGCGCCCCCCATTCCGGCTCGCCCGTCGTGAAGGCCTGTTTATCGCGGTAGTAGGTCGACAACAGATGATCGACCCCGCCTAAACTGGTGCCGAAGTGTTTTCGGTTTGCGGCGATGCCGCTGACCGCCATGCCGCCGAAACCAGAGCCATGATAATCCCGCTCGCGCCCGACGAATCTCTGGCGGGCCCCTTCGCCCCGGAAATTGTGATAGGCGAGAGCGATTTTTAGCGCTGTATCTACGCCTTCCGAACCGGAATTTGTAAAAAACACATGGTTCAAATCGCCCGGCGCCAGCAACGCAATCCGGCTTGCCAGGGAAAAGACTTTTGGATGACCGAATTGAAACGTCGGCGAAAAATCGAGCTCGCC
>DATBQJ010000227.1:0-16085 GCA_036560885.1 Methylocella sp.
CGCTCGAAGCGCGATGACGCGCGGCTCACATCTGACAGGCAAACCATCCAATGAAAACAGCTCGTCTCGCAGTTCTTGGCGTTGCCCTGGCGGCCGGAACCGGCGCCGCGGTCCTGGCCAACCGCTCAAAACCACCCGAAATAGTGGCGGCCCCGCCCGCGCTATCCGACGGCGTGCTGGTCGCTGCAAGGGAGTTAAACTTCGGCGTCGTCGTCGAGGCGAGCGACATGCGCTGGGAAGACTGGCCAATAGATCATATTCCGGAAGGCCTCGTCCGCAAAAGCGCCTCGCCCGGCGGCGTCGAAGAACTGCAAGGTTCCCTCGTCCGCTCCAATTTCGGCGTGGGCGAGCCTTTGCGGCGGGAGCGTTTGGTCAAGGGTCCGCATTCCGGCTTTCTCGCCGCGGTTCTCGCAAAAGGCTGCCGTGCGGTGGCGATTAACATCGACACGCAAGGTTCAAGCGAGGCTGGTGGGTTTATCCTGCCAAACGACAGAGTCGACGTGATCCACATTTTTTCAGACCAGGGTGCCGTGCGCAACGGCATCGCCAATTCCTTCGTCAGCCAGACGATCCTGACCAATATCCGCGTTCTCGCGATCGGCCAGAATTATCAGGAGAAAAACGGGGAGCGCGTCATCACCGGAGCAAATGCAACTTTGGAACTCACGCCGTTTCAAGCCGAGGCTATCGTCCTGGCACAGCGCGTCGGCCAGCTCTCGCTGATCTTGCGGAGCGTGGCCGAGGCGAATGCGGCGGCCGAAGCTCCGCATCAACCACAACAACAGACGGATGGTGGTCCGCAACGGAACGCCAATACGAGACAAGGCGCGTTGAGCACGCGGCGTCACGCGAACAAGGAACCGGCCGCGCAACACCCCGGCAAAGAACGCATGGTTTTGGAGATCCGCAAATGAAACGACCGTTCGCTATCCTGGCCGCGGGAATAATGGCAAGCCTTTCCATCATGACGGGCATTTGCGTGGTTCACGCGCAAGAAACGACGGAGGTCCGGCAGGGGGGCCGCGTCGCGCCACAACGGCTTTCGATGGAGGTCGGCGTGTCCCGCATTATCGATTTGCCCCGGGATGCAGCGGAAGTCTTCGTCGCCAACCCGAGAGTCGCGAACGCCGTCGTCCGGTCCCCGCGCAAGCTCTATGTCATCGGCATGGATACCGGCCAGACAAGCGTCGTTGCCTTGGATCAACAAGGCAACGAGATCGGCCATTTGGAGCTCAGCATCCGCCGCTATATTGGCGTTGGGGAGCTTCAGCAAATTCTGCGCACGGCGATTCCAACAGCCGCAATCACCGCACGAACGGTCAACGATACGATTATCCTCACCGGAATGGTCGATTCGATTGAAGACGCGCAGCGCGCCGGCGATATCGCGAAGGGTTTCATCCAACAGGACTATGGCGTCGGGCCTTCCGGCGCACCGGGCACGCAGGGCGCAGCGGGAGCGCAGGGCGCGCAGACCGCGAGCGTGGATGGAAGGATCGTCAATGTGCTCACCATTCGCGGCCGCGATCAAGTGATGTTGAAGGTGACCGTCGCGGAAATTAGCCGCGATATCGCCAAGCAACTCGGAATCACCACGAGCTCACTGACGGCCAGCTGGGCCACGTTCACGCAAGTTAATCCATTCCCCATCGCCGGTGCAATCGCGCCCTCGGCAATTGCCCCGCTGACGGCCGCAGGCGTGCTGGGAACCACTGTGACGGCGCATAACCCGGACAACACTCTTACCGCGACACTGTCAGCATTCGAGCGCTACGGCGTTACGCGGATCCTCGCGGAACCCACGGTCTCAGCCATATCAGGCGAGAGCGCAAGGCTCACCGTCGGCGGTGAGGTTCCGATCCCCGGCCCGCCAAACTGCACAATAGGTGCCCTTTGTACCTACAGCATCGTCTACAAGGAATATGGTGTTACCTTAAGATTCACCCCTACAGTTCTGGCAGAGGGCCGCATCGAGCTTCACCTTGCAACGGAAGTGACCGACATAGATAACACCCAATCGGCTCAGCTGATCGGTGGCTTTCCCGTCCCGGCATTTCTCACCCGCAAGAATGAGACGACAGTCGAGGTCCCGTCCGGCGGCTCGATTGCTTCCGCGGGGCTTCTCCAGAGCAAATCGAAGCAAGTCATCAACGGGCTTCCTGGACTCATCGACTTGCCGATTCTCGGCGCGCTGTTCCGCTCGCGCGATTACCAGCGGCAGGAGACCGAATTGATGATTGTCGTAACCCCCTACATCGTCAAACCGGCGGGCCCGAATGAAATCGCGAAACCGACCGATGGTTTCACCGAATCGAGCGATCCGCAAGCCTGGCTTCTCGGGCGAGTCAATCGGCTCTACGCCTCGCCAGGCAATCCAGAGGCCATCAAGGATTACAAGGGACCGGTCGGCTTCATCCAGGATTGAGGCCAAGGCAACCGCATCGAGAAAGCTCAGCATCCAATGTCATTCATAATCCCCTCCGCGCGCGTCATTCAAAAATTGACTTGCCCAACAATTGCATGGGCGCGAAATCTTTTCTCTCTTTGCTTGCTGCTTCCGCTTGCTGGTTGCGGGACAACGGAGCGGATGGTCGTATCTTCGATTCCGCTGGACGATTACCAGATCCGGCATCCGATCGTTCTTGCCGAGAGACCCCGCACATTGGAAATCCTTGTCGAGCCAGACAGCGGCCGCTTCGATCGCCATTCCGCGGCGCAGCTGCGCGAATTCGCCAGCCTCTATCGCAAATTTGGCCGGGGACCCATCACAATCATGCCGCCGGCGTGGCCCGATGGCCCGCCTCCTATTGAGCCGGTGCGTCAGGCACTTTTTCGCGCGGGAGCGCACGGGCGTGTGATTGTGGTTCCTTATCCGGCGGGTCCCGACCTTGTTGCGCCGGTCCGATTGAGCTTCCTTGGTCTCAAGGCGCAAGTCGCGGACCGGTGCGGACAGTGGCCAAGGGACATTGCAACTGGCAGCGGCGCCGTCGAGGACTGGAGCAACAAGCCCTACTGGAACTTCGGTTGCGCTTATCAATCCGCGTTCGCCGCGCAGGTAGCCGATCCGCGTGATCTCGTGGCGCCGCAAGGGGAAACGCCGGCCGACACCTTAATGCGCACCCGCGCCATCGAAAGCCTTCGCAAGGGCGAAGATCCCAACACGAATTGGAAAGTGGTCAACTCCGAAATCAGCAAGGTTGGGGGATATTGATGAAAGGGCCAGCCGAATTCGAACTCGCGCATATTGCCCCGCTGCCGCGCATCTCCTTGCAAGCTTTCTGCGAATCGCCGGAATCCGCGCGGATTATCCAGATGGCCGCAGCCGATCGCCGGATGGAGAGGGCGCATGTGAGCGTATACCTGGGCGGAGCGCTCGCCGCGATCGAGGCTTACCGCGACGCTCCAACGCCAAATGTCATTGTCCTCGATTCTGCCTCCAGTCGCGGCGAACTTATCTCGCACATCGACGCCCTCGCCGAATTCTGCGACTCCGGTACCAAGGTGATCGTTGCCGGGCGCACCAATGACATCGTGCTTTATCGAGAGCTTATCGCGCGCGGTGTCAGCGAATATCTCGTCGCTCCTTTCGATGTCCTCGAGTTCATCAGTGCTATCTCACATCTTTACGCGAGCGCAGGAGCAAAGCCCGTTGGCAAGATCGTCGCCATAACCGGTGCCAAAGGAGGGATCGGCGCATCCTCGGTCGCGCATAACATTGCCTTTTCGATCGCGCGGGAACTTGATATCCAAACCGTCATCGTAGATATGGATTTGGCCTTCGGTACAGCGGGCCTCGACTTCAATCAAGACCCGCCGCAGGGCATCGCCGAGGCTGTATTCGCGCCAGACAGGATCGACGAAAATCTCGTCGACCGGCTGTTAACGAAATGCGGTGAAAACCTGAGCATTCTAGCTGCTCCAGTGATGCTCGACCGAATGTATGATTTTTCGGAAACCGCCTTCGACTCGCTGATCGATACTTTGCGCACCACAACGCCCTACGTCATTTTGGATATTCCACATATTTGGACCGCGTGGACACGACGCGTGCTTGTCAGCGCCGATGAAATCGTGATTGTCGCAACGCCTGATCTCGCGAATTTGCGCAACACAAAAAACATGCTGGATACGCTGCGCTCGGCGCGCGCGCATGACGGGCACCCAAAGCTCATTATGAACTGCGTGGGAGTGCCGAAACGGCCGGAGATCAGCGTCGACGAATTCGCCAAAGCGATCGATCTCGAACCTGCCGGAATCATCCCTTTCGCGCCAAAGCTCTTTGGCCCCGCCGCCAACAATGGGCAAATGATTGCCGAAGTCGAGGCGGCCGGGAAACTCGCCGGGATGTTCAAGGATCTTGCGCGAAAAATTACCGGCCTGACCGAAAGGCGTAAAGCGAAACGGAACCTTCTCGATCCGTTGACGATGTGGTTCGGTTCGAATCAGGCGTCCAAAGCCGGGCCCGGCGCCCTGCGCGGAGCAAGTCCAAACCAGTCATGATTGCGATCGCGGCACGCGCGGCTGGGACGGCCGAATGCCAGCCCTTGAACCCGAGGCGGACCGGCGCGCGGAGCCAACGCCGTTAAGAGGTCTATAATGTTCGGCAAGCGTCCAGTCTCCGAGGCCCGCGACAAAGGCCCCACAGCAGCGGCACCCATTGCCATGGCGACAAAGGTGGCCGCCATTCCGGCTATTCAAGGCGTTCCACCGGTACAGCAACCGACCCAGGAGCTACAGCGCTCCGACGAATATTACACAACGAAAAGCATTATCTTCGGCGCGCTTGTCGAAGCAATCGATCTATCGCAATTGGCACGCCTCGACGCGGAAAACGCGCGCGAGGAAATCCGCGACATCGTCCACGAAATTGTCGCGATCAAGAACGTCGCCATGTCGATCAGCGAACAGGAAGATCTGATCGACGATATCTGCAACGATGTTCTCGGCTATGGGCCCCTCGAACCTCTTCTTGGCCGCGACGACATCGCGGATATCATGGTAAATGGCGCCACTCGTACCTTCATCGAGGTCGGCGGCAAGATCCAATTGACCAACATTCGCTTTCGCGACAATGCGCAATTGATGAACGTCTGTCAGCGTATCGTCAGTCAGGTGGGGCGCCGGGTCGACGACGCTTCGCCGATCTGCGACGCACGTCTTGCCGACGGCTCGCGCGTCAACGTTATCGCTCCACCGCTTGCAATTGACGGGCCCGTTCTCACCATTCGCAAATTCAGAAAGGACAAGCTGACCCTGGATCAACTGATCCGCTTTGGTGCTATCTCGCCGGAAGGCGGCGAGATCCTCAAAATCATCGGTCGGGTGCGCTGCAATGTCTTAATTTCTGGCGGGACGGGATCGGGAAAGACAACTCTTCTCAACTGCATGACCAATTACATCGATACCGACGAGCGGGTAATCACTTGCGAGGATGCGGCCGAACTCCAATTGCAGCAACCTCATGTGGTCCGCCTTGAAACGAGGCCGCCGAACCTCGAAGGCAGCGGCGCAATTACAATGCGCGATCTCGTCAGAAACTGCCTGCGCATGCGTCCCGAACGAATCATCGTCGGCGAGGTCCGCGGTCCGGAGGCTTTTGACCTATTGCAGGCGATGAACACTGGTCACGACGGTTCGATGGGCACCTTGCACGCCAATTCGCCGCGCGAGGCGCTTAGCCGCCTCGAATCCATGATTACGATGGGTGGTTTTGCACTGCCGCCGAAGACCCTTCGGGAAATGATCGTTTCTTCCATCGACGTCATCGTCCAGGCGGCAAGGCTTCGCGACGGATCGCGACGGATCACTCATATCACCGAAGTCCTAGGCTTCGAAGGAGACGTCATCACGACGCAAGATCTGTTGGTCTATGAGGTCAGCGGAGAAGACTCCTCAGGCCGTCTGAAAGGCCGCCACCGCTCGACGGGGATCGGGCATCCGCGATTCTGGGAAAGGGCCCGCTACTACGGCGAGGAAGAACGTTTGGCGCGGGCACTCGATGCTTCCGAACTCAATGACACCGTCCGGTAGCGAGCAAGAACAGGAGCCTGTGGCATGAACATGCACACGTGGATCATCATCGGCCTTACGATGGTCACGGCCGGAGGCATCGTCCATGTTTTTATCTATCCCTACCTTTCGGGGGACATTAACGCCGAAAAGCGCCACGCCGCGTTGCGGCCGGCGGCATCGAAACGAGGCGCCGGGAGCCAGGCCGACGCGGCGGCTCGCCGCAAGCAAATCACGGAAAGCATCAAGGAGCTCGAAGCACGCGGCAAACGAAAGAAGCAATCCCTAGCGATAAGGATCAGTCAAGCAGGGCTTTCGTGGAGCCGCAATAAATATACCGGCGCGTCGCTCGCCTCGGCGGCGTTTTTCGGCGGACTAATTTGGCTTTTCAGAGCCAACCCGATCGTTATCGTGGCTGCCATGAGCGTCGGAGGTTTCGGTTTCCCGGCGTGGATTCTGAACTTCTTACGCAAGCGCCGGTTGAATAAATTCGTTAACGAATTTCCCAATGCGGTCGACATTATTATCCGGGGCGTCAAGGCGGGACTGCCGCTCGGCGATTGCCTGCGGGTCATCGCGACGGAAGCGGCCGAGCCGGTCCGCAGCGAATTTCGCCTGATCGTCGAAGCACAGGCCATGGGGTTATCAACCGGCGAGGCCGTTGAGCGAATAGTCGAACGTGTGCCGATCGCGGAGGCGAGCTTCTTCTCGATCGTTATAAATATTCAGCAAAAAGCGGGCGGCAATCTTGCCGAAGCGCTGGGCAATCTGTCGTCCGTGCTGCGAGAACGAAAGAAAATGAAAGGAAAAATCAAAGCGATGTCAGGTGAAGCCAAGGCCTCAGCCTACATTATAAGCTCCATGCCTTTCGTCGTGGGCATTTTGACCTATTTCACGAGCCCGAAATATATCGAACTGTTGTGGACAACGCAGACTGGTGAACTCGTCCTTGGCGTCTGTGCCGTGTGGATGGGCATCGGAGTATTCGTTATGAAAAGCATGATCAATTTCGACTATTAAATTGGCGTGGCTTGCACCCAGCCGTTGCCCAATTTACTTCAACAATGCTGTCCCAGATTCGCCTAAATGAAGCCCTCCCGTTCGCGTGGCACATATGCTCAACCTAATTTACTTCAAGCTGACTGATCCGGAGTTTCTGCTGAGCTCTCTGGTGGCGATCGCAACGATGCTGACGATTCTAACCGTCGCCATGCCGCTTATGGAGTCCGACACTTTGAGTCAGCGCATGAAATCCGTCGCGACGGAACGCGAACGTATTCGGGTACGTGCGCGCGAGCGGATGGTCGCGGATAAGAACAAGCTTAGCCTCCGTCAGGAGACGAAAGCCTATATGAAACGTACCGTTGAACGCTTCAGCTTGTCAAAATGGTTAGGCACTGAACAAGCAAAAACGCAGATGGCGATGGCTGGCTTTCGCGGCCCTCAGGCGGAAGTGGCCTTTCTATTCTTCCGGCTGGTTACACCGGTCCTAACCCTTTCGATTACCGCGTTCTATGTATTTGTACTGAGCCGCTTGGAGCTGACTGTCCCTGTCAAGGTGGGAATCGTCGTGCTGGCCAGTTATGTCGGCCTGAAAATGCCCGAAATATATCTCAAAAACACGATAGGCAAACGCCAGCAATCGATGGGCCGCGCCTTTCCCGACGCCATGGATCTGCTGCTCATCTGCGTCGAGTCCGGGATGTCGATCGAACATGCCTTTCGCAAGGTCGCGCAGGAAATCGGCGTTCAGTCGATACCGCTTGCCGAGGAACTCACGCTAGTGACGGCCGAACTGTCGTTTCTCCCAGACCGGCGCTCGGCCTATGAAAACCTCGGCCTCAGGACCGGGTTAGCTTCGGTGAAGCAGATTACCACCGTTCTCGTTCAGGCTGAGCGCTACGGCACTCCTCTTGGCACCGCCTTGCGGGTCGTTGCTCAGGAAAGCCGTGATAATCGTATGATGCTTGCCGAAAAAAAGGCTGCAGGATTGCCGCCGAAATTGACAGTCCCAATGATATTGTTTTTTCTCCCAGTGCTTTTCGCGGTCATCATGACACCCGCGGTCATTCAGATCAACCACACGCCGCACTGAAAATCGCGAATCCGCCAAGGTTTATTCGGCCTTTTTGTTTTAATCGCCCGCGGGCCAGCTCTTCGAGCTTCTGTTAATGAACGGCCTCCGGCACGAAGCGGGGTCCCAACGTCACTTCAAATCCGCTCTGGGTTTCCCGCGACCGCGACAAGGAGCTTGGCGTCGCCAAAAAGTCGCTTTGACGCCCGTTTGGCGTCTTCAATGGTCACCGCGGCGATCAATTTATTGCGCTCATCGAGGTATTCGACACCGAAACCTTCGCACTGCAAATTAACAAGCTGGCCAGCGATCTTGGTCGAAGTGTCGAAACGCAGCGCATAGGAGCCGGTCAGATATTTTTTTGCCTTATCGAGTTCTTCCTCTGTCGGCCCAAATTCTGCAAGGCTCGAGATCTCCTTCTCGATGACAGCGATCGATTCCATGGCGCGCTCGTTCTTGGTCGACGTGCCACCGTAAAACATGGCGGCGCGATCATAAGTTACGAGCTGCGAATGGACCGAATAGGCCAGCCCGCGCTTCTCGCGCACCTCGCGAAACAAACGCGCCGAAAAAATACCGCCGCCCAAAATATGGTTGACAACCATTGCAGGGATGAATTCCAGGTCCCGGCGGGCGAGCCCCTCGCGGCCGAAGCGTATCGTCGATTGCGGCACATCGATACGGTCGACATGACGTGTGCCGGTTCCGGAAAACGTGCCGGGCGCGATCAAATTGAGAGAAGCCTTTTCCGGCAACCGGCCAAACACATCGTCGAGATGGCCCGCGAGCGTTGCCGCGTCGATCGCCCCGACGGCGGCGATTTTCAAATTATTTCTTGCAAACGTCGCGGCGCGCATTTCTATTAGGTTGGTGCGCGTTAGGGTTGGCAATGTCGAAAGCTCGCCTTGCACGGGCAGGCCATAGGGATGGTTTGGATAGGCCAAGGCGCGGAAGCTTCGGTCCGCGACGAAGTCAGGATCGTTCGCTTCACGTTTCAGGCCGGCGGCGATCTGGCTCATCACCCTATCAAAGGATTCCACATCGAGACGCGCGTCGGTGACGGCGAGTTGCAGGAGCGCGAATGCGCGGGCCGAATTGCGCGACAAGCACTGCATGCGTCCGGTCAGAATGTCGCGATCGGCGGAAAACGACATTTCGATCGCATCGTCGTCGAGGGCGTGATGAAAGTCCGCCGAGTCATAGGTTCCAGCCCCTTCGTCGAGGAGCCCCGAAAGAAGCGTGGCGGCGCCGGGCTTGCCGACCGGATCCTGCGTAGCCCCCCCCTTAAATGCGAATTCGAGGGCGATCAGGGGAACTGCGTAGTCCTCGACGAGCCAAGCCTCGACGCCGCCCTTGGAGACGACCATTTGTACTGTCGATGCGCGTGAGGAGGTTCCGGCGGCGGCAAGCGCGGTCATGTAAATATCCAAGGCCCAAATATCTTAAGCAACGGTGCGCGCAATGACGGGTTCAGAGCGCAACGGAGTCGATCGTGCCCGCGCCTGGCCGAGCGGGGCAGGATTGAGCCGGCAGGAGAAAGCCCGTTACACTTCGCCGCTTGTCGAGCCATAGCGCCGCCTTTCTCACATCGTCAGGCTTGACCGCCTCGATCCGCTCGGGCCATTGCGCGACACTCTCAAGGCTGATCCCCGCCGCGAGCGAGGCGCCATACCAGTGCGCCAGCGCCGCCTGACTATCCTGGGCATAGACAGCCTCGGCGACAAGACGGGTTTTGGCGCGCCGCAATTCCGGCTCAGTGACACCCTGCGCAGCGACGCGGGCGATCACCGCATCGATCGCGGCGTCGATCGCCGCAAGGCTGACGTCCTTAGCAGGTACCGCGAAGACGTAGAAACGCGTATCGTCGACCGCCGTGCCCTGATAATGAGCCCCTGCCGAAACCGCAAGCTTGCCGTCCATGACCAAGCTTTTGAACAACAAGCTCGTCTGGCCGCCGCCGAGCAGATGGGCGAGAACTTCCAGCGCCTCAGCCTCGCCGCCCGCAGCCGAACGATAAGACGGCACCAAAAAAACGCTTTGGTGCGTCGGCTGCTCCACCTTTTCGTCAACGAGCGTCACGAGACGTTGCGCGCGCGGCTCGGGCTCGCGTGGGCGAAACCGTTTCGGCACCTCGCCACGCGCGGGAATGGGACCGTAATATTTTTCCGCAAGGCCAATGGCGTCCGTTGCGTCTACATCGCCGGCCACAACGAGAACCGCGTTTTCGGGGCAATAGAAACGATCATAATAGGCGAGCGCGTCGGCCCGTTCGAGGGTTTCGATCTCATGGCTCCAGCCGATGATCGGCTTGCCGTAGGGATGCTGCGTAAACAGCGCCGCCAGCACCGCTTCATTGAGCTGATGGGATGGGTCGGAATCGGTCCGCATCCGCCTTTCCTCGAGGACAACATCGCGCTCCGGGCCGACCACCTCGTCCGTAAGGACAAGGTTCTTCATCCGGTCAGCCTCATACTCCATGCACACGCCTAGGTGTTCCTTGGCCACGCGCTGGAAATACGCGGTATAGTCATTGCCGGTAAACGCATTCTCCTGGCCACCGAGATCCGCGACAAGCTCCGAGAATTTGCCTTGCGGATTGGCCTTGGTGCCCTTGAACATCAAATGTTCGAGGAAATGCGCGATGCCGGACTTGCCCGGCGGATCGTCGGCGGAGCCGTTGCGATACCAAATCATATTCGTCACGACAGGCGCGCGGTGATCCGGAATGATGACGATATCCAGGCCATTTGCCAGCTTTGCCTGCGTAACCGCCGGCCCCGCCGGTTTGCCTTGCGCTTGCGCCGAATGATTTAGAAAGACGCTCTTCCGCGCCGCCGCGGTTTCACTAATCGACATTCCATCCATCGCTTTCAAAGGCGGCCCATCGCTGTCAAGGACACGACACGCGCGGGAGTACCGGTTGATTCTTCACCGTCTCGCAAGAAGGCAAAATCTCTGAAGAGGGAAGGTTTGTCCGTATATAGGATCGAATTTCAAAAAAGCGGCAAGGATTTATGGCGCGGCGCCCTTCGTTCCGCTCGTTTTGCTACAACTCGGGCGTCGCGGCTCAATCTTCCTTTCGAGGAGCGGAGGGGTCAATTATCGACCGAGGTTTTGGGACGCTGCGACCGGATGTAGGCGCCCGGATCGGCGGCGTCCGGCTGGTCTTTCGGCGTTTCGATGGTTGCCTTGGCGACCCCTGTGGCCTGCCGGTAGCCGGGCGGCGGCTCGGTCAGATATTTGCGCGGTGGCTCGGGTCCAGGCTGGACGGTATCCGGTTGAAAGCCGGTCACGACGGACTTCAGAGCTTTCCAAGGCGTATAGAGACATATTGGCGTTCCGGAACCCGCCTGACATTCGTCGGGGGGGCCATCGGACGGCAACGGGCCGCGGCCCTGCTGCAGTTCCGTCTGAGACATTTCGACGCGCGAATTTGGCGTCAATTGCGGCGCTGGCCTTCGCGCACTCAATGCCGCGCGACGCTCCGCGGCAACATCGGGATCGTTTGGCCAAGCTGGATCGCGAACTGCCTCTTTCGGTGGCGGAAGATCGGAGCGCGGCGGAACGACGATTGGCGCCCTGGCCCGGTAATCGATCGAATCTGGCTCCTTGTCGAACTGCATGCCAACGAATCCGAGCACCGAATTGAACATATTGGTGTCTTCTGCTGCCCATGCCGGCGTTGCGCTGGAAAATCCCGCAACGGACAGGAGAGCGGCCCCGCCCGCGACCAAGCAAAGCCTTTGCCGAAACTCCGTGCCGAGGATCATAAAGCCAAGCCCATTCATTCTTGAGACGCTCCGCAAAATTCTTGAGACGATCCGCGAATCCTCGATGTTCAAAAGGTTCACACGCCCCTTGCCTCGCTAACGTTTTATCCGCGTTCAGGGCTTTTTGTAGGCGGCCCGCAGGAAAAAAAACGTCATTCCCCGGGGGCGCGCTCGACTTCGCGGGATTTGTTTGCGGGGGCAAAGGAATCCCAAATCAGGAGCGCGACGCCGGTAACAATCGCGGCGTCGGCCAAGTTAAAGACATACCACGAGAACGACCCAACGTGAAAATGATAGAAATCGGCGACAAACCCATAGGCCAGACGGTCATAGGCATTGCCGAGCGCGCCGCCGACAATAAAACCTAGACCCAAGGCAGCGGTTTTCGTCTTCGCGCGCCATAGCCAGAGGCCGAGGAAGGCCGTGGCCGCAAGCGTAACGACAAGCAGAAGAAGCCGCTCCATCTCGTTGTGCGCGCGCAACAGGGAATAGGAGATGCCGGGGTTTTTGGCATAGATCACATCGAAGAAAGGAGTGAGGCGGACCGGTTGGCGCGCTTCGATTCCATAGACAAAAATCAGCCAAAGCTTATTCGCCTGGTCGGCGGCGAGCGTGGCGCACATCACCCATAAGCCGAGAGCGCGCGGCTTCATGGCCATTGTCCCAAAGCCCGCAATTCCCGCAAAGCCTGCGCGTCGCGAGGACTTACATCAGGAAATTCGGGATCGCTGCCAACGAGCGGCGAAATTTTCCAGGATCGCGCGCATTTTTTCCCTTCGGCCAGGTCTGGCAGAACGGCAACACCGGGAATGCCGGAGAGCCGGAACGCCTCCTGCGGTCCCTCGCCATCCTCGATCGTGATATTCGAGGTGATACAGATTTCGGCGAAATCGATCGTTCCGAGAACCGCGCGCAAGCCCGCGTCCGCGACAAACACCCTTGGCGCCGCCTCGAGCGAGGAACCGATCCGCTTTTGCGCCCGCTCGATCTCCAGCGCCCCGGTGACGACCGAACGGACGCGGCGGATTTGCTCCCACTTTCCGGCAAGCGGCTCGTCGCGCCACGAAGGCGGAATTTCTGGGAACGCTTCGAGATGCGCCGAGACCGCTTGCGGGTAATGGGAAAGCCACGCCTCTTCCGAAGTAAAAACCAGGACTGGCGCGAGCCACAGGGTTACGCTGCGAAAAATCCGGTCGATCGCCTCAAGTGCAGCGCGCCGTTTTTCGCTCGAAGGAGGCTCGCAATAGAGCGTGTCCTTGCGAATGTCGAAATAAAAGGCGGAAAGATCGGTATTGAGGAAACCTGTCAGCCGCGCGACAACGCGCTTATAGTCGAATTGCTCATAGGCATCGCGGATCTCGCCATCGAGTTCGGCGAGGCGATGTAGCATGAGTCTTTCGAGTTCGCCCATCGCCTCGAAGCCGGCTGTTTTCGTTGGATCGTAATGGGCGAGCGAGCCGAGCATCCAGCGGATCGTGTTGCGGAGTTTCCGGTAGGTCTCGACAAAAGTTTTTAAAATTTCGGGGCCAATTCGCATATCGTCGGAATAATCGGATGCCGCCACCCAAAGCCGTAGAATATCGGCACCCGCATCCTTGATGATGGTTTGCGGCGCGGTGACATTGCCGGCGGATTTCGACATTTTCTGGCCCCTCTCGTCGAGAACGAAGCCGTGCGTCAGAACCGCGTCGTAAGGGGCGCGCCCGCGCGTGCCGCAGGATTCGAGCAGCGAGGAATGAAACCAGCCGCGATGCTGATCCGAGCCTTCAAGATATAGGATTTCGTCGCGGCCGCCATCGCGCCTGCGATGGATGCCCGCGAGGCCCGGAAAGTGTTTTGGATCGTCCAGCGTAAATGCATGAGTCGAGCCAGAATCGAACCAAACATCGAGAACATCGTCGATTTTTTCGTAATTGTCCGGGTCATGTTCGGGGCCAAGAAAGCGCGCGGCGGCACCTTCCGCGAACCAGGCGTCCGCGCCTTCTTGCTCGAACGCATCAGCGATGCGTCGATTGACCTTCTCGTCGATGAGTATTTCCTTGGTGTCCTTCTCGACGAAGATAGCGATGGGTACGCCCCAGGCACGCTGGCGCGAGACCACCCAATCCGGACGGTTGGCGATCATGCCCCTGATGCGGTTTTCGCCCGCGGGCGGATACCAGCGGGTTCTTGCAATTTCATGCAATGCACGATTCCGCAGCGTATCGCCACGATCTGGAATCCCCACGATATGCCAATCAATTGGCTTATCGAGCGCGATGAACCATTGCGGCGTGTTGCGGAAAATGACCGGCTTTTTGGAGCGCCAGGAATGCGGATATTGGTGTTTTAATTTTCCGCGCGCCACGAGATTACCGGCTTTGATCAAGGCCTTGATGACGGCCTCGTTGGCGTCGCCTTTATTGCCCATATCGTCGATGACGCGGCGGCCTTCGAACCCAGGAGCATCCTTGGTGAAGTAGCCATCGGCATCGACGGTGTAAGGAATGCGCGTGTCGATGCCGCGCAGGGCAAGATCGCGCTGGTTCGCCATCCAAATGTCAAAGTCGTCGCGGCCGTGAGAAGGCGCAGTATGGACAAAGCCCGTGCCGGCGTCCTCGGTGACGTGATCGCCCTCAAGGAGAGGGACGTTGAAGTTGTAACCGAGATCAGCGAGCGGATGACGACAGATCACCCTTCTAAGTATTTCGGGAGACACTTCTGATAGTCTCGTCCCGACAACACGAGCAGGGCTGAAGATGTCATCAGCGAGCTTATCACCAAGCACAAACCGATCGCCCAAATTTATATGACTTTCTCTTGAGGTAACAGCAGGGTTATGCACGGCATGGGTTACCTCGTACAAGCCGTACGAAATCTTGTCAGAGAAGCTGATTGCCCTATTGCCTGGCAAGGTCCACGGTGTTGTGGTCCAAATGACAACCGATGCATCTAAAATCCCAGGGTTTTGAAGCGTCCAAGAGGGGTCGCTGCTGGGCCATATTGAGGAAATTAGGAACTTCACCCACACTGTGTCGCTGACAAAATCCTCGTATTCCACCTCCGCCTCGGCGAGGGCGGTCTTTTCAACGACGCTCCACATCACCGGCTTCGAGCCGCGATAAAGCGTCCCATTGGCCGCGAATTTCATGATTTCGCGGGCGATCTGCGCTTCGGCGGCAAAGCTCATCGTGAGATAGGGATGGTCCCAATCTCCAGCCACGCCGAGGCGCTGAAATTCTTGGCGCTGCACCCCAACCCAATGCTCGGCGAAGGCGCGGCACTCGCGGCGGAACTCGTTGATCGGCACGGAGTCCTTGTTCTTGCCCTTGGCGCGATAATTTTCCTCGATCTTCCATTCGATCGGCAAACCATGGCAATCCCAGCCCGGCACATAGTTCGAGTCCTTGCCGAGCATCCGCTGCGAACGGGTCACGATGTCTTTGAGGATCTTATTCAGCGCGTGGCCGATGTGGATGTTGCCATTGGCGTAAGGCGGGCCGTCGTGGAGGAGGAATTTCGGCTTGCCTCTCCCCGCCTCGGTAAGGCGCTCGTAAAGCCTTATGTCTTGCCAGCGGGCGAGCAGCTCCGGCTCTTTCTTGGGCAGTCCGCCGCGCATCGGAAAATCCGTGCGTGGCAGGAAAAGGCTCTTGGAATAATCGGGAGGATTTTCGGCAAGGCTCTCGCCGCCCGCGCCGGTCGTTTGTTTGTCCATGCTTGTTTCAGGCCTGCTCCCGCGCCACAAATTCGCGCCGATGACAAATCGAGAAATGCTTCCCGGCCGGGCCGAGCGGTTTTAGCGCTCAGACGCGAACCGGGCCGATAATTCGGAGCAAAAGGAGTTGGGGGATTGTGACCATATGGGTCTTCTAGCAACAGATATGGAGCGAATAAAGTTTTTTGGCGCGAAGGCTAAAGCGAGGCTGATGGCCGCGCGCCGCTCGAAAGTTGCGGATAAGCCGAAGGATGGCGGGTTGACGGTTGCTTTTTGCCGGAAGGAGGCGGTTGATTATGCCGTTCGCCCGGCTGGACCGTGCAGGCGCGGTTTTCAACCGGGTAAGAGCACTTGTCCAGTTCGAGGCAATTTGGGTGTGAAATCCTCGTAGGGTCCCTGGTGAAACGAGCCGTGCCTATCCGCTGTCTCGATCCCGTTCTCATTGACCGCATCGCGGCGGGCGAGGTCGTCGAGCGGCCGTCCGCCGTCGTGAAGGAACTCGTCGAGAACGCGCTTGACGCGGGTGCTGCCCGCATCG
>DATBQJ010000228.1:0-11709 GCA_036560885.1 Methylocella sp.
CTATGAGAGCGTTCGCCGGTTGACCGAAGCGGAAGTCGAGGCGTTCGTTGTCCTGGCGCGGGGGGCCGCGTTGCGCTTCACCCTGACCCGCCTCGTCGATTGGTTGAATGTCCCTGCGGCTGCCTTGGTGCATCCCAAGGATCCGCTCGAATATGCCGGCAAATTGCGCTTTCATCAGCAAACCGGCAGCACCCGCGAACTCGGTTTGCTGCGATGAACGGCGAGGTTTCGATATGGACCGATGGTGCTTGTTCAGGCAATCCTGGTCCCGGAGGCTGGGGCGTTATTCTGCGCTCCAACGGACTTGAAAAGGAGCTTTTTGGCGGCGATGCCGCGACCACCAACAATCGCATGGAATTGACCGCCGCGATCGCGGCCCTCGAAGCGCTGAAGCGGCCGTGCACGGTTCATCTCCTTACGGATTCGAATTATCTCAAGGGCGGTATCACGACTTGGATCGCTGCTTGGAAACGCAATGGCTGGCGCACCGCCGCTAAAAAACCGGTCAAGAATGCTGAGCTATGGCAAAGGCTCGAGGCAGCCGCCGCGCCGCACACGATCGACTGGCGCTGGGTAAAGAGCCACGCCGGGGACGCCATGAACGCGCGTGCCGACGCGCTCGCCCGCAAAGGAATGGCAGAATTCAAATAGGCCGAGACTGGCAGGCCGAAGCCTTTGCCAGCGCTTTGGCGCGATTCGCGCGAAACTTACACCGGGGATGCTTTCCGGCAACAGCGTGGTCATCGGCGCGCCGCGGTTGCTCTCGTCGAATTGCACCAAAAAATTGACCAATCTTACCGATCAAAGACGAGGCAGCTGTATGAGACTCTGTAAGATTTTCGGCCCAGATCGTACCAAAATGCTTCACGTGAAACATTTTGGTACGATTGCGCATAAAGCCGCGACGCCGGAAACCGGCGTGCCAATCACTTCGGATCGTCGCCCAGCACCGCAATCCGGATCATGTTGGTCGCACCAGGCGTGCCAAACGGAACGCCTGCAACGATAATGATGCGGTCTTGCGCCTTTGCAAATCCTTCGCGTCCGGCCAATTCGCAAGCGCGCTTCGTCATGTCGTCGACGTCATGCGTGTCCTTGGTGACGACCGCATGGACGCCCCAAACGAGAGCGAGACGGCACGCCGTCTCCTGGTTTGGCGTGAGGGCGAGAACCGGCGCTTCAGGCCGCTCCCGGGCGATACGAAATGCGCTCGCGCCGGAAGACGTCCAGGCGGCAATTGCCTTCAGATCGAGAGTTTCGGCAAAATTTCGCGCGGCGACCGCGATCGCGATCGCATCGGCATTCGCCGCTTCGGGAGGAGCGCGCTGCGCATTGATGATACTGCGATAATAAGCATCGCGTTCGACTTCCTCCGCGATTCTGTTCATGGTCGTGACGGCTTCCACGGGATATGCACCAGCCGCGCTTTCGGCGGAAAGCATGATGGCATCGGCGCCCTCGAAGACCGCGGTCGCGACATCCGAAACTTCCGCGCGTGTCGGCACGGGCGCGCCAATCATCGATTCGAGCATCTGCGTCGCGACAACGACAGGCTTGCCGGACAGGCGCGCCCTGCGATTGATCCGCTTTTGCAACCCCGGAACTCTTTCGAGCGGCATTTCGACGCCGAGGTCGCCGCGCGCGACCATCAAGGCGTCGGACATCTCCACGATCTCGTCGAGGCGCGCGATGGCCTGCGGTTTCTCCAGCTTCGCCATCACCAGCGCGCGGCCCAAGGTCAGCTTCTTGACCTCGGCGATATCCTCCGGCCGCCGCACGAAGGAAGCAGCGACCCACTCCACGCCGGCGTCGAGCCCGGCCTCGAGGTCCGCGCGGTCCTTTGTGGTGATCGACGAAATTGGGATTTCGGTGTCCGGAAGACTGACGCCTTTGTGGTCCGATATCTCTCCCGCGACATCGACGATGGCAATCGCGTAGGTGGCGCTGGCCTCGGCGACATGCAGCCGCACTCTGCCATCATTGATGAGGATAGCGTGGCCTGGCTTCAAGGAACGCATAATTTCGGGATGCGGGAGCCCCACGCGGTATTGATCCCCAGGCGCGGAATTCGAGTCGAATACGAATTTGGTACCCTTGGCGAGTTGGACTGCCCGGTCCTTGAATTTGCCAATGCGCGGTTTGGGACCTTGAAGATCGAGAAGAATGCCAATCGGGCGGCCGCATTCCTCCTGGAGCGCCCTGATCATTGCGACCTGCCCGCGCATCTGATCATGCGTGGTGTGGCTCATGTTGACGCGAAAGAGATCGGCGCCAGCATGAAACAACGCCGCTATCATTGCTGGATTTGCGGACGCCGGTCCAAGCGTCGCAACGATCTTGCACCGGCGCAGCCGCCGCATGTCAGCCTCGTCTAGGGAGATGATTAGGGATTTGGCGTGCCTTGCGTCGAATCGGTCAGTTGCACGGTCCAGTTCTTGGCTTCCTTGCCCGTATCGACCTCGAAAAAGCCGGTTCTGTCGAAACCGCGTACGAAGCAATCTTCCCGCCCAATAATCCGGAATTCACGGTCGCGGGTGCACATAAAAGCCTTGCCTTTCCATTCGCCGCCATGCTCGTCCATCGCATAGACATAATAGTACTCGGCCGCGAGCGCCCCCCGAACCAACGTTTCGCAACCGCTTGGTTTCAAATTCCACCAGCCCTCGCTGACCCATGTCTCGCCATCGGTGTAGGCAAGCGAAACGCTTACCCGGCTGGCGGAATTGTTGCAAAGACGAAAATCCGCGCGGACCGGAGCAGCCGAACCGGCCAGAACGGAGATCGCCATCGCGGCAGCAACAATCGCTCGTATCATCGACGTCAAGACCGCTGCCGTTATCGTATTTGGGTTCGGGCCGCCCGGTCCAAGGCAACTGGGGCAAGAGCGCGGCTCTGCGCGTCCGTCTCCCTAAAGCATGATCCTTGCCAGGGGAAGGCGATTCCGCGATGGCAATTAGCGAATAACGAAAAACGGCGCGGCGGCGGGGCAAGCGTTCCGGATATCTGTTTTTACGGTTGATCGGCGCCAGCGAATAAGGCATAGGTTAGAACTTGATTTCCAACCGGCACCGCGCGCCGGTTGTTTTTTTGGGAACCTCCTATGAAAGTCCGCAACTCGTTGAAATCCCTCCGCGCGCGCCACCGCGCCAACCAGCTGGTGCGGCGTAAGGGCAGAGTCTACATTATCAACAGGACGCAAAAGCGTTATAAGGCGCGGCAAGGCTGACGCAGAGAGCGGGCTCCGCGCAGCCCCGGCTTTCCAGGTTGAAGCTTATGCGCGCATGTTTCCTCTTTGCCGCAAGCTTGGCTACCGTACTAGCATCTGGCGACCTTGCCCGGGCCCAAGCTCGTGCCGGCGGCTACGGCGTTCCGGATAGCCAGGCAGGACCTCCTGGCGCGCTGGCGCACGCACAAGGGGTGGCACCAAAATCCGGGGTTGCGGAAGCCGGGCAGCTCAAGCAAGCTTTGGTACCGAAGCCGACGCCAGAGGCTATGCGCAAGCAAGTGCTCGATGGGCTTTTTGACCATCTGCGCAACGCCGGCGACGCTGGGGACGCGCAGCGGATCGCCGCTTCCATCGCGCGCGTTTGGCTCCAATCGGATTCGGATACCGCAAATCTGCTCATGCAACGGGCAATGGTTTCCACTCAGGCGGGGCAATATCCGCTGGCGCTTTTGCTTTTCGATAAGCTTGTCGCGTTGGAGCCGGGCTGGGCCGAGGCCTGGAATCAGCGCGCAACGACAAGGTTTCTCGCTGGCGACGCGGATGGCGCGATGACGGACATCAACCGGGCTATCAAACTGGAACCGCGCCATTTTGGCGCGCTCGTAGGCATGGGCATGATCTTGCAAGGGGAAGGTCTCGACAAGAGCGCCTTGGAGATTTTCAACAAGGCACTCGCAATTTATCCGCTTGCACCGGAAATTCAAAAACTCGTTGAAAAGCTCACGCTCGAAGTCGAAGGACAGGATATTTAGCCTGTGATCTCGGCAAGCCACGGTGTTTTCGGTCAAGAGCCTTTTTCGAAAGCCGCGCCCTCACCGTGAGGAGGCCTCGAAGCAGCCTTCCCCTTCGAGGCGAAGGAAACTGGCAATGTGCCGCGCGATGGAAAGGCCGCTTTCATTCCACGCCGTCCATGCAAGAGCGGCACGGCGATCTGGCGGTGGATCGCCGAAGTGATGAAGGGCGTGGCACGATAAGAGGGAACAAGAAGCGGATTCGAGGGGAAATGCGCGTGCGATTGTCCGAGGCGCTGAGCGAATGTTTACCGATTTTTTCTGAGACGTCTTGCTTTGTTTCAACCCGCGGAGTCATCCGCCATCTCGCGCAGGTGCGCGTCGAGGCGCTTCGTTTCCAACGCCCGCGCGCGCTCCGTGAACCCGCGCTCAGCCCGCGCGCGCCCGAATTCTGCCCGCTTGGCGGCGGCGGCTTTTGCTGCGGCAATTCGTGCACGTTGCTTGCGGGCGCCGCGCAGATTGACGACTTCTCCCATCAGCTTTTCTTGCGAAAGGTGTCGATCGAGACGACTTTGGCTTTGTCTTGATGCGGCGCCGCCTCTGCGGCCTCGGCGTTCAGCGCGTCGCTTGTTTTCTTGGTTTGCTTCGCTGGCTTAGTTTCCGGCAAAGGTGGGGCCTCGGCCAAAGGCTCCAAACCGCGCCGGGGCGCCGTATGCGGCAGCAATAATTCGGGTTCTTCGGCGTCTGCCGCCGCGTCCTCAACCGCGAATCGCAACTCGAATCCCACCGACGGATCGGCAAAACGGGTCACCGCATCGAACGGGACGAGAACCATTTCCGGGATGTTTTGAAACGAGAGACCGACCTCGAAAGCCTCTCCAGTCACGCTCAAATCCCAGAATTGATGCTGCAACACAACTGTCAGTTCGTCCGGATAGAGCTTGCGCATCCGGGCCGAAAGCCGCACGCCGCGCGCATGGGTACGGAAAGAGATGTAAAAGTGGTGGTCTCCCGGAATGCCATCACGCGCCACATCGGAAAGAACTTTCCGCACGGCCCCGCGCAAGGCGTCCTGGACCAGGAGATCGTACCGGATCAGGTCAACGGCCATTCCACCCGCCCGCACATTGCGATTTTGGACGAAATTCCCAGCGCGAAAATTTTAACGCGGCACTCTACCTGCGAAAGTGGAGGCTTCTGTTGCCAGGTGCCTCCGGACCCCGCCTTGAAGTGCTACCTCCAAGGGCTTGATTTCGGTACTATTACCGCGTTACGCGGCAACAGCCACCGGAGCATAGTTGTCATTCGCAACTACAAGTTTGGCCCGATGACGGCGGTACCATGCCGGGCAAAAGATCGTCCTTTACACCCCCCGTCGAACCTATTTCGCCCCCGCCGGAACCCGCCGGAACGGGTTTTGGTGGAGGCGCCGGGTACCGCCCCCGGGTCCGAAGAGCTTATTTCGACGCCGTTTATCGCCATAGCCGCGCAAGGCGGCGCACTAAATATAAGCGTTGTCGCGCAATTTTCAAAGGAGAAAACCATTTCGTGCGCCGCTGGCAGGCTCCAGTCGGTACATTTCCAAAGCCGGGAAAAGACGTTTAAAACTTCGCGCATGCAAACCTATCTCGATCTTCTCGCCAAAATCCTGCGCGATGGCGAGATCAAGGCCGACCGCACCGGGACCGGGACCCGCTCGATTTTCGGGCATCAGATGCGGTTTGACTTGCATCAAGGCTTTCCCCTCCTCACCACCAAGAAGCTGCATTGGAAATCCATCGTCCACGAGCTTTTGTGGTTTTTGCGCGGCGACACCAATGTCGCTTATCTGAAGGAGCATGGCGTCGGAATCTGGGACGAATGGGCGGACGAGAACGGCGATCTCGGACCCATCTATGGCAAGCAATGGCGCGCGTGGCAGGCCCCGGACGGGCGGGTCATCGACCAAATTTCCTCGGTCGTGGAAGAAATCAAGCGCAATCCTTTTTCCCGCCGTTTGATCGTTTCGGCCTGGAACCCCGCCGATCTGCCACAGATGGCACTCGCACCCTGCCATTGCCTATTTCAATTTTATGTCGCCGAGGGAGCGGATGGCCGGAAAAGACTCTCATGCCAGCTCTACCAGCGTTCGGCAGATGTGTTTTTGGGGGTGCCTTTCAACATCGCAAGCTACGCGCTTCTAACCGCGATGATCGCGCATGTCGCGGGCCTCGATGTGGGTGATTTCGTGCACACATTTGGCGATGCGCATCTTTATGAAAACCATCTCGAACAGGCACGCCTCCAACTCGGCCGCACGCCCCGCGCATTGCCCTGGTTGAAGCTCAACCCGAACGTCAAGTCGATCTTCGATTTCCGCTTCGAGGACGTCGCGATCGAGGCCTACGATCCGCACCCAGCGATTGCGGCACCCATCGCCGTGTAGGCATCTTGCGGATCGCGCCCCAACATCAGGCGAAGATTTTGCAGCGCCGCGCCGGATGCTCCCTTGCCGAGATTGTCGAGCTTGGCGACCAAAATTGCGTGGCCCCTGGCATCGTTGGCAAAAACCCGCAGTTCGAGATCGTTCGTGCCAGTGAGAGAGCTTGGCTCGATCTTGCTAGAAGCATCAGTGGGCATGACTTTGACGAAAGTGCTTTTCGCGTAATGGGCTTTGAGCGCGGCCTCGAGATCGGTGCTCTTCGGCTTTAGCGGCAGATCGTCCAGAAAAAGCGGCACGCAAACCAGCATGCCCTGCGCGAAATTGCCGACCGAAGGCACAAAAATAGGGCGGCGCGCGAGGCGGGCGTAACGCACAATTTCCGGCACATGCTTATGTTCGAGGGCAAGCGCATAGGCTTCGAAGGGAGGCGCGGCACCGCGCTCGTAATCGGCGATCATCGTTTTGCCGCCGCCCGAATAGCCGGAGACCGCATTTATCGAAACCGGAAAATCGGCAGGCAAAAAGCCTGCATCCACGAGCGGGCGCAACAACGCGATCGCGCCCGTCGCGTAGCAGCCCGGATTGGCGACAAGGCGCGCCTTTTTTATCGCTTCGGCCTGGCCGTGCTCAAGTTCGGGAAAGCCGTAGGTCCAGCCCTTCGTCACTCGATGCGCGGTCGAGGCGTCAAGAATGCGCGGACTTTCCGTTCCCAACGCCAACGCGATCGCGACGGATTCCCGCGCGGCATTATCTGGAAGACATAAAACAACGATATCGGCTCGTTTCATCAGCTCTTTCTTGGCGCCGGGGTCCTTGCGCTGCTTGGGAGGCGGGCTAAGGAGTTCAAGTCCGGGGAGAGAATCGAGGCGCGCGCGAATGCCAAGCCCGGTTGTTCCGGCTTCGCCATCGATGAAAATTCTCACGCTCATATCACGCCTTTGGCAAGCTAATGGATGCTAGATCAATATCATTTCGAGTTCGGTCGCTTGTCATCTCGACGCCGAGTCACGGTGCCGCAGTCAGCAGCTTGCCGTCCTGCCTCGTTCAATCCGCGGCTTGCGGCCGCGATGGTGGGCAAAGACTTTAGTGAACTCGGCTCCGAGCAGGAATATCTGCGCCGAATAGTAGATCCATAGCAGCGCCACAATCAGCGCGCCCGCGGCTCCGTAGCTGGAGGCAACGGCGCTGCTCCCAATGTAAAGTCCAATCAGGAACTTGCCGATACTGAACAGGAAGGCGGAAATGACGGCGCCGGCTAATACGTCCCGCCACTCCAGATCCTTTTCGGACAGCACCTTGTAGATTGTCGCAAACAGGACCGAAACCAGGGCGAATGAGACCAGGAAATGCACGGCTTGCAGAATGACGTGACCAAACGGCAGTTCGGCGTTCACGTATTCGCTCAATGCGGATAGACCCGCGGTAATCACCAGCGACACCAGAAGCAGGAACCCAAGCGCCACCACGAGAGCAAAGCTGGCGGCGCGAGAGCGAAGCACGCGGGAGACGGCGCTGCCTTTTAGGTCCGCCTTCCAGATGGCGTTCAAGGCCGACCGCATTTCGCCTAGCACGCCCGAGGCCGTTACCAGAAGCGTGATGACTCCCAAGGCGCTGGCAAAGATGCTAGAGGACTTCCCGGAGGCGTTCCTGATGACGCTTTGTAGCAGCTCCGCGCTCTGCTGTCCCATGAGCCCGCTGAGCTGACTGGCGATTGCCCCGCGGGCGGCATCCTGGCCGAAGACGAGGCCCGCGATGGCAACAACGATGAGCAGAAGCGGGCCGATCGAAGTAACGGCGTAGAAGGCGATGGCCGCTCCACGGCTCAGCGCGTCGTCAGCGATAAACGAGATGACGCTTTCCTTGCCGAGCTCCCACGCCTTTCCGAACATGGCATCCTCGCGTTGCGGGGAATTGAAACGGACACTCCCCTCGGGGTTCGCCGGCGCTCCAAACGAAGTCGGATCGTACCAAGGCGCTGACGGTCATCCACAGATATAACTATCAGCGGCGAAAAAAATTGCGTGTTCTCATGATTTGCGGTGGAACTGGGATTGGCGCGATCTCCCGCGGGACGAGGTTACCCAATCATACGGCGAGGTCATTGTCTGGCCGGATAGCCGTTGTTGAGGCTTCGCCAACCTCCATTTTGCCTAGCGTATTCCAGCGAGAAGACAGCCAAGCCCCGAAATGCATGGCCGCCGCATCCGCCTCGTTCGACGAACTCAGGAGGTAGCTCGGTTTGTCTTCTGCCGCGTGAACTCTTTGTGCGGACGTTCAATTGCATTCGACGTCCGGGTCGATTTGAAATCGCCAGGCTATAGCTTAGCGCTTCGAGAATTGGAAGCTTCGGCGGGCTTTCTTCTTGCCGTATTTCTTGCGCTCGACGACGCGCGGGTCGCGGGTCAAAAAACCTTCCTTCTTGAGAACGGCGCGCAAATCCGGCTCGTAATTTACAAGCGCCTTGGCAAGCCCGTGGCGGACGGCGCCGGCCTGGCCGGAGAGGCCACCGCCTGCCACGCTGACCATCAAATCATATTGGCCGCTGCGCTTGGCGACGCCAAGCGGCTGCTGCAGGATCATCCTGAGCACGGGACGCGCGAAATAGGAGTCGAGCGGCTTCCCATTCACCTGGGCTTTGCCGGGGCCGGGCTTGATCCAGACCCGCGCAACCGCGTCCTTGCGTTTGCCGGTGGCATAGGCGCGTCCTTGCGCATCGAGCTTTTGCACATAGCGCGGAGCCGCCTCCGGAGCAGGCGCCGTGGCGCCCTGTAAATCCTGAAGCGAAGATAAAGTTTCGGGCATGATCAGACGAGCCTCGCGTTCTTGCGGTTGAGGCTCGCGACATCGAGCGTTACCGGTTGTTGTGCGGCATGAGGATGTTCCGCTCCCTGGTAAACGCGCAAATTGCCAAGCTGCTTGCGGCCGAGCGGACCACGCGGGAGCATCCGTTCCACCGCCTTTTCGATGATGCGTTCGGGGAAGCGTCCCTCCAGAATGAATTTGGCCGACCGTTCCTTGATGCCGCCCGGATAGCCGGTGAAGTGATGATAGATCTTTTGCTCGCGCTTGCGGCCGGTCAACACCACTTTTTCGGCGTTGATGACAATGATGTTATCGCCATCGTCAAGATGCGGCGTGAACGCCGGCTTGTGCTTGCCGCGCAGCCGCAAGGCGATCAGCGAGGCAAGCCGTCCGGCGACGAGCCCCCTGGCGTCGATCAACACCCATTTTTTTTCGATGTCCGCCGCCTTGGCGGAATAAGTCTTACCGAACATGTGGGATTCCATGGCAAATATGCGCAAGTTTCCCCGCAATGGCAGGGCCTGCGTATTTGTTGGCGCTCCTTTTATGCAGCTATTCCCTTCGGGTCAAGGCGAACGTGAACAGCGCACTCCGTTTCACATGGTGGAACCGGAGCCAAGGACAGGCTTATGACCAACGAGGCTTACTCCGACAGGTTTTTGCGCGATATTCTCTCGACCGTGCGAACCATCGCTGTCGTTGGAGCGTCCGATAAGGACACACGGCCTTCCTACCGCGTTTTCGGCTTTCTGCTCGCGCGCGGCTACCATGTGATCGGCATCAATCCAGGCCTCGCGGGCAGGAGCGTTCACGGCACGGCGTTTTTTAAGACTCTGGCGGAAGTTCCCGAGCGGATAGACATGGTGGACATTTTCCGCAACACGGCAGCGGCCGGGGGAGTCGTCGACGAAGCGCTCGCGCTCGAGCCAAAACCGAAAGTCATCTGGATGCAGTTAGGCGTCCGCGACGATGCGGCGGCGCGGGCGCGGGCGCTCGGGGTCAAAGTTGTGATGAACCGCTGCCCAAAAATCGAATATGTGCGCTTGGCAATCGGGAGCGCCTAGCGCGATGCCATAGCTACCGCGCTTGCGAAAGCGCCTGCGCGTGCGCCACCGCCATCCCCAAAACGATCATGGCAAAGGCTTGATGCAAAAGCCCGGCCCAAAGCGGAACCACTAAAACAAGCGTCGCTATGCCTATTGACGCTTGCATGGCGACGAGCCCTGCAACCGCCCATGCCCGCCGGACCGCCCGGCTTCCCGCCACGACCCGTGATGCATAAAGTGCCTGCGCCAGAGCAAGCGCCAAAAGCGCGTAGGCAACCATCCTATGCTGGAACTGGACCAGCAAAATATTGTCGAGGAAATTCCGCCAGAGTGGCGAGAGAAGAGTCAATTTATCGAGAGGCGGCCAAAAATATCCGTCGATCAGCGGCCACGTATTGAACGCGCGCCCGGCGCGCAAGCCAGCGACCAAGCCGCCGAGTCCGATTTGCAAAAGGACGAGCCAAACCACGCCACTGGCAAACCGCCGCAGCCCCGGCAATTTCCGTTCTTGGATTTCGGAGGCACGGTCCTTGAGCGAGGCGGCGAGCCAAACCAGCGCGGCAAAGGTCAGCGAGGCCAACAGCAAATGAATCGCGAGACGTTCCTGGGCGACTTCGACGCGCTCCGTTAGCCCCGACTTGACCATCCACCAGCCAACAAAACCCTGCAAGGCGCCGAGCGCCAGAACGCCGAGAAGTTTTAGCTTGAACCCGGAAGGTAGGAATCCCTTCGCCCAGAAAAAGACCAGCGGCACGGCCATGGTGGCGCCGATCAGACGGCCCAAAAGACGGTGACCCCATTCGAAGAAAAAAATGAATTTGAATCCGCGTAAATCCATATCCGGGAAGAGCTGCGCATATTGCGGTATCTTCTTATAATTTTCGAATTCCGCTTGCCATTGGGTGGGGCTCAGCGGCGGAATCACTCCGGCCAAGGGCTTCCATTCGGTAATAGAGAGGCCGGATTCGGTGAGCCTTGTCGCGCCACCAACGATCACCATTAAAAAGACGAAGCCGGCGAGGCTCCAAAGCCAAATCGCGACCGCACGGTAGAGCGCTGGTTGCCTTGCGTCTTTTGCCGCGCGCAAATCAGCTGGATTGGCCGGTGGTTCGCCCATGCAGGGTTCCTCGAATGCAAATTAAAGGCTGTGCGCTGATATGAAAGATAGCTTTTAGGCAGAGTTGCCCGGCTCAAGATCACCGCAGGATCCCCTGCGAGGATAGAAAGTCGCACCAAGGGTGTAAACTGGCGGCAGATCGATACCCGGCGATGTGGCGCGGCCGCTTGCCAATTGGCCGGGACGCAAATGCGTATTAGGGCCGTCGGGCGTTAGCCCGCCGTGCGGTGGAATGGGAGCGTAAATTTCCGCGCGCCCTAATGGCGACTGAACGACCCTTGCCGGGCTGTGCTTTGCGATCAAAGCTCCGGCGGATTGCAAGACCTCCGGGAGCGGTAGGCCCGACGCTTGGTTCAGCGTGTCCA
>DATBQJ010000229.1:0-11128 GCA_036560885.1 Methylocella sp.
CCTGACGCCGCTTTATGCAGGCGTCCAGGAACCGCGCATCCGCTCCTTTGTCAACCATACGGGCCAAGGGGCAGTTTCCGTGTATGAGAGCATCGCTGCGGCCGCCGCCCTCCGCAAGGAGTCCGGCACTACGACCGGCGCGGCATCTCTCCGCGGCATCGGCGACGGTTGGGACCGATTCGGCGAGGTTTGGACCAATTCGGCGACTGACGTGCGCGTCTCGGCCGAGACAGCGATGCAGCATACAATGGTCATCGTCCGCGTCGCGGTGATTTCCGAGCCCCTCGGCAAGCTGACCATCCGGTTGGTGCGTTGGCTCGAGGAAATTATCCTCCGGCGGTCGCGACGCGACCGCGTGCCCTACTCGATCTGGTGCGGCCAACGTATGCTGGTGGCCGCCGGGGGCAACACGACGGATTTCCAATTCATCGAGGCGGAGATCCCGGAGCCGGCCTCGCGCTTCGAGTTCACCGAGCTGGCTTACGACTGGACATTTGCAGGCGAGATCGTGCGCAGCCTCCAGGACGCAGGGCTGTCGCTGGTCGAGTTCGGCCAGGGCTTTCGCAGCATGGCCGGCCGCCGCGGAATTCAGGCGCCTCCTGATTGGCCAGGAGCTTCAGCATGGCGGCAACCTGATCGCGGCAACGCTGGATCCGAAGAAAAGAACGCTCGTTAAAGCCAGCGACGAGCGGCTCGCATGAATTGGCCAAAGTCGAGCTGACGATATATAGGATTTTTATTTACGCGCTTCGTCAACACCTTAGCCCCACGCGCATTCGAGCGTCAAAGGAGGTGCTATGCCGGCCGACGGGGTAACAGATTCGCTGCGCGGCGACTCGGCCGAGGCGCCGGCGACAACACGCGACGCTGCGCAGGAACGATCGCACGCGGCGGCTGAGAGACCCTCCGTAGAGGGTGACGCGGGGCACGAGCCCAGAGGTGGCGGCAAATGCAAGCGAGAATGATTGGGATCATCGCCGTGCTGGTGGCGCTGAGCCTCGCTATGCCCGCGCCGCTCTCCGGGCAGCCGGCGCCGCCACCGCCGGCCGCACCGCTCTTCACGGCGCCGCAACTCGATCAGCTGCTGGCGCCCGTGGCGCTTTATCCCGATGATCTGCTCCAGCAGATCCTCATCGCCTCCACCTATCCGCTGGAGGTGGTCGAGGCCTGGCGCTGGCGTCAGAGTCCGGAGAATGCCGCGCTCGCCGGCGACGCGCTGGCGGCGGCGCTGGAAGCGCAGGACTGGGATCCCAGCGTCAAGGCGCTGGTGCCGTTTCCCGGAGTTCTCCGGATGATGAACGACCGGCTCGATTGGATGCAGCAGTTGGGCGACGCGTTCCTGGCGAATCAAGGCGATGTCATGGACACCATCCAGCGCCTGCGCCGCCAGGCGCGGAACGCCGAAACGCTGGTCTCGACGCCGCAACAGGTCGTCAGCGACGACGGCCCGACCATCGTCATCGCGCCGGCCAATCCCGCCATCCTCTATCCCCCCTATTATGATCCGACGATGGCCTATGGCTCTTGGCCCGATCCCGACTATCCGCCCTACGATTTTCCGCCGCCGCCGGTTTATGAGGTCGGGCCGGCGCTGTTTTTCGGCCTGGGCGTCGCCATCGTCCCGTCGCTCTGGGGGTGGGATCGCTTCGACTGGGCGGGGCGCCGCATCCAGATCGATACCGACCGCTATAATCGCATCGACCGCGCCGCCGCCCAGCGCACCCATCGCCCGCCGGCGACCAACGACACCTGGCAGCATGATTCCTATCACCGCCAGGGCGTCGCCTATCGCGACCCCGCCGCGCGGGCGCGCTTGACCCCGTCGCCTCCCGGCTCGCCGGAGCAGCGGCGCGTCTATCGCGGCTATGAAGCGCAGGAAGAGCCGCCCGCGGCCGTGCGGACGCAACCGGTCACGCTGCCGCAAGTCCGCACCCAGACGCCGACGGTCATTCGCCCGCCTGCCGTCATCCGTCAGTCGCCGCCGGCCTTCGAGGATGTGGGCCGCGGCCAGAACATCCGCAATGAAGCGCTCCGCGGTGAGCAAAGCCTGCAATCGGCTACGCCTTTGCGCGCTCCCGCTGCCGTGGCGCCGCGCGGCGGCGGCCGGGTCCGATGAGCGCGTTGCCGGCCCGCGGACCCAAGCCAGCGAGGACACCATGACGATGATGCGCTTCAAGGACATCGCCAGATCGCTCGGGCGTCATGTCCTGGCCGTGGCGGTCGCCGCCGCGCTGATCTGCCTGAGCCTCCGCGCCGAAACCGCCGCCGCGCGTCCGGCGGCTTTCGTCTCGCCGGAGGAGGCGGTGGCGGCACTGGTCGAGGCGGCGCGCGCCGGCAGCGCCGCATCGTTGGCGAAGATCCTCGGCGCCGACGGCACGGCGCTGGTGCTCTCTGGCGATCCCGTCGCCGATGACAGCGGCCGCAAGCGCTTCGTTGCTGCTTATGACAAGGAGCACAGCATTGACCGCGAGGACCCGGCGAAGGCGGTGCTGATCTTCGGCGACGGGCACGTGCCCTTCGCCATCCCGCTGCTGCGCCAGGGCACGCTCTGGCATTTCGACACAAAGGCCGGCGCCCGCGAGATACTGGCGCGGCGCATCGGCCGCAACGAGCTCAGCGCCATCGAGGTGTGCCGCGCCTATGTAGATGCGCAGCGCGACTACGCCAGCAAGGATCGTCAGGGCGACGGCCTCCTCGAATACGCGCAGCACCTGGTGAGCAGTCCCGGCAAGCATGACGGGCTATACTGGCCTGCTCAGCCCGGCGAGGAGGAGAGCCCCTTCGGCCCGCTCGCCGCGCGCGCCCGCGCCGAGGGCTACGGCGGCAAGGGAAAGGGCGCGCCCTATCACGGCTACTACTACAAGATCCTGAAACGCCAGGGCGCCGCCGCGCCCGGCAGCGCGCACGACTATGTCGCTCACGGCCGCATGATCGGCGGCTTCGCGCTGGTGGCGTTTCCCGCGCGCTACCGCGCCTCCGCCGTTATGACCTTCGTCGTCAACCAGGACGGCGTCGTCTATGAGAAGAATCTCGGTCCCGACAGCGCCCAGCGCGCCCGCGCCATGACCAGCTTCAATCCCGATTCGAGCTGGAAGAAGCTGTGACGCGGCTCACACGTCGCTCTCACGCCAACCGTCGAACTCGCCAAGCGGTTTTCGCGTCAGCGTATCGATCCGCTGATCGCGGAGAGCCCGGCGCTCCGCGGCCGGGTCAAGCCACAGCGCTCGCGCGATGCCGGCAATACCATGCTGTCGAAGGAGTTTCCGGCAGGATTACTGGTCATCACCGGCGCCAACAGCGCGGCCGGCCTGCGGTCGATGCCGGCGCGCTATCTGTTTCTCGACGAGGTCGATGCCTATCCGCCGTCCGCAGGCGAGGAAGGCGATCCCGTCGCGCTCGCCGAGGCGCGCACGCGCACCTTCTCGTGGCGGTCGAAAATCTATCTCACCTCGACCCCGACGATTCATGGTGTCTCGCGTATCGAGCGGGAGTTTGCGGCGAGCGACCAGAGGCGGTTCTTCGTGCCGTGCCCGCATTGCGGTCATAACCAGACGCTCCGGTTCGAGCGGCTGCACTGGAGAAGACAAAGCCCGAGACCGCGCACTATGCCTGCGATGATGTAAATATCAAAGCGGAAGGGCCGTCGTGAAGGCCATGGGCGCGACATCAGGCTTGAAATCCTTGCCCTTCTCGATGCCGAGAGGGAGGAGCATGCCCATCATTTGGAGGTCTTGGCTCTGCGCCGGCTCCTCGTTCAGCATGCGACAGCCGGTCGGGTATCCTATAGGCTCACACCGTGGGTTCCGAACAACCAAAACGCCGAAGTGAGCCACAACACCATAAGAATGGCGAACAGCACCCCTCCCGCCATGGGCAGCGCCCAACCGGGGTAGCCGCTTGTGCGGACTATGAGGACTTTGGCGGAAAAGGCGCCGTAGAAAGAGGCGCCCAACAACGAGTGAATAAAGGCGCGGGCATCGTATGTCCCGAAACCGAGCTTGAAGATGCAATGGTAAGCGGCCGGCAGAGTGAGCAGAATGGCCGCCCGCCCGGACCAGCGATGCAGCAGGGGATAGAGGCGGCCTTCTGGCGGGAAACGCAGTTTTCCATAAATGCGTGCCGCCGTCAGCAGCTGACCCAATCCCAGCAGCAATGCGGCCGTCGCCAGCCAAGCCTTCATATGCAGCGTGTTACTGAAGAAGAGGCGAAAAAACGGTGTTTTGTAGGGCTCCACATCCGTCCGGCTCGCCACAAAGCCGATAACAAGCGCGACGCTAGCGAAAAGTAGGAGGGGACGCACGAGCAGCCTCGGACCGGGAGAGCGGCGTCCCGCGCCATCGATATTTTCGCTCATAATTGAACTCCGGTTCGCGGTTTTCTGCGCACTTGACCCTGCATGACCAATACGACCGGCGCCACGGTGTCGTTAGACCCCATCAGAAAAGACTGTCCTTCGACGAACAGAACCGCGGTGCCTAATGTCACGCGGACGCGATGATCCCTCGCGCCTCAAGGCGTGACCACGATCCTGCCCTGCATTTGTGGATGCAGGCCGCACGAATAGCCATAGGTTCCAGCCTTCGCGAAGGTGAATTCAAACGTGTCGTCCGTATCAAGTGCCTTGGAATGGAACTCGCCCTTCGCGCCGACGACGCTATGGGGAATGTCGTCGCGATTGTGGAAGACGATTGTCGTCCCGGCTTTCACCGTGAGCTCATTTGGGGTAAAGGCGAAGTTGTCGATATTCACCTCGGTACCGGCGGCGACCGCGGGCAGTGTCAAAATGACGCCGAAAGCGGCGGTGGCAAAAATAAGGCACAAACCCAAGCACCACACGCGGGAGCGGTTTGCTTTGGTCAAATTGCGCATGTTGGTTTCCTTTTGCGAGGTTGGTTTAGCTGGCGGCAAGCGGTGTATCGGTGATCGCGAGACGTTGTTTTCCGCGCCGGACCTCGACGCCCGTTATTCCAAGCAAAGTGCGCAGCTTCTCGGCCGGCACGAGCATGGGCCCGGGCGAAGCGGCGGTTCCGGGCGCGGGCTGCGGGAAAGCGGTCGACATCGCAGTATGGAACGTCACATTGCCCTCCACCTTCTGCATCAATTGATGGATATGGCCGTTGAGGACGGTGACCGAGCCGAACCGTTTGAGCAGGGCGAGCGCACGCGCCGAATCGTCCGTGCCCCAGCCCCATTCCGGATAAACGGCCCAGAGCGGAATATGCGCGAAAACGACGATCGGCGTTGACGCGGGCTTGCCTTTGAGGTCGCCCGCAAGCCAAGCCAATTGCTCGTCGCCGAGCGAGCCCATGCCGCCAGCTTTCAAATTGGCGACGTTGACAAGGCCGATAAAATGCACGCCGCCTTGATCGAAGGCGAACCAGCCGGTGCCTTTCGTGTTTTTGCCGTAGCGTTCGAGATAGGCTTGGCCATTGTTCTCGTCGATAATATCGTGCTCGCCGGGGACGTAATGGACATCGAGCTTCGCTTCGCCGATGACTCTTTCCGCATCGTCGAATTGCCCGGGCTTCGAAAGATGGGTGATGTCGCCAGTGTGGATCATGAAGGCGGGCTTGACTGGGAGCCCGTTCACCTTGGCAATCGCTTCCTTCAAGGTCCCGAGGGCGTCGGGATTGGCCGGCTTGTTGAAACCGACATGGCTGTCCGAAATCTGCAGGAAACTGAAGCCGGTCACGGCTTTTTCGGCCGCTTGTGCCGTTCCAATGCCGAGGAGTTCCGAGGATTTGGGCACACCGCCACTGAGCGTCCAAATAACGCCAGTTCCGGCCCAAATCATACATTCGAGCGCGCCGCGCCGGTCGATCCCTGTGCCTTGCTTGTTGTCTGACATGTTGTCGTCTCCATCCACCGCGGCTTTGCGCCGTTGCTACAGAGGAGACTTGCCGGCGGGCCTGTTTATTCCCGGTGCCTCGTAAAATACTCGCGGCTCTGTTCGAGTCTTCATGGCATTCTCCTATCCTTGTCGAGCTACACGAGAGGGCTGCGAAGCGCATTTGCTGATTTGCCGCCCAAAAAAATCCTGATCCCACCTGACTTCCGCCTCGCGCGGTGCACTCGACGATCACTCCGCTACGTTGCCCGGACCTTCGGACGAAACGGAACTGGCACCCAAACTTTCGCCTATCCTCGGGCTGACGGCACGAACAAACTTGCTCATCGGTTCCTGCCCAACACGCGGGAATAAACGAACTCCCTCTGGAGTCTTCCCCATTGCGGGCGTTCGGGCGGCAGGAATAGGCAAAGAGATGGACAACAATCAAAATGGCGGCGTCGACCGCCTAATGTGGCCATTTCGCCCCGTCCCGCAGCTGATTGCCATTGATGTCGTACAATTCGGAGCCCGGCACAAACTTTGAGATTCACCTTTCAACCGGTGTACGGACCGCGGGCTGGACTAGCTTTCATGATCATTTGCTCCTGCAACTTCCTGACTGATCGAGAGGTGCGCACCATGGTCACAACCGCCGTCCGACAGCCAACCACACCAGGCCAGGTATACAAATGCTTAGGCTGCCGCCCGAAATGCGGTCGGTGCGCGCGCAGCATCAGCCTGATCATGGATGAAGCGCTTGAGAGCTCGCGCTTCATCTATCCAAGTGCGCCACTAAATGGCGACGATACCGCCGATGGGCTGCCTCCCGCTTCGCTCGCGTGCACGTGCGCCCGTTGAATTGCGATAATCACCTCGCGGAGTATCGACGCGAGTAGTGGCTGATCGAGTGGAGGACGAGTCGATCAAATACTGGCTCTCAGCTCTTCTCCGACTGCCTTCCGGTGGAAACGCCTTCCATGGATGAAATTGCGAGACGCGTACCACAGAGCGGCGGTTGCACGGCGATGCCTTGCCCTCAACAGCTTCCTGACGATTCGGCCTCACCCGCTACGTGATGGCGTGCCTACCGTTCAAGGATGGCCTTCCGCAGGGGTGGGGTGAACTCATGCCCGATGCCACGCGTCATATGGGCCATCGAACGCGGGAAGACGATCAAGTTTTTGTGAGTCGGGAATAGCGGTTGGTCGAATCAGGTCTTCTCACCGAGGCAAGAGTTCCTCGTTCTCGCCGCAACCATCAAGGGAAACGGAGAAAGCATTATGGCTACCAAAATCACGACGGCGCTCGTTGCCGCGCTTGTCGTCGGAGCTTTGATGACCCCGAACCACGAAGCACTCGCGCGCGGCGGCGGCAGCTTTGGCGGCGGAGGGTTCCATGGAGGTGGTTTCGGCGGCGGTGGATTCCACGGAGGTGGTTTCCACGGTGGTGGATTCGGTTTCCATGGGGGATTCGGACGCGGCTTCGGATTTGGACACGGCTTCGGATATGGACGTCGCTTCGGATTTTATGGCGGCTATCCCTACTCTTATGGCGGATATGGGTATGGCTGCAGTCCGTATTATTACGGCTCCTACGAATGCATTTGAGCAGCACGGCGCGCTGCTCCAATGGCGGGCGGTCGCGGCGGCGCACATCCGCACGGAGCCACACGCGGTAGTGTCGTCATTGCAGCCGGACCGCCCCAAACACCCGCCGAAGTATACGAAGGCGTAATGAACATGACACGCATTGACTGGATTCTCTTCGCGTTGTTCCTCGTGACAGCGAACCTGCCACTCGGCATCATATACGCGATGCTCCTGACACGATGATCCTTCAGTCGCGATCTTCATCGGCAAACCGTGTCCCAGACCGGACAGGTTTTTGAGCAGGGACAACCGAGACGGCGATCCCCGCGAAAAAATTCGACGGACGTAGGGAATAATCGCATGTGTCCGCAAGTCTCCTCTGTAGCAATGGCGCAAAGCGACGGCTGTGACTCACGAAAAAGCCGTTCCCAAGATCATACTCGCGGGAGCAAGAGGACACTGACAATGAACATTCTCAAGCTCGCCCTTCTCGGTTCTCTCAGGATCGTCTTTTTCGGTTTTCTAAAGGTTGCGCTTTGCGCTTACACCCTTTTCCTGTCTGACACGGCCTTTGCCGGCGCCGTGCGCGAGGATAAATGGCCAGGCTAGCGACGCTGTTTCCTACGGCCCGTTCGAAGGTAACAGCAATGCCAATGTGGCTAAGCGGGACGCAACACTTCCAGCGTCCCGCGCCACACCATGATCGCTTCAAGGTGAATTGCTCATGGTCTCTATCCGTTTGCCTTCTGGCATTAGTTCATGGGAAAGCTAGGTTTAATGTGCCTCTGCTGCCGGAGGAGCTGTCGCGGCGACGAGATCGAAAGCGTGGATTTTCCGGTGCAGCCCGTCGAAGATGCAGGATGGGAAGGACGCCATGACAACATTGCCATCGGCGCTTTAGAGGACGATGCTCGCGGAAAGCCTTCCGGAAGATGGTAAGGTCGCCGCGGCGGAACTAAGACACCAGGATCTTCGAAATGGGCTTTCCCTCTTGACGAAGAGCCCCTCGGATCAACATTTTGCGGCGGTGGTCATGCCGCACCTCGACGACGCCTACGCGCTGGCCCATTGGCTTGCCGGCAATAGCGCCGACGCGGAAGATATTGTCCAGGAAGCCTGTTTGCGGGCATTGCGAGGGCTCGATCGCTACGCCGGCGGCAACGCGCGTGCTTGGCTTCTTACCATCACGCGAAACGCGGCCTTCACCTGGCTTGCGCGCAACAGGCCGAAAGCGCTGGTGGTAACGGAGGACATCGAAGCCCTGGCGCCCGCGGATGGAGCACCGACGCCGGAAGTAGCCTTGATTGAAAAAGCCAACGCCGCGGCGATTGAGCTCGCGATCGGTGCTCTGCCCCCGCCATTTAAGGAAACCCTCGTGCTGCGCGACATTAATGGATTAAGTTATCATGAGATCGCCGATATAATCGGCGTACCCTTAGGCACCGTCATGTCGCGCCTCGCCCGCGCCCGCGGTCTCCTCATGGCAGACTTCGGGAGCCCAGAGGCAAAATGAGCACAGGCAACGAAATTCTTCTCACTCAGGCGGCGATCGACGGCGAACTCGATGCTGCCGGCATGCTCGATTTTGAAAATCGTTTGGCCGGAAATGCCTCCCTCGCCGCCGAATACGGCCGCCTAAAAACCCTGCGCGAGGTCATGCGCCGGGAACTCGTCAAGCCGGTGGCGCCGCCAGCCCTGCGCCAGCGCATCGCCGCAATGGCCGCGCCGTCCATCGCGCCGCGGGTGGCCCGCGCGGCCCCGCCCTGGCAGGCCATGGCGGCATCCGCCATCCTCGCGGCGGGGCTCGGCGGCGCTTCGACTTGGGTTGCACTGCAACCCACTATCCAAGGCACCAATCTTGCCGATACGCTTATCGCCGATCACAAACGCGGTCTTTTGTCTGGCCAGCCCTTCGATGTCGCGTCTTCCGATCGTCACACGGTCAAACCATGGTTCGCGACGCGCTTCGCGCTGGCGCCAAAGGTGGTGGACCTTGCGGCGCAAGGTTTTCCTCTCGCCGGCGGCAGGATCGACGTCATCGCGGGCGCGCCCTCGCCGGTACTGATCTACCGCCATAACGAGCATTTTATCAGCCTTACCGCCCTGCCCGCACAAACCGCATCGCCGCCACAGGCTCTCGTCATCGAGGGCTATTCTGTTCAGGTCTGGCGCGACGGCGGCACCGATTACTGGGCCATCTCGGATATCGACCCGGCAGAACTTTCAAAGTTCCGTCAGCTTTTCGAGGCCGCGGCCAAAGCCGGTTCGGAAAAGAACGGTTGAGGCTGACGACATACGTTTTTCGGCGGCGCGCGCGGAGCTGTACGTTGGCTTGGCAATCGGATACTTGTTCGTCAGCAGTTGCGACTTCTGCAATTCACAGGACTAAACCGCTCGCGCGGTAGGGCGCTGCGGCCGGCGGCACGGGAAACGCGATAGCGGGATCGGGCGCCCTGCCTTGAGATTGAGGGGTTTCAACGACCATCCCCACCGTTGCGCCGAGCATGATCGAAGACATGACGATCCGCACGTCGCGCCGAAAACCCAACATGACTATGTGTAAAGGGTCAAGGACTTCGCCGCGTTTCTCGGCCGGCCCCCAGAGTGGCGAAATTGGAGGACGTGCGCCGCTATCGGTTGCAACTGGCGAGCGCCAGCCACTGATGAAGTTGAAACCCGGCGCTTCGCAGGTCATACGACGCGGATAGGACGCTGGAGCAGCTTCACAAACGCTACCGGACTTTCGATCCACGGCCAGCCCCAGAGTGGATGTCCGGAAGCACAACAGAAGACGAGCAATACCCCCTGCGCAAACTCGCCGCCTGGGCGTTGACCAGCGAGCCAAGGCGGCGGACCTAGCGAAGCAGGTCCAGTCCATAATGATTGGCTGACCTTGGGCTTTCTGATCCTCGGGGCGCTGATTCTCCTTCGGAAATAGGGTCTCGCAGGAGTCACGTCACCTCTGTGGAGAACGGTCCCACCAAGCGATCATCATGATTATGCGTTTCGAATATCGTCCCGTCTTGGGAGGCAAAACGGTGCGGCGTCGCTTGCGTTCCCCTGCAGGACTCGTGGCGATATCCGCGCCGCACCCACATCGACGGCGAAGAAATTCGTTCGTCGCCGGGAATAAGCGGCCGTGCCGGCGTGTCTTCTCTGTGGAACGCGCTGTGCCGCGCCTTTGACCCGCGGAAAGCAAAGGAACCGACCGGCGCGACGCGCTCAAATGCATGATCTGGGCAGGCACCGGTGTCATCTGGACACTCAGCGGCGGTGTACCCAGATCGTCGCAACTCCTCGGCATCGGCGCCGCGTTGTCGAGTGTGCAGGTGTCCGCCCCAAACGGGGGCCAACTTGTCGGAGTGACGTGATGACGCTTGGTAAAAACTTCGGGATCCTCATTTTTTCAAGCCTCGCCGCGACCGGAGCCACGCTCGCTGGGACATTTCCAAACACCTGACCAACTCTAAAAACCTGGCCAACTCTAAACAGGTGGCCAACGTCAAGAGAGACAAGATGCTTCCGAAGGGGGCCGGGGCCTCGAAAATGAAGCCGCTGTACGCGGCGGAGCAATATTAGGCCACGGAGCGGCGGCATTTTGCGGCTGCGTGGCGGAGTAAAACCCGGCCACTTTCGGGGCTGAGCCTTTCCGAACCGTGATTCGGAAGGGCGGCCGGAGATGTTTTCAGTGGAGACTTACGCAGCGGTT
>DATBQJ010000230.1:0-3419 GCA_036560885.1 Methylocella sp.
CGATTTCGCCGGACAATTGCCGGCTGCGACAGAAGGCGCGATCGTCAACATCATCGATCAGCGGGTGTTGCATCCGACACCGCAGTTTTTCACCTATAGTTTGAGCAAATCGGCGCTTTGGGCCGCGACCCGGACAATGGCCCAAGCCTTCGCGCCGAAAGGCATCAGAGTTAACGCGGTCGGACCGGGCCCGGTCTCGCCAAACGCCACCCAGGGCGAAGTCGGCTTCGCACGCGAGGTTCGGGGCTTGCCTCTGGCTCGCGCGATCACGCCCGAAGATATCGCCGGCGCGGTTCTTTATCTCGCTACCGCGCGCAACGTAACCGGACAGCTGATTGCAGTCGACGCGGGGCAGCATCTCGCCTGGCAAACGGCCGACATCGTGATTTAAAACTAAGGGCATGACGCGGGGTGCAGGGGTGTCCACAGGCGGCGTTCGGGTGATGGGAAGTGCGCCTCTGATGTTTCTGGCAAACGCGAGCGGCCTTGCGACCAAAAACCACCTGGCGGCTTCGAGCACCTGGCTAACGCATTTTTATGCGTCTTATGGGTGATCAGAATGACCAGCTCGCGCCGACTGGCCCAATTTTTGCGCCAACCGGCGCTGCAGGATGCTTCGAGCGAAATTCCGCGCTCCGCCATGCAGGTCGCGATTCGCCGCCGCCACGCCTGGGCGGCCGGTCTGCGTTGGCTTTGGCTAAATTTTCCTCTTGCAATCGACTCATTGACCATCCATATACCATCTAAGTAGATGGTATGGAGATTTGTTTTGGCGGCAAATGTGCATCGGCTGCGGGACAAACCGGGCGAGACCGAAAAAATCACAATCAACGTCGGTTATGTCGACCTTGGCCGTATCGATTTGCTGGTCAACGAAGGATTTTACTCCAATCGCACCGACTTGATCAGGACCGCAATCCGCAACCAGCTCGCCACCCATGCTGATGCCGTGAAGAATTCGATCACGCGGCAGACCCTCGAACTTGGATCGCGATTCTATAGCCGCGCCGATTTGGAGGCGGTGAAATCCGCTGGCAGCAAGCTCAGCATTCAGGTCGTCGGGCTTGCGACAATCGCCAGCGACGTCACGCCCGAACTCGCACTGTCGGCAATCGAGTCAATCACTGTCCTTGGCGCGTTGCAGGCCAGCAAACCAGTCAAGGCGGCGCTCGAAGGCCGGATTCGGTGAGCGAAGGGATGACGCGTTTTTACCAAGGATACAGCCCATGAAAACCATTTTCAGCACGGCCATGCGCAACGTTGCGAAGCTAACGCAAAGCCGGCATGTGGTCGAGGCAACGCAAGTGATCCGCCGCGCCCTGGAGGGACGAAATCCCGCCCACACACTGGGCCAACCACCGGCCAGCAATCTTCGGTTGATTGAGCCGAAGGCTGCCGTGGGTACGGCGCAAAGCGAGCCGCCCTTCGCCGGAAATGCGAGCGCTGGCTGGCAGGAGTTCGTCCCAAACCAAGGGCTTGCCCGCGCGGCACAGCCATTGAGCGAAGTATTGGCGCTGTTGCGTCAAGCCAATCGTCAGCAGCTTGCCCCTGGAGCGATGCCTCTTTTGGACATTCCGAGCGCGCCGTCGCTGCCAAAAGGAGCAGTTTTTTTGACGCGCACCTTTAGCTGTCCCGCAGGTTCGCGTGACTATAAGGTTTACGTCCCGGGCCATTCTCGCAGCCGCAAGCGTCCTTTAATCGTGATGCTCCATGGATGCACCCAAAACCCCAGCGATTTTGCGTTGGGCACGGGGATGAATCTCCTGGCGGAAGAACATGGTTTTGTCGTCGCCTATCCAAGCCAGCAAGTGGCGGCCAATCACTCCGGATGCTGGAACTGGTTCGATCCCAAGGACCAGAAACGTGGCGCGGGAGAGCCTTCCATCATCGCCGGAATTACCCGTACCCTCATGGCCGAGTTCGATATCGACCCCAGCCAAGTCTTTGTGGCGGGCCTCTCGGCCGGCGGTGCCATGGCGTTGATCTTGAGCGCCGCCTATCCCGAACTCTATGCTGCGGCAGGGGTTCATTCGGGTCTTGCTTGCGGGTCCGCCACTAATCTTGCTTCCGCGTTCGCCGCAATGAGCGGCAAGCCGATCCCCGCGGCGATGACGCAAAAGAAGACTCGTTCAAAGGGGCGGGGCATCCGCACCATTATTTTTCATGGCGAGTCCGACCGGACAGTGCATCCGTCGAACGCTGAATTGATCGTTGCGGAAGCCCGCGCAGGCTTCCCCAGCGCCGCACAGGAGACGCACCACGGCCGCTCGGCCGGAGGGCGCGCCTATACCCGCACCTTGATCAGCGACGCGAGCGGTCTCCATGTGGAACATTGGGCAATCGAGGGATTGGGGCACGGCTGGTCGGGAGGCAGGCCGGAAGGCTCATACACTGATCCAGATGGACCCGACGCGTCGCGCGAAATGCTGCGATTCTTTCTGAGCGCCCCGGCCATCACGGGTCTATCATAAACTTGTCCACCACCACCCAATCCATGCAGCCAGGGCCACCAGGGTCAATCCTGGGATCACACGCAAAGCATATCCACGGCTGCCGACACTCAAGCATAAGACGGCCTTGGTGATCGTGTTCGTTGAAAACGCTACCAAAATTGGTATCACCGCGTCCGTTGCTGCGAACTTTCCCGCGTTTACGAGCGTGGCAGCCGAAATCGCTGCCGGATCAACGCTTGCCAACCCTGCAACCGCTGCGGTCGCCGAAACGCCGCTTCCGCCAAACCATTCGTTCATGGCTTGGGAGGCGAGAAGGATTACGGAAAGCAAGGCGGCAAAGGCAAATGCCGTCCATATGCCGAAGGCTTGGCCGCGCTCCTCCATGGTGCCTGATTTCTGGCGCAAGGCAAAAAAAGAGAAGACAAAGCCATAGACAATCGCGGCGGCGCCACTCAAGGCGAGCGGAATAGCGACGGCATACAGGACTTCAATATTCGTCGCCGCCAATACCGCGGCGAGCTGAACGATGGTTCCTATGGAGGAAAAAACCGCGCCCGCCGAGGCAGGCCAGAACAGATCGGGTTCGTCAACGGTTCGCCTCCCCATTGCCGCAACTGTTGCCGTGCCGGAAACGAAACCGGACGCAAGTCCGGCCACGGGAAGCCCGTAACGCGGTCCGGCCAGCCGGACCGCGATGTGGCCGAGGGCGCCGATTGCCATCACAAGTATGACGATGGTCCAGATCGCGCGGGGATTGAGAGCAGCAAACGGCCCAATCTGTTGGTCCGGAAGGAGCGGCAGCACGATCAAGGTCGCGGCAGCGAAGAGTAACTATCCCCCGGCAGAGCCGGGGGCTTTTTTTTGTGAGCCGCTCAAAGCGGCTGGGAGGGGACGCTCACGCGTCCCCGGTTCATTGGGCCACCTGAGGGTGGCCCCTCAGCGCCAGAGGTTCAGTTGCTCCAGCCT
>DATBQJ010000231.1:0-5723 GCA_036560885.1 Methylocella sp.
CTCGGGACGATCGGCCGGTCACAGCGGCGCAGTCGCGGGCTCGCCTCGCCGCAAAACCATGAAAGTCGCACTCATCGGCGATCAAGCCTTCAAACCGATCGAAAGCCAGTCTCGTTTTCACACGGTCTGCAAGAATTATGCACCAACGGGAAGGTCACGATCCAAGTGCCGCGATGCCGTACAAAGCCAAATTATTTGCACGTCACTTCAAACATGGCATAGCCACATTGGCCACCGGGCCTATCTCCGATTTTGACCAACGTGTACTTTGCTGGGTCGTTCGAGCCGTGGACCTTGCAGGCACTCTGTGCCCAACTTTCTATGCTACCGCATCCGGTATGAGCCTGATGCGGCGCACAACCGGCCTCACTGTCAGATTCGCAGACAGTTACGGCACTCGCGGGGAGGATGAGGATGCCCACAATCGAGGCAATCACGAACGTCGAGAGTGTAACCTTGCTAAGCATGTGTGCTCTCCCTTGATCATCGTATCTCACAATCACTGTCCGAAGAACATCGGTTCCAGTCAGTCCAACCGGAGTTGGGGAATAAAGGGTCGGCGGTTCGTCTCCAGCAAATGTCGTCTCCCCGGCTACCTGTTCCGGGGTAGGTATGACGAAAATCCTTAGACATGGGCCCGGGACCAAATACGTTTGCGTTTGCCTCGCAATTGCCCGCTCGCCCCTGAGTGATTTGCACCTGAGGGAGTGAACTCCAAGCAGTCATATATACGGTAATGTCCGCTCGAGCAGGCGCGGAAGCGAGCAAGGTTGTTAGACATGCGGCTATTGAAAAAGCATTCCGTTTCATGGCGCCCCGGACATTGCGCACTTGGTTTGATATGAAAGAGGCCGCCAACTGAGGCGGCCTACACTTATTGACACTGTTTACTTATGCAAACCCATCCAACGCAGCAATCGGAATCGCTGCTGCATGCCGAATATTGGGCACCGCAGGCGGCGCGTATAACTGGCGAATAATTGTTCGGCGGCGCAGAATTAAGACGGAAGGCTACTTGGTTGCTATTAAAATGTTCCCCTGCTACGCCAGAATAGATTGGGAAACAGAAAAACGGCCCAGCGCATATGGCGAGTTTAATTAGTCGCATTTGACATCCCCCTTCTTATACAAAACGCGTCCATAGCAGAATATTAACGTCAACGTGCAGCAACAGAAATTGTTCCCCTATGGTCGTGCATAAATCAAGCAGACCGTGTGAAAACTCGGGCGGCTAGCTGACCAATCGAATTTTCGCGGAATTTTGGGCCGATTTGAACGATCGCAGGCTCGTTGATCGGGCAAAGCCGCTCCGGACGAGCCTGTTTTTAGGCAAAATCCGAGTTTTCACACGGTCTGCAAGAATTCTGCATCAAAATTGGGCCATTGATATTCCAGGGCTTTCTTGGTGCACAATTCCGGTGCAAAAATATTCCGTCGTGTACGGCCGGGGTATTGCTTATGACAGACGAGGCCAAGCGGCGGCGGCTTCGATGCTCTCAGCCAATCTTGCGCCGGGGATGACTTCCCGGGAACCGGCCAAGCCATCGAGCGGCGCTGCCGCGGGTGGTTGCTATGTAGGAAGGGACGCCAAGCGCGATCAGGTGGGCCGCTTCCGAATGGGGATCTGCAGCTCGAACGATGTACCTATATCAAGCCGCTGAAATGCCAGTTCCGCGTCAAGCGAGTGTGCGAGAGTCGTGATAATACGCATTCCCAAGCCTTTGCTTTTCTCAGGTGCGAAATCGACTGGCAATCCGACGCCATTATCGCGAACAGACACAACCAGGTCGTCAACCTGCCTGGCGAGAGTGACCCATATATTAGTCATAGCGCCACTACGCGCGTACTTCGTCGCATTGGTGACAAGCTCGACGACGATGAGCGCCAAGGAGATCGCACGATCAGTCGAGAGTTTGACGTCGACGGGAGCATCCACAACAATGCTGGTTTCAACATTGGTGGGAAGATTGGCGCACACATCTTTAATGTAGGAGCCTATCTCGATATGCTCCACATCGTTGGTTTTATACAGCTGCTCGTGGGCGCGAGCGATCGTGCTTACCCGGCTTGACGCCTCTTGCAGGTGACGTTGTAGATTCTCGTCATCGGCATTCGCCCGGGCTTGCAAAGTCAAGACGCTAGATACAATGCTCAGTGAGTTCCTCACGCGATGGTTGATCTCGCGCAAGAGGAGGCGCTGACGGTCGAGCGCGAGTTTGAGACTCTGTTCGTGGCGCTGGCGTTCAATCGCCATGCCGAGGATATTGGCTACACCTTGCAGAAACGCGAGGTCATGGGGGACAAACTCCCCCTCTGAGCGGCTATCTACCTCGAGCACCCCGAAGGGCATTCCGTCACCTTGCAAGATGACGTTCATAGCCCGGCGGACTCCTTGTTGAACGAGGAGCTCAGGAGTTCGGAAGCGCTCCTCATTCTCGAGATGGTTGGAAATAACAGGCTTGCCAGTGCGCAGAGCAAAGCCGCCAGGGGAGGCAAGGTCAGCTCCAACGCTTGCCTGGCCAACTATGCCAGGCGGCCAGCCGACGCCTGCCCGTACGAGGAGCCGTTTATCGTCGGGTATGTACTGCATGACCTTCGAAAAGTCGGCCTGGAGACCCTCTGCGACCAGCCGGGCCGTCTGGTCGAGCAGCACCTCAAAGGGCGTGCGCTGGAGTGACAGCACCCCGAGCTCCGACAGAATTTCTTGCTGCCGGATCCGCTGCGCGAGCGCACGTGTTGTAAGCTCGGGCGCATTTTCCGTCGGGTTGGGTTCGACGACCGGGTGTTGCTTGTCGCTTGAGGGCATCGAAACACCTCTGCTCTAAGGGGATCACCCTCCTACTTCATAAATGATGCGAGACCGAGAGAAAAACTGGTAGCCGTAGTTTCGGCCCAGGACGAGACCTTTTAGCCTTCGTCAGCTTCGCCCGACGCGCTGAACATCAGTCCTGATGTGCACTATCTCTGCGCCAGTTTCTTGTAGCGGTCAAATGCAACGCCGGTGCTTTTGATGTCCGGTTGGGGTCAAGACACAAACTGCGATTCCCAACCCGGCGGGGCTTCCTCCATTCTCCGAGAGAAAATCGACGGAAGTCAATTCTTACTGAAAATCCGTCAAAACGTCTCTCGATTCTTATTCTTGACTTTCGCCTTTCCAAAGGCTTCGCGTTTCCCGAACACCAAAATTTGGCCATTGATATCCCAGGGCTTTCTTGGTGCACAATTCCGATGCAAAAATATTCCGCCATGTGCGGCCGGGTATTGCTTGTGGCAGACGAGACCAAGCGGCGGCGGCTTCGAATCTCTCAGCGAATCTTACACCGGGGATGCGTTCCGCAGACCGGCCAAGCCATCGAGGCGGCGCTGCCGCGCATCTGGAATTGCACCAAACGATTAATCAATCTTACATGATCGAAGAAGGCCCCGCCGTCTGATACCTCGTACGAACTTCGGCTCAAATCGTACAAAAATGTTTCACGTGAAGCATTTTGGTACGATTTGAAGGCCGAGCGCCAAGCCGCGTAATAAGTTGCTCTTCAAGCCGGGGAAGCGCGGCTGGCAAGCGCTTTTTTGCGGTCTCGATGAGCCGGTGTATATACTGGATTTATCTCTCCATCGAGCGCTCGACTGCCGCTTGCTTCCAAGCAGCCCGGCCCTAGGCGAAAGACCGATGCCTCCTGACCTTCGCCGCGCCGCCCGCGCGGTGCTTTCCGTTTCCGATAAGACCGGCCTCGCCGATTTCGCACGCGGTCTTGCCGGTTTTGGTGTCGAGCTTGTGTCAACCGGCGGCACGCGCAAGGCGCTTGCCGAAGCAGCACTGCCCGTCCGCGATGTTTCCGATTTGACTGGGTTTCCCGAACTGTTGGATGGGAGGGTGAAAACCTTGCACCCGATGGTGCATGGCGGGCTTCTAGCCATACGGGAAAATCCGGAACATGAGGCGGCGATGCTGGCACATGGCATCGCGCCGATCGATCTTCTCGTGGTAAATCTTTATCCTTTCGAGGCGACGATCAACAGGGGCGCTTCTTTCGCCGATTGCATCGAAAATATCGACATCGGCGGGCCGGCGATGATCCGCGCCGCCGCCAAGAATTACAATGATGTGGCGGTCGTCGTGAACCCCGCCGATTATCCTAAAATTCTCACCGAATTGACGGCGCATGGCGGTTGCACGACGAGGGCATTGCGCCAAGAACTCGCGCAAAGAGCGTTTGCGCGCACCGCCGTCTATGACGCCACGATCTCGAATTGGCTCGCCGGCGAAATGGAGCTCGCCGCGCCAGCCTATCGCGCGTTTGGCGGCAAGCTTGCCTCTCACTTGCGTTATGGCGAGAACCCGCATCAGACCGCCGCTTTCTATGCGTCGGGAGAGCCACGTCGCGGGGTCGCGACGGCACGCCTGGTGCAAGGCAAGGAGCTTTCCTACAATAATGTCAACGATACGGATGCGGCATTCGAGCTCGTTGCCGAATTCGATCCGGGGCGGACCGCCGCTTGTGCGATCGTCAAGCACGCCAATCCTTGCGGCGCCGCCGAGGCGGCGAGTCTTGCCGAGGCCTATGAGCTAGCGCTGCGTTGCGATCCGGTTTCGGCGTTCGGCGGCATTGTCGCGTTGAACCGGAAACTCGATGCAGACGCCGCTGCCCTGATCGTGAAGATTTTCACCGAAGTCATCATCGCGCCCGAGGCCGACGATGCGGCCATCGAAATCCTCGCCGCCAAGAAAAACTTGCGGCTCCTCCTAACCGGCGGCTTGCCTAACCCGCGCGGGGCCGGTTGGACCTTTCGTTCGGTCGCGGGCGGCTTTCTTGCGCAGTCCCGCGATAATGCAGATGTCGACGACATGGATTTGCGCGTCGTCACCAAGCGCGCCCCAAACGAGAGGGAATGGCGCGACCTCAAATTCGCTTTCCGCGTTGCCAAGCATGTGAAATCGAATGCCATTGTCTTTGCCAAGGGCGGCGCGACGGTGGGGATTGGCGCGGGCCAGATGAGCCGCGTCGATTCCGTGAGGATCGCGGCGGTGAAAGCCGCCGAGACCGCGAGAGCCGCCGGCCTTTCCGAAAGCCTCGCCAAGGGATCGGCCGTCGCCTCGGATGCGTTTTTTCCGTTCGCCGACGGCCTGCTTGCCGCCGCCGAAGCGGGCGCGACGGCCATCATTCAACCGGGAGGATCGATGCGCGACGGCGAGGTCATCGAGGCCGCCGACGGCGCAGGCCTCGCCATGGTATTTGCCGGGGTACGGCACTTCCGGCATTGACAAAGGATGGATATGTGCGGGTCGCGCGTCCCGTTCTTCACCGATGCGGGACGGGCGCGCCCCGAACCAATGGCGCGAAGCGTGGCACAAGTCTCACTGCGGCGTTACCGCATCGCGAACTGATTGGCCAAGGGCGTCTATCTGGTCATCATAACGTTCGCGCGTGTCCGGATCGAAAATGGCAAGCGGCGCCGAAACGACAGCGCCAGCCGCCTGACCGACTGAGGCCGTGAGGCCCACGGTAGCCCGTGTGAATTTTTCCCCAATGCCAACATGTGGATCGGTCAAAGGCTGATCCGCTGTGAGCGTTCGGCCAATGATCCTCGATAGCTGCGGATTATCGAATATTTTGGAGTGACCGAGTGAGTCTTGCGAGCGAAATGTGGTCGCGTTGATAGCAACTATTCCCTCCCGCTCGAGGTTCGGACGTTCTTGGTCCGGATCGATGGAGCCAAGTCTC
>DATBQJ010000232.1:0-3262 GCA_036560885.1 Methylocella sp.
ATCGGCCTACGGCTCGGCACGATGGCGGGATCGGCTTCCCATCTCAGCCTCGCCTGGCTTTCCGAAAGCGGCGGCGGCCATTTTTGGATCTTCGCCGTTGCGGTCGGTACGGAAGGGTTCGCCTACGCTTTCGCGCAAGTCGTGCTGATCAACTATATATCGATGCTTACCGCCAAGGAACTTGCCGCCAGCCTGGTATGTGTTGCGTTTGCACGCAAATGTAGCACCAGACCCGGAGCGCCATGGATCCGTTTTTTGATCGCCGCGCAAAGTTACATGGGGGTTTCAAGCGTGCCGGATCAAGAGGTCAGTCGCCGGTGCCAGCTATCCGCGCGAGGGCGGGTTTGTGCCCTGTTCCTTGACGGCAGGGACCGTCAGACCCCGCTTTTTTTTCACGTGACGGACACCCCGCCCTATAGCCGGACCACTAGTGTCGGGGAGGCTTCAGCATGGCACAGCGGGCGAACGCCGCGCCTGCCTTAGCTTTGCTGTCATTTTGCCCAATCCATCGTTTAAAGGAGCTGACGGAGTCTGAAGGGCGCTTTCATTACGGCGTCAATCGAACACGCTCTCAAACGTTCTCCGCCAACACACAGAAGGATCTCCCATGGCAAACGAGCAAAAGAAGTTCCTCGTCCTGTTCCTCATCCCGGCCGCGGTGATGGACGGCTGGGCGAAGACCGAACCGACGGAAAAGAAAGCCGCCGAAGACAAGCTGAAAGGCGAATGGGACGCGTGGATGAAGGAACGCGCCGCGATGATACAAAGCACGGAGGCGGCCGGAAAAACCAAGCGCGTCACCGCCGCCGGCGTCGCCGACGCGCGCAACGACATCGTCTTGACCTCCATCGTCCAGGCCGAGTCGCACGAAGCGGCCGCGAAGGCATTCGAAGGCCACCCGCATTTCCAAATCCCGCAAGCCTCCATCGAAATCATGGAGCTCAAGTCGATGGGCGGGATGTAGGGCGATCGCGCGGGGTGACAGCGCAACGCAGAGGGCGGCGCGTTCCCTCGCTGGAGGCAGCGCGAAATTTCTCAACCGGCCCATCAGCACTGTTTCGCGCCCATGTTTGCCGTTGACAGTGGTCGCGCGGTTTCTTCAAGCCGGGCCTCCCATCAAAGGACTTGCGCGGCCGCAAAAGATGGACAGCGGCCATTGGGATTTAGCCACAGAGCCACATCTCGCGCCATGAATGGACATTGGGGTGACACTGAAGGTCCGGCGCATTCATATGCGGCCGACGCGCTCATGCTGTGAGACGGGATCGCCTGCGCCGGAAACCGAGTCCCGACTTCCTTTCAAGCGAGGAGGAGGGTGATTGGCACCCGCGTTCCCTTATTTCTTGAGCGATCTTGGACCGCTGACGAACGGGCTGTCCCGAAGATAAAATCGCAGGAGGCGGTTCGCATCCCGCGAAATGCCGATCCTAATGCTCTGCCCGATTTCGACGAATTTGTGGTCCCCACGTCCAAGCCATAGAGGGCCTTCCCGGCAAAGATCGAGCCCATCGAGCGAGCGATCAACCCGCAGCGCAGCAGTGAGCCTACCTGGTCCTCGCGCCAGGTCGCGCAAGCGCTCGATGCCGCGATTTAGCTGCATGATCGGGATGCCTTTGACCGGCTCAAGCGCTCTGATCAGGACGCCGGCTCCGATCCCGGTTACCTCGCTCGAAACATTCAGCATGTATGAGTTGCCGTAGGCGAAATAAATATAGGCGTGCCCACGTTCGAGAAACAGCGAACGATTACGCTCAGTCATCCCTCGGTAGGCGTGTCCAGCCGCATCGCCGACGACATATGCCTCTGTCTCAACAATACGACCGCTGGCGACGCCTTCCGGCAACTCCCGCACCAATACCTTGCCAATGAGACAGCGAGCGAGACAGATCGTATCAATCGGCAGCTCCGAGCGAGCGAGCGGCAGATGGCCATCCTTACGCCGGGCAGGTTTCAAGGGATCCGTTCAACCCACTGCGCGCGCGAAGGACCCGGCTCGAACGGATCGCCGAAATACTGGGTCTCACGGGTCACCTTCCCATCGAGGAACTCCATGATGCTCACGGTGTAAGACGGCCGCCCGTCATAGGTTAGAACATATTCAGTCACCCAAAGGTCACCCGCGCCGATAATCCGCCGCACTGCGAAGCGTTTCCGGTTCGGCTGCGCGGCGCGAGACGACTGAATCTCGTGCCGCCCGCGGATGCGCTCGCCCGATTGCGGATATTCGAGCACCGCGTCCTCTCGATAAATGTCGTGCTCCGCATCGAAATCGTTCGCGTCGGAGGCGGCCCAGTGGCGATCCAGTGCCGCTCGAATCTGTCGGTCTTCCATATCAACTCCTTGACCATCGCCGTCGAAGTCGAGCCATCGTGCCACGCGCTGGGCTGGAACAATCTTCCAGATGGCGCAGGAGGGCCATTCCCTGTCAATCGGCGAGCAGAAGGATCCCAGATCTGCATGCAAAAGGGATGCCTTTGAGACTTTCGAAAGCGCGCGGTGGCGTGAGGGCGGGTTTTGAGCCTCCGGCGGACCAAAGGGCGGTTGGCTCTTGCCGAAGGCGTCCGTTCCCCAAACAACCGTGGAGCGGGAGACTTGATGTGACTGCGGATCGGCTAGAGAAGTAATCTATGGCTAGCGCCTGAAACAGCTCTCCATTACCTTGAAATCTGATCCGCCTATCGGAGTGGCCATGGATACTGTAGCGTCAGTGGGTGTGGTCGTATCGGTCCGAGGCGCCGTCGTGGACGTAAGATTCAACGGCGAAGTGCTGCCACCAATCAACTCCGCCTTGGTCGTCGAATGGGACCGCCCCGAGCCGCTTGTCCTCGAAGTGCATAGCCATATCGATCCCGTGACCGTCCGCGGTATCGCGCTCCAGGCGACCGCGGGCCTCGCCCGCAATACGCGGGTACGTGGGACAGGGGCGCCCATTTCGGTTCCGGTCGGTGACGCGATACTTGGACGCCTTCTCGACGTGGTCGGCACTGCGCGCGACCGCGGGCCTGCTCTGCCATCCGATACCCCGCGCCGTGGAATCCACTATCCACCGCCTGCGCTCAAGGACGAGACCGCGACCACCGCGGTCTTCGAGACTGGCATCAAGGTGATCGACCTTCTCGCTCCGCTCGCCCAGGGCGGCAAGGCCGCGATGTTCGGCGGTGCTGGTGTTGGAAAGACTGTCCTGGTGATGGAGCTCATTCACGCCATGGTTGAGAAGTATCAAGGCATCTCCGTCTTTGCCGGAGTCGGCGAGCGCTCCCGC
>DATBQJ010000233.1:0-6973 GCA_036560885.1 Methylocella sp.
TGTTGTCGCGGAGCAGGTAGATCTATGCGTAATAATAACTAAGAAACATGCAATTGAAACAAGAATATTATAGCTTAGACTGCTTGAAAACAAGGTATTGATACTTATATATATTCGCTATTTCGCGTGCTTATTTCATAAATAATTTTGCAAGAGGCTCAAGCTAAAAGCTGCAATTCTCTCGGTTTCCAAGCCGGAAGAATTGGTCTCCTCCTCTAAATTTGCGGGCTCGATTCGCGGTTCGGTCTTACGGTATCTTGGTGTTGCGAGTGACAACGAATGGCCGTCAGAGCGAACGATAGAGCGCGCAATCAGCGCCATTCTTAAAGAACGCGAAAAAAGATAGCGCCACTTTTCAAGAATGCGGAAGCTAACATAGCCACGGGCGGATTCACGACACAAACATACAGCCTCCTTTCACTGGGGCGGACACATGTGGACGCCTCAAACAACGAGGCGAACAATGTCCGACAAATCCGCTCTCAAACCCGCCGATAAACGCGCGCTAAGGATAAAGGAGTTTTGCGAAGCCTACGGGCTGTCGCGCTCCACCGCCTACAAACTGATGGCCGAGGGCAAGCTGAGGACCGTTCGCGTGGGCGGGCGCCGGCTCATTCCCACCGACGCCGCCGAAGCGCTTTTGAAGGTGGCGTGAACGATGCGCCGTCTTATCCTCGGGTTCGACATCGGCAATACCGGCGCCGGGGCTCTCATTGACGAGACCGGCGCGTTGCTCGAAGTCATCGATATGCCGACGCTGCGGGACGGGCCGAAAAACCGGCCTGCCGTGAATGCGGCCTTGCTCGCCGAAACCGTCTGGAAATGGCGGGCGACGGAAGCCTTTGTCGAATATGTCGGCGCAAGGCCCGGTGAGGGCGCAGTCGGCGCTTTCGCCTTTGGCCGCAGCCGTGGCGTTGTGGAGGGTGTTTTAGGCGCCTGCGGAGTTCCCGCCACTCAGATAACGCCCGCATCGTGGAAACGCGCAGTCGGCATTCCGCCAGGCCGTGATGGCGCGAAGGACGCCGCACGTTCAGAAGCCATCCGCCGCTGGCCTGGACAAGCCGCGCTGTTCGCCCGCGTCAAAGATGACGGGCGCGCCGAAGCCGCCCTAATCGCAGTCGCCGGCATGATGCGAAAAGGCGGCGCGAAATGAGTGATGCCGCCTCGAACCTCATTCCGCTCGGCACATTCATCGAACAAGATGCGCGCCCCCCATCCGCGTTCTCCGACGATTTGCTCGCGTTGCGCTTCGCCGAACGTCATGCGTACGATCTGCGCTACGTCGCCAAATGGGGCAAGTGGTTGTTTTGGACCGGGACGCACTGGCAATTCGATGATACCTTGCGAGCCTTCGATCTCGCACGGGAAATCTGCCGTCAGGCCGCCGCGTGCGCCGAACGGCTGACTGCCGGAAAACTTGCCAGTGCCACGACGGTTGCGGCTGTCGAAAGACTGGCGAAGGCGGATAGGCGCATCGCCGCGACCGGCGATCAATGGGACAGCCACGCGTGGCTGCTGAATACGCCAGATGGTGTGATTGATCTGCGGACAGGCCGGCGTCGCGTGCATCGGCCCGAAGACTATATGACCAAAATCACGGCCGTTGGTCCCGCCGGCGATTGCCCGCTGTTTCTGAACTTTCTTAAGACGATCACGGCCGGTGACGCCGAAATGATCGCCTATTTTCGGCGGATGCTCGGCTACGCCCTGACCGGCGAAACTCGCGAACACGCACTATTCTTCGCCTATGGCACAGGCGCGAACGGCAAGAGCGTTTTGCTTTCGACGGCTTCGGGCATTCTCGGCACATACCATCGCACGGCGCCGATCGAAACCTTCGTCGCCAGTAATAGCGAACGCCATCCGACCGACCTCGCGGGATTGCGCGGCGCTCGGCTCGTCGCTGCGACGGAAACCGAGGAAGGGCGCCCTTGGGCTGAAAGCCGTATCAAGCAACTGACGGGTGGCGATATGATATCCGCGCGCTTCATGCGCCAAGACTATTACGATTATCGCCCCGCCTTTAAGCTCATCATCGCCGGCAACCACAAGCCCAGCCTGCGCTCGGTGGACGAAGCCATCCGCCGGCGCTTCCATATGATCCCTTTCGCCGTCACCATTCCCAAAGACCAGCGCGACCTTGAGCTTGCCGACAAGTTGAAAGCTGAATGGCCGGGCATCCTGCAGTGGATCATAGGTGGTTGCGTTGAGTGGCATCGCAATGGGTTGCAGCCCCCAAAGGCCGTTCAAGATGCAACTGCCGCATACCTCGAAGCCGAAGATGGTCTCGCCGCTTGGATTGACGACAAATGCGAGCGTGACCCAGCGGCGTGGGAAAGCCGCGCCAATCTTTTCACCTCCTGGGCCGGCTGGGCCAAACATTTCGGCGAGAACCCAGGAACGGCGAAACACTTCTCGCAGACGCTCGAAGATAGAGGATTTTTGAAACACAAAATGACGTGTGGCCAAGGCTTTTACGGACTTCGGATCGTTCGGGAAAATGACGATCAACCTAATCGGAGCCGCGAAGAATGACGCTAATGACGCTAGGTCAATAAACAGGCGTCACGCGCGCGTAGGCGCAACGGTGCAATACCTACCCAGCGTCATTTGCGTCATTTTCTATCGGGATCGGTATCGCCGCAGGGCCGAGGCGGAGGCAAATCAAACAAGTCCATCGGCGACAAGTATCGGCGTGGGAGATGACCTATCTGGCCACCAAGCGGGGGCGGGCATGACGGCTCACGCGGCCATTTCCGGCGAGCGCTATCGCCGGCCGAAACGTTGCATCGCGGAGCGCAACGGCAAGCCGTTCCAGGTCGCGACGATCCGCGCCAAGGGTGGCGTGGCTCTATCGCGCTCACAGCTACAAGGTCGGCTTGCTGTTCTGATCATCCTTGGGGAGACTCTAATTCGCGTCGAGCAGCCGTTTCAGGTCCGCGTGATCAACCTGCTGGAGAGTCTGCCCGAAGCTCGCTACATGAGCTTCCGACAAGGAATGAGCCTTTGTCGTGCGATAATAGCGCTAACGCCAATCGTAATTGCAGCAGAAGGCGTCGTGCGTCGGCTCCGCCTGCTTCGCGACAAGATCGAGAGGTCTCCCAACCAGAAGGAGGATGCCATGGCTCCTTTGCAAAACTTGCGACAAGAGACATTCTGCCAGCTTGTCGCCTCCGGGAAATCGGCGACCGCCGCTTATGCCGGCGCCTACGGAAGGGCGCACGATGTGACGAGCAGAGTGAACGGGCGACGCTTGCTTACAGATGCTAACATTTGCGAGCGCATCGTCGAAATTCGGTCTGGAGAAGCCAGCGCCTCGCTTCCATCGCTTCGGCGAATCGTCGAAGGAGCAGGACAATCGGCCGTTCAACAAATCGAGACTGGCTCCTTCAGACGAGCATGTCAGGCCGCCGAGCGGTTCGCTGATATGATCATCAAGTTGTCTGCTTAGAGGCGGCGTCGCCCTTGCATCGGCCATCTGGACGCCGCAGGGCAACCTATATCCCTGTAACACGCCGCAACAGCTGGTAGAAACTCAATAAATCCTTGCCACGGAGGTAGCGACCCCCGAAAATGCAAGCAACTAGCATTCCCACTTTTTTCGATTTCGTCTTGCTGACAACGCGGGGCCAGCGCGGACAACAACAAGAGGCAGCACTTCCCGTTATCGACCGTCGCAGCGGCGCTGTCCGACAACCACAATGGCCGTGGTCTCTCATCTGGAAGGGGAGGCAGAAGCGATCGGCTGCGGCGCGGCTTTTGAAGGCTTATGCGATGCAGGTAGAGGTTCTCCGCCGCCTTAGGCACGGCACGGGGCAATACGTGCGGGTAGAGCATGTGCATATCCATGAGGGCGGCCAGGCGGTCATTGGCAATGTGATGGCGCGAGAGGGCGATCGCGAGAGGTCATCATCGAAATAGCCTGCGGCGCGCGCGGCCCGCGCCTATATCGCCCTTGGCATGCAGCGGCCGCAGTTCCACAGCAAACGGACGCGTGTTCTGGCGGTCAGCACGGCAGGAGGGCGCCATGAGCGGAAATTCGCGGCTCGCCGCAGATGCTGGTCGGGACGTATCCGTTTGGTCTCAAATGGACGCTCCGCCTGCGATAATTTTCCAACCGAACGAAATGACGGAACAGCGATCGGAGGGCGGCGCGATTGTCGCGCCGAAAATGGGCATGTCTCATTCGGAATTCCAACGCGGCGACCAATACACCGGAATCCTGTCAGTCCGACTGTCTAAACGGTCCGCTTCATTTCCGCGCGTGGAACTGCAAGGCACAGGATTTGATTTTTCACCATGCAACGAAAGCCTCACCAGCCACAAATTACGAAATCAGCCAACAGAGCCATCGTGCCACTCGCTGCGCTAATGAAGTCGTGACTGCGGCAATTTGGTGAACGTCAATCGGACCGGCCGCGTAGGTGATCCCTTCCGGGTGGCTGGCCATCCTATCCTCAAGGGCGGCTTGCGGCAACCGGCTGGAAAGGGGCAACCTTGTTTGAACCGCCAAATCAGTACATATTCCTTATGACCGCTAGCCGTCTTTGATGTCGGTTTGAAAGAGAACATGCGTGTTTTGCGTGAATTTGGGATGAGTCCAAATTCGCGCGTCTACACCAACAAATGGCGGCTGTTTTGATGCAAGGCGCACGCAAACAGTTTGCGTCTGCATGCTTCTGGAGTTCGACAAATGGTTGACGAGGAAGGACCTAGCGGACGCGATAGGGAAGCAGTCTTGACAATAGTGGACAAATTTCAAAATTTATTCCTTGAACCAGAACCGACTACGCGATTTCCGCCTTGGTTCGTGGATTCTTCGTTTTCTGAAAAATTACTTGATGACGTGGAATTGGAATTGCGAAACCGCTATGAATTTAGAGAGAATGTTTTAAGCTCAAACCGACGTTCGAAATTGATAGAAGACCTGGATGCCGCATTGCGCTTGGTAATGTTCTATCTATCGGTAGACCTGCCGGGGGTTGCTGTGCTTGGCTGTGTTAGAAACGGTTACGACGCTTACCCGATTTTCGACGTCTTCAGCGCTCGGGCACGAGGCAGCATTTCCTTGCCCGAAAAGTGGAGCGATTGGTTTACTACTAAACCCGTTGGTCTGGACGGACTCAAGCCATGGGTTCAAGAAGTCGCCGGGACTACGAGAGATATATTGATTGCCGAACCTCGCACGGCTGTTCGAGGGTTCTTAGCGCTGTTTATTGATACGATCCGTGTTGCCGGACAAGCAAGCAGTGCCTCCACCGCGGGGACAGTTAATTTCACGTTGCACTCTCTCAGGTCCGGCTACAGCGTCGACTATTATCCGCAGTATCGGTACGCGCCAGTGAGTTTCGGCTCAAAGCCCACGACACCCGTTAAAGGCCGATTGCCGGTAGGTCATTACTATTTCCAGGGATGGCAAAACAACCAGGTCGTCAGAGACCCTAGAGTCCATTTTGCCGGGCCGAACAGCACCTCGGCGCACGTGCAGGCTTTCTGAGATGGACGACTTCGGCCAACAACTGGAAGAGATGGTGACTAGGTCGCTCCAAATCGTAGCTGCGGGAGTAGCTATTGTCGGATCCATTTCAGGAAAAGCTCTTTGGGCACCTCAGATCCCCGAGCTTCCATATTGCGAAAAGATTTTCGGCGTCACGGCCGGTATTGGTTTGGCAATCTTATACGCACATAGCAAATTTGCGAATTGGGATTTCGAGTTAATCGCCGCAGTCACCTGCATAGTGGGGGTCGTGTTTGCTGTCATATATGTGTACCTTCGCATTAGGCTGTGCTTTAAATGTAAAGATGATGAAACGGTGTATACCGTTGGGCTCAAATTGAAGGCCCACGCAAATAAAGTGCTGGCAGGTGATTTTGCGGGTCTTCCGGAAGAGTACGTGGGTGCTGGTATGACTCGCCCGGCGGACGAGCGCGATTATTTCTGCAAGTCCGGAAAAGACAAAGGCTTCATCTGGGAAATTTGGTCGTACGCGTTAGCGCAGCTCTTGTTGTTCATTGCGTACGGTTTGGCGATGGTGCCATTGACGTGGGCCCTCTTCGCCGCCACAATTGCTGCATCACAGGTGGAGCTGCAGATTACTGAGTCCGCGACCCAGACGCGCATCGAACTGCCCGCCGATGTGCTGTTCGACTTTGATAGAGCGGATATTCGCCCAGACGCAACAAAGGCCTTAGAGAATGCCGCTGCGCTCATAAAAGAACGTGCGGTAAAGGTCGTGACTATTGAGGGCCATACCGACGCAAAAGGCACGCCAGAATATAACCAGAAACTTTCGGAGCGGCGCGCTGCGGCGATATACGATTGGTTCGTAGGGCGTGATGAACTTAGGGAAGTAAAATTCACGTCGCGGGGCTTTGGCGCAGCGCGGCCAAATGCTCCGAACGTGAAGCAAGACGGCTCCGACAATCCAGGGGGACGACAGAAAAACCGCCGCGTTGAGATTATACTCAACAAGGAATGATCCCTCCGGCTTGCGCCGGCAGAGCTAGGTTAACGCGGTCGCCCTCCGAATGGCGCGGCCCTAACCTAAGACGTCGTTACGGAGGAGGCGGTAGCCGCCGTTCTGATCTTCGTCCCTTGCACGGCTTTGGTCAGCTTCACACCCAGGGATAGGTCCGCAAAGGGTCAACCTGCGACGACTGGCGGCGCCTGCGCTCGGTCCGGTCATCAACTGACAGCGGCCCAGCGTCACGTGGTTGACGGATCATCTCGAAGCAGTGTCCATGGCTCGACCGCAAGCCCCGTCGCGATCCGGCCAATGTTGTCGATCGAGACGTTGCGTTCGGCCCGCTCCACGGCGCTCAGGTAGGTCCTGTTGATCCCGCACTCATGGGCGAGCGCCTCCTGGCTGAGGCCACGCTCGGCGCGAAGCCGACGCATGTTCTTCGCCAAAATGTCTCGCCATGGGCCTTTGTGCGTCCGCTTCACGGACGCAATTCCTGCCGATTGCCGGTT
>DATBQJ010000234.1:0-6616 GCA_036560885.1 Methylocella sp.
CGCTCGGATAACGCAGGCGGTTTCTGTCATAGCGTGCGCGATTCTTGTCCGTCCACATCGGCGATCCCTCCTCGAATCAGGCCGCCTCCTTTGAATCACAAATGACTCATCAGATTCAAGATGTTCCCGGACAGACAGTCATCGAAGATTATGTAGCAATGTACTTGGTACAAGGGGATTTCATCGTTTAGCGGTGGTCGCCAAGGCTGACGGCACAAAATTCTTTTACGTGTCTGAGGTATCCGGGAGTGCTTGTTGTCCGGCGCGCGCGGCGCCGCTCTCCGTCCTTGGAGTGGTGGAACGTCAAGGCGATCGTCCGCTCTTGCCAAAGCGCCTCCGAAGTGGCACTCTCAGTGTCGAAACCGGTTCATAGGGTGGATACCGGTTTGACAAGGGAGGTAATAAATGAGCACGCAAACTTGGGTACTCGTAGGCGTCATTGCTCTGTTTACGGCGGGGCTTTTCGTAATGGCGATGGTCGGGCTACCAACGCAGCACGGCACACCGGGATCGGCGTTCCCCCCCACCATAAACGGACAGTGACATTACGCCCCCGCCGCATGAGCATCGTGGAGGCCGATTGCGGGCTTGCGACGGTTTGAATTGCGCCCTGGCAAGCGTCGGTGAGGCCGTGGCGGGGACCGAATCGGCCCTCGCCGTCTCGTCCCTGTGGGCACGCCACGGGTAAATCGGATGTGCGATGCGTGAGGAATGCCGCGCGGAAATCGCAGTAAAAAAACGCCCGTTGTCTCCATGACACTTTGCGGGCGATCGCGGCCTCAAAATAACTAAGAAATGTCGCCGGGCGCACAAGTCGGCCAATTGCGCTCGGCGGCACTAAATTCTTTTGGCTGTTCCGGCGCCGGAAGTCGCGTGCGGCGATCATCTTCACCCCACATCGTGACCGCCATATGTGACATTGGCGAGGGAGTCGCCCACTTATTTCGCGTAGCAGCTCTTCCATACTGGAAAGACGTGCAGGCGGCCTCCGCGCGTAAGCATCCCTACGCCCCGGTCGAGCCGCATGGCAGAGTTCGCCTCTGCTTGGCGGCTTCGCGGGAAGACACAGGCGCGACGATCATTGCGCACCCTCCAAAAGACGTGCGGCGGCGGCCCGCGCCTCCTCGGTGATTGTTGCGCCGGCCAGCATACGGGCGATTTCCTCGCGCCGCGCTTCCTTTTCGAGGATTGAGACCCGCGTCGCGACGCGGCGGCCTTTTCTGGCGGCAGATTTGGCGATGCGGAAATGACCTCCCGCGCGGGCCGCAACTTGTGGCGCATGGGTCACGGCGAGCACCTGCACGCGTGTCGCGAGCCGCGCAAGCCGCTGGCCCATGGCATCGGCCACCGCACCGCCAGCCCCCGTATCGATTTCATCAAACACAAGCGTCGGGGCCGAGCCTTGCTCGGCAAGAACCACTTTCAAGGCCAGCATGAAACGGGCGAGCTCGCCGCCGGAAGCGATTTTCATCAAGGGGCCAGGCTTGGTTCCGGGATTGGTTTGCACCCAAAACTCGACTTGGTCGTAGCCGTCCGGACCTTCCGGCTCAAGGCGGAATTCGGTTGTGAAATGGGCGCCTTCGAGCTTGAGCGGCGCGAGTTCGGCGGTCACTTCGGAATCAAGCGCGAAGGCGGCCTTCTTGCGCGCCTCCGACAACGCGCGCGCCGCCGACGCATAGGCGGATTCCGCAGCTGCAACCTCTCGCGCCAATTGCGCAAGCCTTGCCTCCCCGGCGTCGAGATCGGCAAGCTCGCCCGCGAATTTTTCGGCGCGCGAGGCAAGTGCATCGACGGGAACCGCATATTTGCGTCCCGCGGCGCGCAAAGCAAACAGCCTTTCTTCAACCAGCTCCAATTCGCGCGGATCGAAATGAGCGTCCTGGAGTGCTTGATCGAGGGCTTGCCCCGCGAGTTCGAGGGCGCTCAAGGCAGCATCGAGCGCCTCGGCGGCAGGCGCGAGCAAATTGGGCGCTTGAGTCTGACGCCGCTGCAGCCTGCGCAGCGCGGCGGAGAGAGAAGGCATTGGCGAATGCTCGCCCGTCACCGTCGCGTGCACGTCGCGCAGCTCGGCCGCGACCTTCTCGGCCTGCATGATGATGGAGCGGCGCTCCGCGAGCGCGGCTTCTTCGCCTGGCTCGGCGGCAAGCCCAGTCAACTCCGCGCAGGCATAGCGCAAATATTCGGCCTCCGCACGCGCTTTTTCGACCCGCGCCTGTTCGCTCGCGCGCTCGGCCTTGAGACCGCGCAAGCGGGCATGGGCGGTGCGCACTTCGGCGGCTTCAAGGTGCAGGCTGCCGTAGGCATCGACCAACTGGCGGTGGGTGCCTGAATTGACGAGCGCGCGGTCGTCGTGCTGGCCATGAATTTCGACGAGTTCGCGGGCGATCGCCCGCAATGCCTGCGTGGTCATCTGCTGATCATTGACGAAAGCGCGGCTGCGGCCATCCGCCAATTGCAGGCGCCGCAAAATAAGGCTGCCGGTGGTCTCGATGCCTAGTGCCTTCGCCGCGGCCACCGCCTTGTGGTCTTCCGCAAGTTCGAAAGCCGCGCTGACTTGACCTTGCGCCGCGCCATGGCGGACCAAGCTACCGTCGCCGCGGGCCCCCAGCGCCAGCGAAAACGCATCGAGGAGAATCGATTTGCCGGCGCCGGTCTCGCCGGTCAAAATGGTGAGGCCACGGTCAAATTCGAGATCCAGCTTGTCGATCAGAACGATGTCGCGGATGGACAGTTGAACGAGCATGGAGTCGAGGGGCTCCCCGATGCGCCTTTAGGCGCGGCTCTTTCATGTTTTATGGCAACGGGAAAGAGTTTCAACTCGCCGATTTAACGCATTTACTCGCCGTGCTGCGGACTTTCTTCCAGGAGAGCACAGACACTTCATCCAAAGAAGCCCGAGCCGTGAATTTTCGCACCATCACAATCCCGGCAGACGTTTCCGGCGGAGTCCGGGCGCGCCTTAACCTAAGCCCATTTTGTGGAAAGCTTTCGAAATCCAGGACCCCTGGTCTTCATGCGGCTGCAACCCGCCTTCTTGCAACACTGCATAAGCATCCTTGTACCAAACCGACTCCGGGAAATTATGCCCTAAAACAGCGGCGGCAGTCTGCGCTTCCGTCGGAATGCCAAGCGCGAGGTAAGCCTCGGTCAGCCGCAGAAGAGCTTCCTCGGCGTGCCGGGTCGTCTGATATTTGAATAGAACTTCGCGGAAGCGATTGATCGCCGCCGCATAATTATGCTGGTTGAGGTAATAGCGCCCGACGAGCATTTCCTTGCCGGCGAGCTGGTCGCGGGCGACTTGCATCTTGTAGCGCGCATCCTCGACATATTCCGACTTCGGGTATTTTTCGGTGATCAGGGTGAATATTTCAACCGCCTTTGCCGCCCGGTCCTGATCGCGGTTGATGTCGGGGATTTGATTGTAATAGGACATCCCCTCGAGATAATAGGCATAAGGGACATCGGGGGACGACGGGAATAATCCGATGTAGCGTTTCGCCGAGGCAATGGCGTCGTCATAACTCGCGTTTTGATATTGGCTGAAAGTGGTCATCAAAATCGCTTTTCTTTGCCATTGCGAATAGGGATATTGCTTTTCGAGTTCGGCGAATTTTTTGGCGGCGCCGTCGTAATCCTTGGATTGCAGCCGGGCGAGCCCTTGATTGTAGAGATCGTCCGCGGGCACATCGGGTACGATCTTGGCTTCGTATTTTTCGCCGCCGAATAAATTGAAGGGATTGAACGAATCCAGCCATGACTGGGCCGATGCTGGCACGGGCATTGCCAATGCCGCCGCCACTGCCGCGACATGCATTAACCACCCGCCCGCGGTTCCCCGCCAAGGTTTTTGTATGTTTTTAAAGGCGGATTTCATGCGCTCTGCTCATTCATCGCACATACATTAGGCTCGGCCGCAGCCACTCTATCGCAACCCGCGATGCCGCGCCAGCATCGCAGTGAGGCTGCAAAAACAAGCGAAAATACGGCGAACCCCGCCACAAGGGCGGGGCGGCGATGTTTGTGCTTGTTATACAGTTGAAAGAGGGGACAACTCTTCTGCCCTCCTAAACACGGTTACGGAAGTGGGATCAAAGGACCTGCGGTGTTGGGGAATGTTGCCGTGTTGAGGACCTGAATGCCAGCATTATGTTCCCCGTTGAATGCGGTATGGGTAGCTGGACAGCCTGCCTTTGCGGCGTCGGCCGCCGAATTGAACCAAAGCCCAAGGTGATACATCTGTATGGGATTGGTTGTTATGCCTGTTGTTGCCTCCGGGACGAAGGCGGGCGGGTCCGGAAATTTATTAACCGTCGGTGCAACGCCGGGGGAAAGAATGAAGGTCTCGCTACTGAAGCGGCCGGTGAAATTGCCGACACCGCCGCCGCCCCCACTGGTGGTAATGTCGCCCACATACCAGGCGACGCCGAATGGCGCGGTCGGAACCTGAAGTACGAATAAATCGTAGCCAGTGTTCGGCGCCAAACCATTGACCACCACCTCGAGATTTTCGAAGTCCCCGAAGGAATGATCGGTGACCGTGGCCTTGGCGTTGGGTAGGCAGGTCTTCGCGCCTGCGGATACGGTCATCTGGAATATGGTAGTCCCCCCCGCTTGCGCTTGAGGGGAAGCAAGCGCCGCAACTGACGCGGCGATAGCAACATATGATTTCATTTTGCTTTCCTTCCTCTTCAATTTTTCCCTACTGCTTTAGGCAAACCCGCAGAGTGACAACAACCACCCACGGGCGGGAGCTACCCTAGCCCTACGAAAAACGGTATACTATCACCCAATCAGGTTATTTTTAGCGATCCCGCGATGCGCTGGATTCAACGGGGAACATCCGCTCGCCATGCAAAGGTCACGGTCAGATTCCGTCCGGCGAGCCGTTGCGCGCATCCGCCAATTGTCCTGCCTGGGGCTCGGGGGCGAGGCCGTCGTGCCCGAGATGCTCCGGGAGCTCCATGGCCTTGTGCCGTCCGGCTCCAACATTTTCGCGTGGGCTGGCACGGCAGGCGAAATCAGCAACGTCTATACCGAGCACCCCGGGTGGGTGCACATGGGACCCTTATACTTCGCGGAATTCTACGAGCGCCGTGAGCGAGAGGTTATCCTCACGTTCAGCGAATCGATGCGCCTGCGGGACGGACCGGCCGTCCGCCATGTCGATAGCTTTCTCAAAGTGGACCGTCGCGAATTCCTCCGCTCCGCCTTGTTCAATGAAGTCCTTCGCCAGGTGAACGATCATCAACGGCTTTTCTTTGCTGTGCGCGAAGGAGTCCGCGGGCTGGGCGGTATACTACTAGGCCGTGGCCAGCACGACCCTCCTTTTACCAAGGACGAGGCAAAAAGTCTGGAGCTGATCGCGCCCCATATTGCGCATGCCTTGGCGCCAAGGGCCAATCTCGACGTCGAACTCGCCGACACGGACGAAGAGGGCCTAATCGTTGCCGGACTAGACGCAAGGATCCTTCACCTCACCCCGCAAGCCGAAAGGCTGCTCCTTCTGTCCTGTTATCCGCAATTTTCCCCGGATACGCGTCTGCGTGACGCAGGCCGCTTTGTTTTGCCGCCGCCAGTCGTGCGCATATGTCAGAACCTCGTTCGGACGTTCAAGGAACGGCCCGCAGAAGATCTCTGGGAACGACTGGCGCCCCCGGTTTGGCATCATCGGAATGTCTGGGGTGGCTTTACTTTCCGGGCCTACTGGCTGAGCGCGCCGGAGGCGGGCAGTGCGCCGCCGCTTTTGGGGGTTACCGTTCACCGGCAAGAGCCGCTGCCGCTGCGGTTTTCACGCCGGATGGACGATCTGCCATTGTCGGCAAGAGAAGGCGAGGCATGCTTGCTCCTCGTGGCGGGACATTCGCGTACTACGATCGCGGAAAAATTGGGTGTTAGCCAGCACACGGCAATTTCGCATTGCCGGAATATCTATGCCAAGCTGGACGTTCGCAATCGGGCCGAGCTCGCCGCCAAAGTCCTTTCCAAGTAGAAAAAATCCATATGCAATGTATCGTCATCGTATTTTCCTACGGCGGTGCTTTTGCGGAATCCGCCTTGCCATGCGCGATGCGGCGGCATCGGAGTTTCCGCGCCTTCTGGAAAGGATTTCGATGGCCTTGAACGCCGCCGTCCAGATGGAGCCGATAAAGCGCACCTAATCGGATAGCGACGTGGACAAGCTCACCTGTGAAGGCGCCGGAACTCGAGCGCGCGCGTATTTCCTTCCCTGCCGCAACGCGGACGCTGCCGGGCGCTGGGCGGGTTAGGACGGAAGGCCCGAGAATGCAAAAATGATCCGAGCCAAAAGAAAGAGAGATGCGAACGCTAGCAAAGCAACAGCTAACGACCGGGCCTGGTCATTGGACCGGCCAGGGAAATTCCGTTTGAAGCTGTCCCAATACCGGCGCCATCTAGACGAATTTGGCGGTGGCTGATGCAGAATTAATGGCGACATGACACGTTCTCCACTCCCTGCCGATCGACAAAATCAAGCCATGAGCCCCCGCTTGCCCCGTGAATTTCGGCGGCGGGGGCCGAGCCTCCTCACACCTTGCCGAGCCAGTTCACAACGGTATCCTCGAGCATCTCGAATGTCGTTGCATAGCGTGCGACGAAA
>DATBQJ010000235.1:0-4236 GCA_036560885.1 Methylocella sp.
GCCTCCGATCTCGTGCGGTTGCAACAAGCGGGCATACAGGGAGCCCTCGTTGCTTCCGCGCTGCACGATGGCCGTTTGAACGGCGCCGACATTGCCGCGGCGGCATCGAGCGGCGCCGGAGCCGCAACTTAAAAAGGGGCCAAGGCCCCTTTATATTGTTGAGTCTCGCGGTTGCTCAGTTTGGCGCGAAAGGATGCTTCGCGATATTGCGCTGCGCGACGACATGGGCAGGTGTCGGTTCGCCGGCAACGGCACGCGCGATAGCCTCTTTTGTCGCCTGATAGTTGAAGTCCTGAATCTTCTGGTCATCCTTGGCGTCCCAGTGGATGAACACGCCAACGCAAATGAACAGATTGTCTGCTTCGGCCACCGGGATAACGCCCGACGCGACACTGTCGGCGACAGCCTTGCCGACGGCACGCTGTGCCGGGCCGAACATCTGCACGGCCTGCGTCGCATTCTTGATTGTCACTTTGTTATAAAGAATGGTCGCAGGCTTACACATCAAGTTCGGGGCTACGATAGCGAGCAGTGCGGTGAAACCATCCTTGTTGTTGGTTAGCGCATTGGCAAACGCCGATTCGGCCGCGCTGCCGCGTGGTCCGATGATGAGGTCGATGTGAGCGATTTCGTTGCCGTCCCCGACGAGCGATTCGCCGACACAAAGCTTATTGATCTTGGCCATGCTTAGAAGCCCCATTGTTAAATCCTCCCTGGAGAAACCCGCTCCGGATTGCCATCGCGGGCGCTCGACACATGCAGACGAAACTCTGTGTTGTCAACGTCTGCTCATTGGCCGGGCCGGTTGGGCCGGATGGCGGCGGAGATTTCCGCCACCAGGCAATCAACCATTATTGCGCCGGTTGATCAAGATGCGAATTAGCCTGGCCGCGAAAACAGTCGCGACTGTGAGATCCGCGCTTGTTCCCGGATTTAGCCCGCGGGCCTTGAGACTTCGGTCGAAAGTCAGGAGATCTTCGAGCGTTTCCGCCGGATTTGCGGCATTCATGAAGCGGTTTCGCGTTTCCAGTGCCTCAATTTGAACTTTTGCCGCCACCTCTGGACCATTTTTGCGCGCGATATGGCTGTCGGGAAAGCCCGCAAGAAACGCCAGATAGACAGCGGTCACCGGCCAGGGTACCGGCCAGCCGCTGACCCGTGCATCTGCGAGCGTGCCCAATCCGATTTCAAATATGTCTTCGAAATCAGAGGCATATTGGAAAGCGACCCGGTCTCTTCCGGCGGCCTCACCCATTGCCTCCAAAAGAGTGACGCCGGCTGGGCCCCGGACATCATGACGGGGTGCCGTGCCGAGTCCTGCGGGCGCCGCGCAAAGGATGGCCTTGAACGCGGATTCGGCGTCCAGGCGGGTCAATTCGGCAATGGTTTGTTTTACTTTCCCTCGAAGGTCCCCGCCTGTCTGCGCGGCGGCGGCGAGCGGCGCGCAGAGGAGCACGATGCCGAGATTTGTGTTCATCCCCACCGCCGCGAAGGTGGCCTCCACGGCGGCAAAGATGCGTGCGCCGACAGAGAGTGCCGGGTTGGTCAAGCCGGAGGCGGCAGCTTCGGCGCTGCGTAAGAAATCTTGCGCCGTCATGCCGTGGCCATCGGCAAAAACATGAACATTGCCGGGTTTTGGGGCCTCGATTTCGTCGCGGCAGGCGGCGATGAAAGCCAAGGCAATTTCGGTCACAAGGCGGCCTCCGTTCCGGACCACCCAATTCGCGTCAAGACGCCGGCGACTAGCCGGTCCACGATGGAAAACGGCGCGACCTTCTGCAAGCCGCGCCAGCCTGGCATGCTGTTGACTTCGAGAACCTGCAGAGTGTCCGCGGCATCACGAATCATATCTACTCCGGCGAAATCGGCGCCGACCGCAGCCGCGGCGCGCAATGCAATATCAATTGTTTCGGTATCCGGCTCGAACCATTCCGGCCGCGCTCCGAGTTTGACATTGGTAATCCACTGCGCTGCATGTCGGGTCATCGCCGCAACGAGCTTGCCCTCCGATATGAACAGCCGGAGGTCGCGAAAACCTTTGTGTTCGACCGCAATGAATCGCTGAAGATAGTAGACACCTTCCACAGCCTCGAACGGCGGCAGATCTTCTTCGTGCCGAATCAGTTTCAAGCCGTATCCTTGCGCGCCGAATAGGGGTTTTAACACAAGCGGGCTGCGCCTCGCCTCGCGCCGCACAATCTGGCGCGCGGCCTGTTCCGACTGCACGGTCCAGGTTGCCGGTGTCGGAATCGAATTGCGGGAAAGTGCGAAACTTGTCGCGGCCTTGTCGACGCATATTTCCACGGCGCGGGCAGAATTCAGAACCGGCACCCCGAGGGCGCCAAGGCTGTGTAACACGTCAAGGCGCAGGGTCACGCTCTCGAACGTACCAGATCCGATCGCGCGCACGAACATCGCGTCCGGCAAATCCGCGCCAAATCCCGGAATGACGAGGCCGCTCCCGTGCCGCGTATCGAATCCGCATTGCGACAGCCGGACCGGCACGGCGATTGCCCCCGCGCGCGTGAAAGCCGCGGCGAGATCCCGCGCATGCCAATCGTATATATCGACAGCCAGGGCGATTTTGGGTCCGGTGGAAGTCACGCGGGCCGTGTGATGCCTATCCGAAGGAGACATCGAGCAAGGCTTGATCGATTCCGCCCGCCTCGAAGGTCTCGCCGGTTTCAACGGCAGTCACGACCGCGCGCGCGGGGCTGAACAGCATCGGGTCGATCGAATAAAAATCGCCTTTGTAAGCCTTGAACACCTCGGCGAAGGGGCGGCCATAATCGCGCGACGTCATACTTGGGAGCCGTTCTGCCAGCGCCCTTGCCTCTGCGGCGGGTCCGGTGACGAATAAATGCGCCCGGCCGCCATAGATGATCGCGTCGTTGGTGCGTCCCATGGCCTGAATAAAATCTGGATGCGGCGGCGAAAGCGGCGCCGAGGCGATGCCATCGACGATGCGCGACAGCGGAAATTTGAGCTCATGCGCCTTATGCAGCGCGACTTCCAGCACGCGCGCGACGACCTGAACGCTTCCCGCGAGACTTTGCGTGGGCGCAAAAATAAAAGTGACGTTTTCGCGCGGGACGCCACAATCGCGGGCAACTTTTTCGGCGATTTCCCGTGGCGGCGCCCGGCCGGACTCAAGCACGAGAGTCGCGCGCGCTGCGTGATCCCGATACTCCAATTCCGAAAACAAAGGCTCCTTGCGCGCGAGGGCCCGGCCGGGACCGGAGCCGAGCGCGAAAAAGGCTGATTTCCCCTCGCCATGCGAAAGCGCCCAGCCCGCATATTGGCTGGCAAGACAGGCGATCACCGGGTCAGTGCTGCGAACGCAAAGCTCGAAAGGCCATTTCGGATTGGCGCCGGTTGGCGCGAGGCCGATGGTTCCCATCCCGCCAAGGCAAATTTCGGCGATCGCCAGGCCTGCTTCGATTCCGCCCCGAGCATTTTGGCCCGCGTCAATAATCGTCTCGCCAGCTTCGCCTTTGGAAATTGCGACCCGCAATCGGGCAGCATTCGCGATCATGCGGTCGACCGCTTCGCCTGCTAGTGTGTTGATACTCAGATCGCTTTTTTTCAAGGAGCAGTTCCTGTTCCAACGTTGCCGTTTTTATTTTGTATATTTTCAAGCTGGCTCAGAATCAAATTGGTCCGCGCATTGACGAGCGAGCAGGCGCGCCGGGGTTTTGCCGCGCGGGCCTTTATCGTGCACAAAGGGTCGTGCGGCCGCAATTCGCTGCGCGCTTTCTGCCGGTCCGACGTCCAATTTGGCCAGTCGAATTCCGGCACGGACGCGATTCCGCTTCGCGCATAGGCTACTCCCGCGGCTGCGGCGCCAGCGAATTCGAGCGGGCGCGGTGGCAGGCGGCCGCGGCAGGACTCTATATGGGCCCGGAAAAGCGATCCGCCGCGATCTTCGAAAATGTCGAGTGTCGCTCCCGGCCGGGGATTGACTTCGATCAGCGTGTATTCGTTGCCTTCGACGAGAAAATCGATGCTGTTGAGACCGCGGAGCCCGCACGCCGCCGTTATGGCTTCCGCCGCGCGCCGCAAACTGGATTCGGTCTGGGGAGACAGACCAGCCGGGCGAAAGCTGCCGCCGAAACGAAAGGGTTCCCCCGGCGCCGGCGTCGCCCATTGACGGCTCAATCCGACGACCTGCGCCTTGGCTCCATCGCCAAGAAACAGGATCGAAACAGACTCGCCCGCGGCGATGCGCTGGAAGTA
>DATBQJ010000236.1:0-12031 GCA_036560885.1 Methylocella sp.
CGAGCGGTTCTCTGAGCGAACTTATTGATTTTATTGGTGCCGGTTGCAGGAGTCGAACCCGCGACCTACTGATTACAAATAAGCGCGTCTAGTCCGACACGAGACGACACGCACAACAGCGGACCCGACATTTTCCTTTGATTCACGGGGCATCTTGGCTATACCTCCTGACTAGAGGCGACATAGGGCGACATAAAATGTCGTCTCAGCGGGTCCGCTGGAGGTCCGCTAGCCGATGGCTGACCCGGAAGGCGATCATGAAGCTGACGCAAGTTCGTATCGACAGTCTGAAATGCCCGTCCGGCAAGCGCGACATGCTGGTTTTCGACGATGAACAGCGCGGACTCGGCGTGCGCGTGACCGCGAGCGGCGGCAAGACGTTTCTCGCGCAATATGCCTTTCACGGACAAAAGCGTCGTATCCCGCTGGGAGCATGCAACGCCGTTTCGCTCGCCAAGGCCCGCGACGCTGTGCGCGCGATCATGGGCAAGGTGGCTCAGGGGATTGATCCAGCAGCGGAGCGAAAGGATGCCGCCGCCGAAACCCGTCGAAGGGCGGCACATGACGCTCTGACGCTCGCTTCGCTCATAGAAGAATGGCGGGTCCTTCATCTGGCTTCAAAGCGCCCCGCCTATACCGTCGAGGCTGTCAGGGCATTACGAAACGCCTTTGGGCGCCATCTCGACCTTCCTGCCGCCGAACTAGATAGAGCGATGATCGTCAAGACATTGGACAGCATGACACGGCAAGGCAGGGGCCCAATGGCGTCGAGGACCGCCGCTTATGGCAGCGCCGCCTATCGTTGGGCGACAAAGCGCGGCGCTCTTGCCACCAATCCCTTTGTCAATTTGCCCGTGGCGCCTACTGCAAGGCGCGACCGTGTTCTGTCCGACGACGAACTCGCCGCGATATGGCGCGCGACCGATAGAGACCGCGTGTTCGACAAAATCGTCCGCGTGCTCATCCTGACCGGTCAGCGCCGCGAAGAAGTCGGCGGCATGGAGTGGTCTGAGTTATCAAGCGACTTGTCCGTGTGGACTATCCCCGCCAGCCGCGCCAAGAACGGCTCGGTCCACATGGTCCCCTTGTCAGTACCGGCGCGCGAACTGCTGAGCAATCTCCCAAGGCTTGGTGAATTTGTGTTCCCCGGCCTGCGTGGAGTTTTCAACGGGTGGAGCAAGTCGAAAGCATCCCTGGACGCTCGGTCTGCGGTGACAGAGTGGCGACTGCATGATCTGCGCCGCACGATGGCCACAGGGCTCCAACGACTGGGCGTTCGTCTTGAAGTGACTGAGTCAGTCCTCAACCACATCGCAGGGAGTCGGGCCGGCATCGTCGGCATCTATCAGCGGCACGACTTTGCATCCGAAAAACGTTCGGCTTTAGAGGGCTGGGCTGAACATGTTATGGGCGTCGTCGAGGGGCGCGCTAGCACGTCCAATGTCGTCGCGCTCCTGAAGCGTGGCTAATCAACGGATTCGGCCCGGCAAGCTGGCGACAAGTCAGACGGTCCGCCATCGACTTGAGGATGGACGCACATGACGGATGAGACTGATCCCGTGCGCATCGCGGCTCCGCTAGCGCGGGAAAGCAACATTCCTTCATGGCTAAGCCTCCCCCAAGCGGTCCGATTGGTTGCGTTGCTCGTGAAGGAAGACCAATGGCTGCGTCAACGCATAATCGCCACCGAGAGGCGCTATATAGAAAAGCCCCCGCTAAATCTCGTCCTACGCGCCGCCGCTGGCAAAGAAGTCAACTATTTCGAGATGGCAGCTCATGACGTTGCAAAAGAGATACTCCGACAGCTTCTCGCACTTGGGGAGGTCAGAGGTAATGGTTTCCGGGAGGATCTCCGCCAAAGAGGGCCCATTACTGACGTTGATTGGGCAACTCGTCGTATCGACTGTGCCGCAAGTGCATTGTTAGCCAAGGATGATTGCCTCCGGCGAACCTTCCCGCCGATCACAGGTGTGGTTGTCAGTCGAGATGATCTTCTGACCGAACTCGACAAATGGATCGCGAGCAAACGCAGTCGGCGCGACGAGACACAGACAGATCTTGCGGAAAAAAAGCCGCTCGTGACCCAAGCCAACTCAGCAATCCCTCCGAAGAAAAGACCTCTCCCACAGGCGGACGAGAAAAAATTGCGGGCATTTTTGATCAGTTGGCAAAGTCGCCAAATGAGTGCGAACTCGCCATACAACGAGGAATTGGCGCACTCCGCCGCTGAGGACCATTTTGACGCGCGGATTACTCGACAGTTGATCCGAACGATTCGACGCGACGTAGGACTCAAGGGTTGTGTCGGCCGGCGCAAGAATTGTGGGGCCGCAAAGTCAAACGGCGGGAATACAGCTTAAAACGATTAAATTACATATACTTATGAACCGCGCCGAAAAGTGAAACGGCGGGATTGGCGGAATTAGACGGCGCAATTTCTCAATGCAATCTCTTGACGCATCTTAACGCGACAAGAGGTTATCGATATGCGTGTCCTCCGATATGAAGAAGCTGCCCAACGCGCCGGCCTCGTCCGCCGGTCACTGGAGCGCCTCATTGCGAAAGGTGAAGGCCCGAGCATTATCCACGTCTCTTAGCGTCGCCGTGGAGTTTTGGAGTCTGATCTTGAGCATTGGCTGCTTTCGCGCCGCCATGCGGCCCCCGGCGATGTGGCTCCTGATGAGCCGGCCGAGCGCAGCAAATTGCCTCCCGCCAAGATCGGCGCGCCGCAGAAGTCCTCTTCCGGAAAGGCTGCGTGACCGATGCAGGCTCATGAAACGGCGAGGGTCGCCCCAGCGAAAAGCAAGGACGACCCTCGGAAAGTGTTCGGCTTGGGAGCCCTGAACACTTGCGAAGATATTCCGTCGCTAACTGAAATTCAACCTCGCTGCACGGCTTGGCTAGCCCGTTGGTTCCTAATGCCGTCATCGATGGCTCGCGTTTTCGCGAAGCCACACTTCGTGGAGGCTACGCGATGACTAACAGTCGCATCGAACGGGGCCGGCTACGGCGCCTTGTTGAGCGGATTCCTGCCGGTGGACCGCGCGCGCTATGCGACCTCCTCCGCGATTTGGATCCGGGAGGGCGCTTCCTTGAACCCTTTAAGTATTTTGCGTTTCTCGATCCCACAATCCTCGCGGCGCTGTGCAGCGTGGCGATCCCGGTTGCGTATCGCCTGATCGGGGGTGAGCCGTGAGCACGTGGACACCGAAACATCAGGCGAATCACGACGCGCTTCAGGCTCGGCCGCGCGGGACCAAGGCGAATGGACACGATAAATCCGCAGCGGCCGAGGTCCCTCGCAACTTCGACGTTAATGATCGAATACTTGTCGCCAAACCAATGAACTGGATGGTGGCGCTGAAATGCGCATCGGAGATCAACCCGCAGCCGATTTCGTGGCTTTGGCGTGGATGGTTGGCGCGCGGCAAAATGCACATTATCGCGGGGCAGCCGGGCGCTGGAAAAACGACCATCGCCATGAAAATGGCGGCGAGCGTTTCTGCAGGAGGCCGTTGGCCAGATGGCAGCGCCGCTAAAGAAGGAAACGTCGTTATCTGGTCTGGCGAGGACGACCATGCCGATACTCTCGTCCCGCGGCTTGAGGCTTCCGGCGCGGATTTGAGGCGTGTTTTCTTCGCCCGCGAAATGTCTCGCGGCAAGGAGCGCCGTGCCTTCGACCCGGCCAAGGACATTCCCGCTTTGCAGGCCGCTATTGAGGCGGCAGGCGGGGCGGCGTTGATTGTCATCGATCCCATTGTCTCAGCAACGGCTGCCGATTCCCATAAAAACAGCGAAACGCGGCGAGGCCTTCAACCGCTTGTTGATATGGCGACGAAACTCGACGCCGCACTGCTCGGGATAACGCACTTCACCAAGGGCTCGGAGGGGCGCTCGCCAATTGATAGGGTGACGGGGTCTGTCGCCTTCGGCGCGCTCGCCCGTGTCGTCATGGTGGCTGCTCGAGAACAAGCTGGCGCCGACGGCAAGCCTGGGCAGCGCGTTTTCATGCGAGCCAAATCCAATATCGGCGCCGACGATAGTGGCTTCAATTACGAACTGCAAATGGCCCCCATGCGCGATCACCCGGACATTCTGGCATCGGTGGTATGTTGGAGAGAGCCCGTCACTGGCAGCGCTCGTGAGATTCTCGCGGCCGCTGAAGCAGAGCCAGCAGATAACGAAGGAGACGGAACGGCGCTCCACGAGGCGAAGGATTGGTTGGTGGACTTTCTCCGTGAAGGGCCAAGAACCGCGAAAGAGGTTCAATCGTCTGGTCGTGACGCCGGGCATACCTTACGAACACTACGCCGTGCGAAGGCTGCCCTTCGTGTCTCGTCGTTGAAAGATGGGGTAAGTGGCGGCTGGGGATGGCGCTTGCCTGCAAGCAAAGATGACCAAGGGGGCCTTACCCCTAAAACCTTGGACACCTTGGCCCCCTTCGCGGATTTCCAGAGGTTTCAAGACGGCCAAGAATTGGACACCTTCGAAGAAGGCCAAGGACTCGGCAACGAGTTGGACGCCATCGAAGGTGTCCAAGAAGGGCGATCGCCGGACTCCACAGAGAATTCTCAAGGAGGCCAAGGTGGCCAAGTTGAAAGGGTGAGGACACCTTCGGAAATTGACCGCCGAGCGGGATGCACCAGCGACGAAACCGCCAACGATGACTGGGAGGGCGAGAAATGACCGTAGTCGCCGTCTTGAAGGATTTAGCCGATAACGTCGTCAGGCTTGCCTTGAAGGGCGACAATCTCGCATTGAAGGCCGCCGTCAGGCCGCCGTTAGAGTTGATCGAAAGGCTACGCGAACACAAAGCGGAAGTTGTCGCGCTGCTAGGGCAAGAGGCCGGCTCAGAGCAGCCGTCACTGTCGTCAGGGTGCGAGCCGCCTCTTTCGCCTTCCCCTACTGTCGCATTCGCCGAAGACGCCCGCGTCACCGTCGAGCGGTTATTGGACGCTATGGCTGCGGAGAACGAGCGCCGTCGCGACTGGTGGCGGGAGCCCCTCGAGGGCCGGTTGGCGATCCGCAGCATCGACACCAGCGAGACCACGGTGATCTATCTGGCAAACACGCGGGGGCGCGCATGACGGCTTGCGCGGTCACTTCCAGCGGACGCTGTCGCGTGCCGAAACGTCGGACCGCGAAAAGCTACCGGAGGTCGTTCGTTGTCGCGACGATCCGCGCCAAGGGGAACGACGCTTTATCGCGCTCACAGCTACAATGTCGGCTTGCTGTTCTGATCATCCTCGGGGAGTCTCTAATTCTCGTCGAGCAGGCGTTTCAGGCCCGCGCAATCGACCTGCTGCAGAGTCTGCCCGAACCTCGCGACATGAGCTTCAGACAGGGGATGAGCCTGTGTCGTGCGATAATAGCGCTAACTCCAATCGTAATAGCGGCAGAAGGCCTCGCGCGCCGGCTCCGCCTGCTTCGCGACAAGATCGAGAAGTCTCCCAACAAGGAGGAGGAAGCGATGGCGCCGTTGCGGAACTTACGACAGGAGACATTCTGCCAGCTTGTCGCGGCCGGGAAATCAGCTACCGCCGCTTATGCCGGCGCCTACGGACGGGCGCGCGATGCGACGAGCAGAGTGAACGGGCAGCGATTGCTTACAGATGCTAACATTTGGGAGCGCATCACAGAAATTCGGTCCGAAGAAGCCAACGCCTCGTTCCCAACCCTTCGGCAGGTCATCGAAGGAGCGGGACAATCGGCGCTTCAACAAATCGAGACCGGCTCCTTCAGACGAGCATGTCAGGCCGCCGAGCGGTTCGCCAATATGGTCATCGCCTTAGCTTCGTAGGCCCGCCACCAAGCAGCGCACGCGAATTCATCCCGCGGTAGACGTCGCGAAGGTCAAGTCAACCGGTGACGCCGAATCCCTGACGAGGGGGCCTGCCAAATTTCGAGACCAACCCCATGAACCAGAATGTCGAAACGCGGCTAGAAAATATCCGGCGGGCGCCACGGTGCGAGGCCATGACGCGCGCCGGGACGCCCTGCCAGTGTCCGGCCATGCGTGGACGGACGCGATGTCGGTTGCATGGTGGTTTGAGCCCCGGCGCGCCGCGCGGCGATCGCAACGGCAATTTCAAGGACGGCGCATGGACCGCCGAGGCGATCGAGGAGCGCCGCTGGCTCAGATCGCTGGTGAAGCAATTCGGGAAGGTGGAGACGGGATCATGACGACAAGACCCAAGGATGAGATCGCGCCTGCCAGCAACGCGCCGCGCCGCCCTCCGGTTCGGGTGAGGCTTAAGCGGATCAACGCCAACTACTCGAAGCCTTACCCGCCCGACGGTCTGGCCAAGGAATGGTGGGCTCGCCTCAAGAAAGCGCTGGGCACGTCGTCCAGCCATTTCGTCAACGCGACCTTGCTGCAGCTTCAGATGGCCTGCAGGACGCCATACGCCGGCATATCGGAGACCGCCGTGAACGCCGCGCTCGCTATGATCGAGGCGTTCGCCCCAAGAGACGAGATCGAGGGAGCGCTCGCAGTCCAGATGGCCTGCACACACTCGGCGGCGATGGTTGTGCTGGCTCGCTTAGGCGGTGGGGGTGGCAGCGATCGGCGCGTCGCGGCGCTCGGATCGGCGGCGGGGCGGCTTTTGAAGGCTTATGCGATGCAGGCAGAGGTCCTCCGCCGCCTTCGGCACGGCACGGGGCAATACGTGCGCGTCGAGCATGTCCATATTCATGAGGGCGGCCAGGCGGTCATCGGCAATGTGATGGCGCGGGGCGGCGAACGCGAGGGATCGTCATCGAAATAGCCCGGCGCGTGCAAAGCCAGCGCCTATTTCGCCACTGGCTGGCAGGGGCCGCAGTTCCTCAGCAAACAGACGCGTGTACCGGCGTTCAGCACCGCAGGAAGGCGCCAATAGCGGTCCTAGAGGAAAGATTCGCCGATGGCTCATGATAGCTGGAATGGAAGAACACGCCCTAACGGCCGGCCCCTGGTGGTAATTGTACTAAGGTATGTTCTGTCTCTGGACCGCCCCCTGTAAAGAGGTGTCATTGCGGCATTCTCGGAACCTGTAGCCCGCGTTGTTTGATCCATTTGACCAATTCTTCTAAAGCATAATGATTTTCGTAGACCTTGTGTATCAACGGAGGCACTGGCTCGCGAAGGTCTATGCTGGTTGGGGGATTAATCAGATGAATTTCCCACGTGCCCGTTGGCGTTGTGTCTACGGTTACATCCAGAAAGACATTAGCCACGGCCGCCTGCCACCCGAATGGAATCACTAGTATGACAGATAGCATCGCAACCACGAGCCAGAGGAACAGCGCCAATACCGTGTGGATTTGAATAGTAACCGCTCGTGGTCCTTCCAGAAAAAGAACCGATTCAACGAACACAATGAATGAAACAAAACCGACAAAAAGACCTATAGCGTCGGGCGAAAGGTAAAATAAGGAAACCAATGAAATGACGAACGCGCACAATCCTATGATAAAAACCCTCACTTTGTGATTGCGAAAGCCAATTACTACGCGCTCAAATATTACGTACTGGCTTTGCGCGAGAAGAAACAACCTCACCGTAACTTCGGAAATGAACTGAAAGGTGCTGAGAAGACCAGACGCCTCATCGGCTGGGGAGCGAATTATCAGAAGTTGGTCTTTCTCAGGCAGAGGAGGCGAAAGTTGGTCGCGCAGCTCGTTGGCGAACGCAATACCAATTTTTCTAATGAAAGAAAACACCAAAGCGACCATCCCGAGAAAAAGGAGGTTACCAACCACGTAAGCGACAAGTTCAATTAGCCTTGAGGACAAGAGCAGGTGTGCTTCCCTATCTTTCAGCAAGACAGACGTAGAGACGATGGAAATAACAAGCACCGCTAAAGTGAGCGTCTCGGTCGGATCCGATCCCATGTCTCGCTTTCTCACTGATATGAAAGGCGTAGCCAGACACGCAATGCCGGAAATTCTTTCGAGCAAGTCTGAATCCGCCATCGCGTAAAGCGCCACGTTACCCCCATGACTATGGGCAATCACGAAGTGTTTGGCTTGAGGCCATCTTTTCAAGTTATTGCTAAGATAGTGGCGAAGTTCTTTCGCTGCCTTGGCGCGACCCGTGTGGCTATTCGCGCCCGACCATCGAAATCGCCGAAAAATCGTGTTTTGGCCTAAGTGTTTTCGAAGCAAAATGCACAACTTCGAGGCGTCGTTTGTCCAAAGAGCATCTCCCGACGGACAGAGAATGCCTCGTCCCCAAGTGCCATGAACAAGGGTAAGAACAAACTCGCCCGTCATATTATCCTGGGATTCGTAACGGTTGGCCTGCTTACGACTGCATTTGTCTAAGGCAATTATTATGACCACGAGGAAAAACGGCACCAGGATCGCGAGCAGCTCCGCCGGCGCGGTGCCGACGCCTTTGATACGAAGGAGCCAGTCGTGCCACCCCATTGGACTCTCTCGCAGTTTTTAGGGCTAAGCATTCTGTCTCACCTGACGTCACCCATCACCCGACGGCTACAAGCTTAATGGTCACGGAATTTCGCTCCAAACTGCGAGCGTTCCTTTCTTGAATGCGGGTTAGATGGGCTTGGCCTTTCGCGCGGTGCGACCTTCGTGCTTTCATGCGTGAATACGTAGCTCGCTATGCGAATGTTTCATCAGGTACCCTAATCGGGCTGAGTCATAGCCCGGCCGCGCACGTGTTTGTTACTTGAGAAGGTCCGAATTGGGTCAAATTCACTCGTGGCGGCCTTGGCGTCGGCGCGGCGGCTTGTCCTTCGACTCCGGAAATTTGGCGGCATCCCGACAGTTACGCAGGGCGCCAGGGACAGACGTCACGCGTGTTACTAGTCGACCGTTCTGAAGCGGGCGCGGACGAAAGGTAATTGGGCTGCGGCTGGCACGAACACTTCGTGGTCAAACAACCAACTGCCCTTTGCCTCTCGCCGGCTGCTGGCGAAGGCGAACATGTGGTATCGCGATAGCAGTCGGTTGTAATCGGCCACGAGGGTGCTGAGGGATGAATGCCATTGCATTTCGAGTGCCCGTAGGCGCTCGTCGAATGCATCCAGTTCGTTCTTAAGGACATCGCGTTCCGCGAACTCAATCAGCCAGCCGGCGACCGGGAAATCAAGTTCGGATCGCGATTGGGGTTCCACGCCCTTTGCATCACCAAAATTCCAAGCGCTCCATCTGTCGAACGCGCGCCGCCAAAGTACACTTCGGCGCATTGGTGTTGCGCGCCTTCGAGGCAAGCCGCGACTTCCGTGCGTCCCAAGGCCTTCGGCGTGCTCAGCTCAACCGCGTCCACATAGGCGCGAAGCGCATTCTCTGGGCTTCGCGCTAAGGCACGGCCGAGCGACACTTGCATGTGTGGATGGCGGACCGGGTATTTGTTGATGATTGTCATCCAAGCGAGCCAGTTCACTTCGTCACGCGCGAGCACGGCAAAGAGGTGCCTAAGGGCGCTCTCTGCGTCCGGTGAAAGAGCATCCCGAGACCATGTGGCGCGCTCAATCGCAGCAAAACGCACATGTCCGCTCGATGTCGCGGCCGCAAGACGGAACGTAGTCGCGATGGGAAGCACCGCTACGATCACGTCAGCTTCCATCCAAGTCTGCACGCCCGCTGAGTGTGCGACCAGGCTGCGCCAGTCCAGCACGGCGAGCGCCCGCACAGCCTGGGACGCGGCAGAATCGAGTATAGCGCGCCTCCTAAACGCATGCGCTATCTCAGCAAGTTGTACCCAATCGGCTTCGCGGTCGGCTTTCCTCAGTGCCTCTAAATGCTCTCTCTCATAGACAGGCGCGTCAGTCGGTATCGTTACTTGCGGCGCGCGTGAGCGCACGACAATCTTGAGACCTTCGCAGATGATGTGGTTCTGAACGAGAGGAGCCAGACCGGCCCACAAGTCGTCACAGCAGTCCCATTGCGCTGCCGAGATTAGCGCAGCCTCTAGGCGCACTCCGCGTGCATCCGCCTGTGGATTCCAACGTCTCAACGCGTCGATTGTCCAGCCAAGCCTACCGGCAAGATCAGCAAGTTGTGACGCGGGGACTGCGGCGGGTCGACGTCGTGCGAGCAGAAGGTCGGCAAGATCAAGCCTGGCAGCAGCCGACAAGGTGGCCAAATCGATGTTGGCACCCGTTGACTCAAGCCGAGCGATTTCACATTCGAGCGTTGGCATAGGCGCCACCTGACCTTGCCAAGTCGCCAGCACTCGTTGCGACAGCCCGCTCTCACCCGTCACCATGACCTCCAGATCAGGTGCATTGGCTTGTTGAGCGCATTCCAAAGGTCTTCGAATGCGCCCGCGACGAGGGCTGCGTTCGATACTCGTTGCAGGATGTGGTGCGCGGTCCCAACGCTGTTGACCGACGTCCCGAGCGACCATGCGGATGGTCCCTCCCGGCCGCCAGGAAAGATGAGGAATCGGTCGTGGAATTCCCACCCTTCCGGACCTCGGCGCGTCCGGTATTCGAGGCGCAGTCCTTCCATATTGCCCGCGCGCTGCGCCAACACTGCTCGTTGACGGTCCGGGAAGGCCAGCGTAGGCCCAATCGCCCCGGCGGAGGAAGGTGGGTCACGGCCGTCGGTAAGGCCGCGCAGGCGAACCCCGGCGTGCCGGCAACAGAAGAGAGTTTGCAGCAGGTCGTCGGCGGTGAGATAGGGGTCCCAAAGGTCAGCGCCGCCGCCGCCATGCTCGTCTATGAGGAATCGTATGTCCTGTAAGGCGCGGCGACGTTCATCGCGTGTACCCGCCATCGGCCGATATTGAACGAATTCACGGGCGTCCGCGAGCCGACGGGCTTCCTCGAGATGCTGCCGGCGTCGTCGCCAGTCGACCACATCGTTGGTCGCCGAGTCACCGACGCTGACCCGACTGGTGCTTATCAACGTGATGCGGGTTGCTTTCGGTGTAGCCGTCTCATCAAGAATTGTGAACAAGCGCGGTTCAGGGTGGATCGCGTGGATGTCAACAGCGATCTCTTTCAAAGTCGAAGTTGGAGCGGTCGCCCCGACAAGAATCTTGGTGCTGACGTCCCAAATCTCACTCTCGACCGGCTGGCGATGCCCGTTAACCGCAAGGCGAGCAGACATTTCGAATGGTTCGCTCACGTCGGAGTCGTTGACCAAGCCGTCCCAGCGAGTTCGCGCTGCCGCTCGAAGTGGGCGTGGTGGACACCCGGAGCGCCACGCCACTGACGTCAATACGTCGTCTGCTTCCCGCTCCGAGCGCATGGCGGGTACGAGCACGGTGACTGGCAGCTGGATCACGACATCGCCAAGGAAGTCGGCCAGGCCTGCAAAGGCAATTGGAGCAAACGGTGCGACGGCATCCGACAGGGCTTGCAAGCGACGGCGATCTTCGAAGAATGGCTTGAATAAGGTCTTTTCAACGTCTAGGAGGCGGAGAACGTGTGAGCCCGCCCAAAAGTTGTTCTTCAACAATGAGTTTACCGGAATGATTTCGGTGCCGTCCGGCGGCGCGAACGCCGAAGGTTGCGGTTCGAGCGGCCCGACTGCGAGAGGCTTTCCACTCAACATCCAAAAGCCGGTTGCGGACAATTGATCGAGCGCCTCGTGGAGAGCCGAAACCGGGCGCAGAAACCGTGCCACCCCGAACCTCCAGTCTTTGAAACCGTCGATTTGCTTGGGCTTAATCGGTTGAACGTCAGGCTGCCCGGTTGTCCCGAGGTTGGTGACGCCCTCCCCGAGAACGGCGATGGAAAAAATGTTCAAGGTCTTGCCGCCGCGAGGGGTTGCAACGACTTCGACGACTTCGATGTGGTCGTAGACGCCGATGAAGCCGGGGCGTAGCAGCTGACGTAGCGTCTCCCGCATTTTCCGACTGTCGAAAGTCCGACCCGGGGGGGCGTTTGATTTGGGAGGAAACAAGGTTCATCAGTTCCGTGATCGCCGCCCTAAAGCGAGCTATCGCCGATTTTTGGTGACGGCCTGAAGGATCAGGCGGCGGCGGTTTGGGTCTGAGGGCCGTCGATCTTGGCGGCGAACTCAATCCCGTCGACGAATTTCACACCGTCGATGATTTTTGGCAACTTGTTGTGGC
>DATBQJ010000237.1:0-3756 GCA_036560885.1 Methylocella sp.
TCACCATAATTTCCTGCGCCGCTGCAGTTGTGAGAGCGGGTGCGAAGCCTGTCCTGGTTGATTCCGACGCCGTGACCTTCAATATGCGGCCCGATCAGGTGGCGGAAAAGATCACGGCCCACACGCGCGCGATCATGGTCGTCCACATTTACGGGCTGCCTGTGGACATGGATCCGATCCTGGCGCTGGCGGAGAAGCACGATCTGAAGATCATCGAGGACGCGGCCGAAGCGCATGGCGGGCTCTATCGCGGCAGGCCCTGCGGAAACTTCGGCGATCTGAGCGCCTTCAGCTTTTATCCCAACAAGCATGTGACGACCGGCGAAGGCGGCATGATCGTCACGGACGACGATGAATTGGCGGAACGCTGCCGCAGCTTGAGAAATCTGTGCTTCGGCGCAGGGCGGAGGTTCATTCACGAAGAGCTTGGCTGGAACCTTCGCATGAGCAATCTGCAGGCCGCCGTGGGAGCGGCGCAGCTCGAGCGGCTGGACGAGTTCGTCGCGCGCAAGAAGAAAATGGGGGCACTCTATAACGAGCTTCTCGCCAGCGTTCCGGAAGTCGAATTGCCGCTGGTTACGACTGATTACGCCGAGAACATCTACTGGGTTTATGGGCTCGTGCTGAAGGACGACATTGCTTTCGACGCTGCGGAGGCGATGCGTCGTCTCGGCGCACTCAAGGTTCAGACCCGGCCCTTCTTTTGGCCGATGCATGAGCAGCCGGTCTTCCAGAAGATGGAACTGTTCGCGGATGAGCGCTACCCGGTAGCGGAACGCTTGGCGCGGCGCGGTTTCTATTTACCAAGCGGCTTGGCGCTTACCGAAAACCAGATTCGCGCCGTGGCGGCTCGCGTGCGGGAGGCCTTGCAATGACGGTTTTTGGCGATTATTCGCGTTATTACAACCTCTTGTACCGGGACAAGGATTATGTCGGGGAGGCGGCCTATGTTCTGGGCCTGATCCGGCGTCATGCGCCGCAGACGTCGAGCCTGCTTGATCTGGGCTGCGGCACCGGCGTCCACGCCTGCGAATTCGCGCGGGCCGGATATGACACGCTCGGCCTCGACCGCAGCGAAAACATGCTGGTCCAGGCGCGAGAGAAGCAAAAACGGCGCGATTCCGGTGAGCTTGGCCGAGTGGCGTTTGCGCAAGGTGATATCCGCAGCTTCGAGCTTTCGCGAACCTTCGACGCGATCGTAGCTTTGTTTCACGTCATCAGCTATTTGCCGACAGACGACGATCTCGACGCGACGTTCGGCCAGATCCAAAAGCATCTCAACCCCGGCGGAATCGTCATATTCGACTTCTGGTATGGCCCGGCGGTGCTGACGGATCGGCCGTCGCAGCGCGTGAAAGTCCTCGAGGACAAGGACGTCAAGATCGTGCGCGTCGCCACTCCGACGCTGCACGTAAACGATAATCTCGTCGATGTGCGTTACGATCTTCTGGTGATCGAAAGGTCATCGGGCCACTGCAGCGAGTTTGCCGAAAACCACCGCATGAGATATCTCTTTCGCCCCGAGCTCGACGCGCTTCTCTCGCGGCGCGGTCTTAAGCCAATCGCGTTCCACGAGTGGCGGGGGGAAAAGGTACCCGACGAGAAATCCTGGAACAGCGCCATGATCGCGAGAGCCTGAACGTTGAGGACGAGAGGATGCCGTTGAGGATAGGAGTAATTCGGGGCGAGTCCGGCGGCGCCGACGCCACGGCGGGAGGCAGCTGGACTCTCACGAGCCTGCTGAGTCAAGCGTTGAAGGACTTTCCCACGTCCCACGAGTTCATCTCGCTTGACGACATTGCCGCGCGATACGCGCGCGAAAACGACAGCTGCGCCCATGACGATATGGGTACCGCCATAGCGGAGGTGCGGCCGGACATTGTTTGGTTCATGAGCCCGCCGGGTTTTCCGGCGTCCACGCCTTACATCTGCACCGTGTGGGACCTGGAGCATCGAAAACAGCCGTATTTTCCGGAAGTCAGCGTCACCGGTTGGACTTGGTCGGCGCGCGAGGAGGCGTATCGTTCAGTCCTGCCGCGCGCCTCATACGTCATTACCGGCACCGAGGTGGGAAAAGCGGAGATTGCGCATTTTTATGGCGTGAGCACGAAGAACATCAAAGTGATCCCGTTCCCGGCACCGCCGGACTTGCGCTCATCCGCGACGGGCGCGACGCCTCTGGCGCAAAACATGCATGAGAAAGGCGATTTCCTTTTCTATCCGGCGCAATACTGGCCTCACAAGAATCATGCAAACCTATTGAAAGCGCTCGCCATCCTGCGCGCCGAACACGGGGTTCGCCTCAATCTTGCGTTGACCGGAAGTGACAAGGGAAATCGGGATCACGTGCGCCGCGTAGTGAACGAATTGGGATTGCAGGAGCAGGTTTTCGATCTCGGTTTCGTTTCGCGCGAGGAACTCGCTGCCCTCTATTTGAGAGCGGTTGCTCTTGTTTATCCGAGCTTTTTTGGTCCCGACAATCTTCCGCCCCTCGAGGCGTTTGTGCTGGGCTGTCCGGTGGTCGCGGCGAACGTCGCCGGCGCGGGCGAGCAATTGGGCGAGGCGGCCTTGCTGTTTGATCCCGCGGATGCTGCGGATTTGGCCACGAAAATTATGCGAGTGAGAGAAGACGGCGCATGTCGCCAGCGTCTCATCGCGCAGGGCGCAGCGATTGCCGCCAAGAGGAATCCGCACGCTTATCTCGCGGGGCTATGCGCGCTGCTCGACGAATTCGAGCAGATCCGGCGGTGCTGGGGAGAGTGCTTCGACGAGCATCTTTGATGTTTGCCGCCAGCGGTCCTCGCGTGGTTTCGATAGAGGCGTGCGACGAATCGGCCGAAGGCGGCCGAGACGCGACCTGCGGTCGACATTCGTCCGGCGACCCCGGCACTTCGCTTCAGCGCCCCATATTGATGCGAGTCCCGATCAGTCGTCGCCAGTAGCGCTCCCGTCGCGCTAGCTCAAAGTCGGGATGGCGGGAGGGCGCTTTGGTGCCGCAAAGCGTTTGTTCCATTACCCAGAGAATCGGGCGGGGCCGATTTCCACATATTCAACAAGCGTTCCGAACGCCGATTCGAGCGTGGCATTCCTGCGGCCAAGGGCCGGAACAGATTTGCGCCCCAATCAAAGCCTATGTTAAGAACGCCGATCATGAAGCGGGAGCCTCGGTGAATACATGGCCCTAAACTCGCACTTGCGTCATTTGGAAGCAGAATCTATTTTTATCCTGCGTGAGGCGGTTGCTGAATTCCGTAACCCGGTTATGCTATATTCGATCGGCAAGGATTCGAGCGTAATGCTACATCTTGCGCTTAAGGCTTTCTACCCATCAAAGCCGCCCTTTCCTCTACTGCATATCGACACGACCTGGAAATTCCGCGAAATGCCCGCTTTTCGTAATTGCTCACGCTCCTTTGGCGAGAGCCGAGGGTGTCTGGAGGAGCTGGCGCTTGAGGGTCTGTCTCGCAGCTGTTGGCGGCTTCTGACGGCGGAGCGGGTGTCGGGAGCAATCTTGGCGTGAGAATATCGAACTTCGCGCCAAAAAAGCCATCAAATGGGTTCTGCCTCAATTACTGTTGCGCCGGTCGCTACAAAGGCAATATGCGCGCGCGGAGGAGTTCTGGCCCAGCCCGGCCATACATCGTTCGTTTGAGAGCTTTTAGGCGATTGATCTGTCCTTCCGTTTGGCCGTTGCTCCAGGGCTCGGTGATCGCATTTCTCACGGCGCTGATGTCCCTCCGCAATACGCGGGCGAAC
>DATBQJ010000238.1:0-3395 GCA_036560885.1 Methylocella sp.
GCTCGACTATGACGGTTGCGTCGACCGCACCATGTTGCGCAACGATGCCTATTGGTTCTCGCGCCTCGGCCTCTATATCGAGCGAGCAGATAACACCGCCCGCATCCTCGATGTGAAATATCACGTGCTCTTACCGGAAACCGAGACGGTCGGCGGCTCGCTCGATTATTTTCAGTGGACCGCGATCCTGCGCGCGGTGTCGTCGCTCACCGCCTATCATTGGGTCTATCGCGAGAGCGTGAAGCCATGGTTGATCGCCGATCTTCTGATCCTCAAGAAGGAAATGCCGCGCTCACTGATCGCCTGCTATGACAATATAGTCCACTTCCTCGATGCGATCGGCGGCGCTTATGGCCGCGTCGGCGCGTCGCAAAAACAAGCGCATGAGGTGCTGGCGCGGCTCGCGAGTACAACGACCAAGGAAATTTTTAAGACGGGCCTGCATGAATTCATCACAACTTTCGTCGAGGACAACGACCGTCTGGGGCAAGCCATCAATTCCCAATATCTTTTGCATTGAATAGATTGCCGGTATTGTCGGCAAGGCGGCGGATTGTCGCCGATCCTGCCTGCCGATGCGGATTTGGCCGCCGAAAACGCCCGTCTGCGGTGCCAGGATACCTTCGTGACGGCAAGGCGTAACCGGGTTTGGCTGGCGATTACAATTCCCTTGGTCAAGTGGTCTCCACCTGGCCTCCTTCCGGCAATGGCGTCGGGTGATGGGCCGCAAGGGGCGCGAACGAAGCGCGTCTGGCGCAGACATAAAGAATGGCAGCGACGGCGATGTAACTGGCGGCGACTTCTGGAGAGCTGTCAAAGCCAATCTTCTCACCATGAATCAATCCAAAGAAAGTGAGGATTGCGCCCGCCAGCGCGAAGGCCGCGGCGTGCGCAAGTTTGCGTTCGATGATCAAGACCGTGATCGAACCAAGGATCACTCCGGCGAGAATAGCGCCGCTACCGAGAACGGATAGGCCGTGATACAGCACGCTCGATTTGGCGAGCTGGTCATACCCCAATGCCGCGGCATTCGTTCCGGCTGCTCCCAGCGCATTATCGATCTGAACCTTTCCCCATGCTGCTATCTGCGGAACCATCGCGAGGATAATGGCCGGGGCATGATTGTGCGGCGTCTCTTGAAACGCCTGGGCACCGATCAGCAAGCCGATGTACAGCAGGATCGGCAAGATCGCCACGACTGGAATAAGCGCCATCATCAGTGCGATCACGCCGAATGTCGTCAATACAAGGACCAAAAGCCCAGTAGCGGCCGAGTAGCCGGTGCGCCCGCCCATTGCCTTCCAGCCAGGATGACCGATATAGACCGCGTTGATGAAGGGATTGCCCATAAGGCAGCCAACGAGGCTGATGGCGCCATCGGCAGTCAAGACCTGCGTCGTCGGAAAACTGTCGCCCGCCGCCGCGGCGCTCTCGACATTGTCCATCGCCTCCACGAGATCGTAAATGCCAAACGGGATGGCGGTGATTAGGATCTCACACCGATAAATTGAAAACCGCCAAACACTTGATCGGTCGCGGGCTTCGGCAGATGGAAGCCGAAATGAGCAACGGCGGCGCGAACACCTTCGACGCTCATTCCGCCGTAGGAGTGCCCCAACGCGGTCGAGGCCCATGCGATCGCGGAGCCGACGGCGATCGCCATCAGCCCGCCCGGGACCCCGCGCGGATATCTCACGCCGCCGAACCAGTTGGCCAGGATAATGGCGAAACACACGATGCCGATTAATGGCGCGGCGAATCTCTGCGCGGCGGGACTCATGGAAATAAAGGTTATCGAGATGCCGGCAAGCGAACCCAGCAAGGCGGCGCGGGGCGTTATACGGCGGATCACCGGCGCGACGAAGCCGCCTACCATCAGCACGAAGCTCTGCACGAACACCCAGGTGAGTCCCGCGCTCCATGCCTGAATTGGATCGTTCGTCGTATGCAAGATCGGCAGCATGATAACGAACACGACCACAAACATGTGCGGCACGCTGATGCCCGATGGCAAGGCGCACACATCAGTTCTGCCTGTGCGCTTCGCTAAACGGCGGGCGAGCCATGCATAATACATTGTGCTGAGAAACAGCATCAGCCCGGTCGCTGGGAGAATGCGGCCAAAAACCAGGTCTTCCGGCATGCCAAGTACGAAGCGCAGCAAACCGGTCAGCACTAAAAGGTTTACCAGGATATTCGTGCCAAATCCGAAGAATGCATTCCAGTCCCCTGTGACCCACAGGTTTGGGCGCGCTTCGGAGGATCCTAGCGTGGTTGTTGGCACACTCATTCAAAGCTCCTTTTGCAATGCGGCCCGGACGGCGCCGCTGCCGGCGACCCAGCCAAATATTCCGCCCTGAGCCGAGATCATCCGCAGCCCGACAGCATGAAATTCTGGGAAGTAGCTGCCGCAGCAGTCCTCCAACACCAAACATTCGATGCCGCGATCGTTTGCCTCTCGCACGGTGGTGTGCACGCACACTTCCGTGGTGACGCCGCAAACCAGCAGCTGGCTGATCCCGCGGTTGAGGAGGATTGCGTGAAGGTCGGTAGCAAAAAACGCGCCTTTCCCCGGCTTGTCGATGACCGGTTCTCCGGGTGCTGGGGCCAGTTCAGGAATGATGTCGTGGCCCTGCTCGCCGTGGACGAGAATGCGGCCCATGGGTCCCGCGTCACCAATGCCCACGGAAAAGCCACCGCGGCGGCGCTGTATGGCTTAATGATTGCTCAGAGTTTTGAAACGAATTTTACGTGAAAAAATAATCACCTTTACCGGGTGATGCAGTCCGGAAACCGACGGCCGCATCGCGCGTATCGCCGCGACGAATTTGTTCCTCGTCCCGACTCTTAACTTCGACTTTCTCTACGCCTTCGTCATTGTCCGGCTCGACCGCAGAGATTTTATCTGGATCAACGTCATATGACATCCGACGGCGGAATGGATTGCGGCGCGCCTGACAACAAAGGCGTTTTGAACCCCAGCATTGGTTTCGCCGTTAAAAATTGGATTGGCGAGATCGCAGGTCAGGGTGGGACCGCGATTTTTCGCCGCGCTTTTATTCCGCCAAGTTTTGGCTGTGATAGTACACAGTTGCCGCTGCGTTAGTTTAGCCGTCAATGGCAATTAACATCTGTAGGTTATCGTAAATTTATTTTGGGCTGACGATAGGGTTCTCGCCGCGAACCGTTCAGCGTTGACCGCCAGATAATATTTGATACTAGCTGTCTTATATCTGTACGCAAGAGTTAAGCTAAACAGTGTTTACCTGTTAAGTGTAGCTCAAGATCGTCCTAGCCTAATTGCTACGTTTAGGAGCTTGCTTAAGCCATCATTCTATGCGAGAAATTTAACCTGGATTAGCGGAATGGCCAGCCTCCGCTGACAGAGCGGGTAT
>DATBQJ010000239.1:0-18274 GCA_036560885.1 Methylocella sp.
CGATGAAAGTACTTAGGGGCGTCGGTCGTGTTGATCCATATTCCGCCCTGCGCAGAGCTTGAAAAAATGTAGGATGTAAGTTGCGCAACCCCCTTCTTAATTTCTGGCGCTTTGGTTTCGACGATGATGCGAATTCTCGCCTGATCCTTGCTCGCCGCCGCGGCGGCCGTCTGATAAATAACGATGTCTGCGCTCTTGGTTTCGGACCCTATATTAATGGGAGCCTCGAAAACCATCAGTTCTTTCGCGTAGCCATATTCGCGATGTAGCTTACGCGCATACTCTTGACGAACTCGTTCCTCTGGGGTGTTTAGCCGCGTCAGTGTTGGGTCAAGAAAGTCGATAACACGACCATCTGCCGTCAACCGGAACTTGTCCGTTGGAAACAGCGCGAGAACTTGCGCCGCGCTCGACATGACTAATCAGCCGCCGAACGCGGACGCCGGAGCATGAGCCGTTTGCCCGTGATATTCTGAATACTTTTCATCGTTCGCGCACCGTCTGTCACTTCGCGCGTGTTGTACTTATAATCGAGTTCGGCAAGATAAAGTGGCAGATGCTTTCCGCTAACATGATGATGTGTGCCATCAATGGAACGCTTGGAGTTTCCGAAAAATCCTTCCGCCGTGTTTGTGCTTGCCAACCGACCAGAAACGTCACGGCGAGCATATTCCTCTTTGCTATGGTTCACTGCATCGTGCGAAGCGAACGTTTTGCCAGGCTTATTATAGAGCGGCGACTCGTCCGTGTTCAAATGGGCAGACTTGGCAACATGCCTTTTCAGTAATTGACCTAAGGCGTCACCAGTTACCTTGCGGACAACCTGAGAACGAACTCGCCCGCCGCGCTCGACAAGTGCCACAACCGCCGTTTTGTTGCCGACATAGCGGCGCCCCATGCCTCGCTTCTTGCCGCCGATGTAGGTTTCGTCCGCTTCCACAGTGCCATCAAGCTGGTCTATCGGAAAAATATCCTGCAATGCGAACCGGATGCGGTGGCACATGAACCATGCCGACCGATATGAGCCGATTTCAAGCTGCCGCTGCAATTGAAGCGCGCTCACTTGTGTCTTGCTTGCGCACATCATGTAAAAACCAATGAGCCACTTATTGAGCGGGATATGAGAATCCTCGCAAACCGTCCCGATTGTGACGGTAAAGCTTTGCAGGCATTCTGCGCACTTGTAAAGCCCCGCGCGGATTTTCTTCTTTGGGTTCGGTGTAGCCTTGTAGATGCGTTTCTGATCCGCGTTGCCGCAATGCGGGCAAACCGGGCCATTCGGCCAACGGAGCTTCTCAAAATATTCTCTCGCCGCTTCCTCTGTCGAAAACTTAGCCGCAATCTGAATGAGTGTCAGCTCGCCCGTAGGGTTCTTGCCGCTTGGGGTAGGGTTGGGTTTCGTAGTCATGCCAAGACGCTACCAAAATCTTTGGTATTGTCAAGTGCATAATCACCAAACTTTTTTCATTATGGCTAAGATTTAGGTCGCTTAGGCGACGGATGTAGTTAGTGGAGTTATACGCGTTTGTGGCCACCGCACGCGGGGAAAACAGGGGTATGTATTTATAGACCACGGTTGCCAGCACCGCTTTTAACTACACTAACTACAAGCCACGGTTAAGGCTGCTCCCCACCTACCTCGAGCGGAGCTGATATTTCCTCGCGTGTTTCTTGTCTGAGGTGCTCACGAATTTTCGCCCGCCGAGGACGGCGCCTTCCTGCTTCACGAGCCAGTGCCCAAGCTCCCGGTTAAGATTGCCTTTTCCGGGTACGACATTCTCGAGTGCATCGAGGAGCCGAACCGTTGGCTCCTCGTTGGAATATTCACGCGCCCTGACGATTACCTCGGCCACGGACACGTAGCTATTGCCGAAAATGCCTTCCCAAACCTCCATCAGCTCCGTCTTTGCATCCCTCTCCGGATCCTTGCTCCTCAGCCCTTCCATGGTGCCGCAAGGATCGGCGCAATCCAGCCACATGAGTGCGTTCCGCACGGTGCGCACCCAGTCCTCGAAGCCCCCGAGGATTCCCGCCGATCCGGGATAGCCCGCAAGGGCGTGCGCCCGAAGCAAGACAAGGGAAGCGCGAACCAAATCCACGCGCGATTCGAGCGCCCGCTCGACAGGATCGAAGCCGAACTTCCTGTTGCCTGGGAACTCGACACGCGCGTCGAGCGAGCAGAGCAGCGTCCGCTCGGTCAGGTCGGCACCCACGGCCATGTTATTTCCGTTACAGCTGATGGTCGTCAGCGATGGATACTGCCTCATAGCGGTGTTCTGTCCCATTGGTCTTATTTCTACCATCGACTGGGTCAGCATCTGGCAGAGCAGGTTGCTGCGTATGGGAACGCCCGGCTCCAGGTTGTCGATGGCAATGGTCGCCGCCCCGTTGCCGACGAGCGCGGCCAGCTGCTTGTCCAGTTCCTCGGGCGTCGAGCTGGCAGCGAGGACCGGCGCCGCGTGGCCGTGCGCTATTGCGCATGCAATGTCGATAATCTTGCTCTTGCCGGTACGCGCCGCCGGCGCGGTTACGCCGAACATCGGCGCCGCATGCAGGGATGGCCGGACAAGACCCGTCAGTATGCGGGCCAGGGCAGTCGACCGCGAGTCTTCGTCCACGAATGGAAAGGTAGCCAGGATGCCCTTGAGCAGATCGAGAGCGGCAACTGCATCGTCCCGTGTCGGGTTATCTTGGATGTTGCCGAAGACCACACCCTTGGGATCGAAGTAGAGTCCTGTCTCGGCATCGTAGCCCGGCTTGTCGAGAATGGATCCGTTCGCGCGTAGCGTCGGCGTGGATATTATCGCGCGCAACACAGGATAACGCTTGTCGTGCCTCGCAACGAGCAGTTCGGCGAGTTCTTTTGGGGGATAGCAGGAGACGAACTTCTTCTTCTGTGGGCTGAACTTTTGGAAGTATGCAGCCTCTGCCAATACCGGGCGCAGGGAGGCGGCCATGTGCTGTGCTATGGAGTCGTACGTGATATCTTCGCCAGTGTGCGACTTGCCCCGCGTTGCGCCCCGCGCGACAATGACTCCCCCCCGCTGGTATACCTCGACGAGGGGCGATGCCGCGAGTTCCTCCTGCGAGGCGTCGAGATCGCAGTCGAGGTTCGTGCTCAGTTTGATAGTCGGCTTCCCTAGCGTGAGGGTATCTTTGAAGGGCACGTCGCTGTCGCCGTTTTCCTGCTTTTCGATTCTGGCGAGGAATGCGCCAAAGTCGAAAATATTCGCTTTATCCAGTTCAGACATTACTGTTGTCTCCCCTCGCTGGCCGCCGATGGTGTTAAATTTGTCGTATGCCGCAACAATTCGAGCGCGGGCTTTCCATCCGTTCTTAACCGCCATGGAATAAACCGTCCCCAGCGTTACGGGGTTCACTCTCCCGCACTTCTTATTGAAGAATTGCCAGGCAGCTTCTTGCTCCTTTGGGTCGAATTTAAACGAGCACCGAGACCAGCGATCCCAGATTGCGCAGCCGTTAGGCAGTTGCTCATGGTGAATTGCCCGGCCTACCTTAAACCAATCGTCGTAATGCAAGCCGCCTTCCGGACCATTATTTCTGATGCGGTTCAGCGCAGATTTGAGGAGTGCCTCCTCAAGGTTCGACGGGTTCTTCGGCTGCGCAGGCGCGATGCTGCGCACCGGATCATGTTCATGGAAATCGTCAGGCATCGCGAGGGGTCCGCGATATCCCAATTCCGGAACGCATCGATGCGCAAATTCCTCGCATATTCCGCGCTCGAGGTCCTCGCGTGTGTCATCGAACTCCGCGCGTGCCATCTCACGCAGAGTATCGAGCGGCAATTCGAACTCCTCGATGCGCGCGACCGACTGGACGGCCTCGAACGGAGTGTTGCCGTAGGCATACACGAAAATGTCTTCGAGCAGATCGAAGCATTCTTGCGCCGTGAATTCCTCGATGCGAGGGTCAAGTTTCGGCCGCAGGTTTTGTATTTGCGGCGGCACATTGACGAAGGTGTATTCCTTGTCGCGATTCCGCGCGACGGTCGCCGAGACATGCCGAACGAACGCCAGTTCCTCGGGGTCGCTCAGGTCGTGGGCGGCGAGCCAGTCAGACGGGAGATTTGTAAGGCGCGAATCGTAGGCTCCGCCGATCGGGATGAGCTCGGCCTCGCCCGGGTCCTGGAATTTGATTTGCGTATTTTGGCGGGATGGCTTAAATTCCGAATTGTCCAGGCAGCCAGCTGAAGACGTTTTGGAAGAGCCATCATTCCCCAATGGTGGCTTTTCTCTAGGCATTGATCGGCGGGGCCTCCCCGTTGGCGATTCGACGCAAAATCCGGCCTGGGGCAGACCATTTCCGGCCCCACTTCCGCGCTCCCTCGATTCGGCCGGCCTCAAGTTGGTAAAACGTCTGGCGGGGGTCGAGACCGAGGTACTCGCCAATTGCCTTGGCACCCCAAATCAGTTTGTCATCATCAGAATTTTCGGCGCGTGTTGGCATTGCGGGCAGCTCCGTTTGAGTGCAACGGGCTACCAAAAGCATGATTTGAAAATGCAGGTGGTACAGTTGGCCGGCCGCAACTGTACCTAGCCCCGGCGCCTGCCTATCATTCCGCCCTGGCGCCTCGGATCGCCAGACCTTCGTCAAGATAAGCTTCGCGCAGCTTTCCCTCTTTTCTTACGAATCGGCGCAGATACCCATTGTCGGGTAGTGCCTTGCGGCTTTTGCACACGGCGTCGGTCTGCCTTTTCAGTTCAACGTTCTCCTCGCCCGAGAAAGCCTCATAGAGGAAGGTGCCAATGTTGCGAACCTGACCACCAAGAGCCGTGGACGGCGGCATTCGCGAAAATGCCTTGACCAGTCTATAGGCGTACAGGGCGGCACAATATTTGGCGGCTTCAAACTTTGGCGACGGCCCGTCTGTGTCTACGAACCAATCCAACGCGGCCCTGAATTCCTGGAGCTGCATCGCGCCCCGGTCACCGCCTTTAATCAAAATCGGGGTCGCGTCGCTAAGTGGCTCAAGCGCCTTGCGAAGGTTCTTCGCAGCCTTCCTGATGAAGGCTGCGTCCGGACGCGGCCTCCCGTACCCATCGCGAAGCGTTTTGATCATCGACTCGACCAGAGTGAAAGCCTCCGCTTCCGAGCGGTGCTGGCGTAGTGGACGACCGAGCTCCGTGATGATTTGCTCGACGATTTCGGCTTTGTCCGGCAGCTGTTTCATGTCGCATTCCATGTCGCATGGAGTTGCCGACAGTACATGAAACTCGTTTTAATTCAATGGTAATGACCCGCAACAGATGCTACATGGAAAGACCGCCTCAGAGAGCGGCAAAATTTAATTAACTTCAATGATTTCATATTGGTGGGGGAGGTAGGACTCGAACCTACGAAGGCTTAGCCAGCGGATTTACAGTCCGCCCCCTTTGCCGCTCGGGACACTCCCCCACGCCCTCAAAAGCAGGGTCGCACGCGCTTATGGGAACCGGGCTTGCCGCTGTCAACTCAAAACACCCGCAGGACACGCCGCCGCATCGATAGTTTGCCTTGCGCGCCGGGACGTGCCGTGACAGGAATTAAGCGCATCCTCCAACGTTCTGGACCCGCGATTTGACGCGCGGCAAATCGAAATTTTCACGGGCGGGGACAGACTCCTCCGGCAAGCACCGCAAAGTGCCTGATCCGTCTCCTCGCCAAATCGCCCCAGATAAAAGCGGGCACCAGTTGCTTCGTCCGGCCTATCCAGGGACCGGCAAGGAAAATCTCGCGCGGGCCAAGGCGCCCGGGTTCCGACGCGCGGCCAGCGGCGTTGCGGTTCTTTACGGCTTTCACGCGGTGCGCGAGGCGTTGCGCGGCAAACGGCGAAAACTCCTCGATATTTATGCCACGGCAGCTGCCGCCCGGCGGCTCGAAGGCGAAATTGCGGGTGCTGGTCTTTGCCCCCACATCGTCGAGGCCGGAGACATTGCTCGCCGCCTCGGCGCCGGCGCCGTGCACCAAGGCGTCGTGCTCGAAGCCCTGCCGATCGAGCCCGTCGACATTTCGGACATCGTATCGCGAAGCGGCATTGTACTCGTGCTCGATCAGATCACCGATCCGCATAACGCCGGCGCGATCCTCCGCACGGCCGCGGCTTTCGGCGCCGATGCCGTGGTCGTGACGCACCACCACGCGCCGGAAATGGCGGGCGTCGTGGCGAAAACGGCTTCAGGCGGCCTCGAACATGTCGCGATCGTCGGCGTAGTCAACCTCGCCCGCGCGCTCGACCGTTTGGGCAAAAGCGGCTATCTGCGCCTCGGCCTCGATTCGGAGGCGGAGCTAAGTTTGACATCGATCCCCTTGCGGCCCCCAATCGCGCTGGTGCTCGGCGGCGAAGGCAAGGGCCTGCGCCGCCTCAGCCGGGAAAATTGCGATTTCCTAGTGCGGCTCGACATGCCTGGCGAGATTAAGAGCCTCAATGTCTCGAATGCCTGCGCCGTGGCCCTCGCTCTCTTGCACGCGGGCTTGGCCAAATTATAGACCTAGTCCTCGCGCTGTCTCTCGTGGGCACGCGCGACATATGTCCACGGAAGCCACCACCGCGCCTCGCGTGGCAAGGTCTCCGGCACGGGGTCGAATCCAGACGTGCCCCAAGGATGGCAGCGGAGAAGCCGGGCAACGCCCATCATGCCCCCAGCCCAAAGTCCGTGCTGCGCAATCGCCTCGTCCATATAGTCCGAGCAGGTTGGCAAATGCCGACAATACCTCCCAGCGATCGAAGACAGCGTGAGCTGATAGGCGCGTATCACAAAATGTGCGCTGGTCCGGCCGACCCTAAACAATGTTTGCATCGAGCTTGCCGCCAAACGACCGATAATAGTGGTCCACTGTGGCAGAAATACACTGGCGCATGGTCAAATGACAGCTCATAATTCCTTTGGTTTCGATTGGCTCAAGATTGGGTGGCTGCCTTGTCATATGCGCAACGTTTCTCTCTCGCGAGCCTATTCGCGATCACCGCTTCGGCCGCCAGCGCGGCCGATCTGACACCTCCAGCTCCCGCCCCGGTCGAGGGCTGGACGATCACCTTGGGGGTTGGCCCCGAGGTTTTCAATTCCTTCCCCGGTGCGAGCAGCGTTTCGATTTGGCCGACTGGCTATATTTCCTATCGCCGTCTTGGCGAACCTGAACCGTTTGTTTCCCCGGATGATGGTCTTGGAATAGCGCTTCTGGATCTTCCTTGGATCAAGGCGGGTCCGGTCGCACGCTTTATCTCCGAGCGTACGCTCAGTGGAGGCTTTGGAACACTCGGCAACAACAACAATTTCTTTGGCCTGCACAATGTAGGGTTCACCGCCGAGATCGGCGGCTTTCTGGAACTCTGGCCGGCCGACTTCCTCCGCGCCCGTTTCGAGGCGCGCCAGGGAGTCAGTGGCGCCCAGGGTTTTGACGGCAACATCGAACTGGACTTCGTGCAGAGATATGGTCCGTGGACATTCTCAGTTGGCCCGCGGTTCCAATTCGGCGACGATCAGTTCGTGAACGCCTATTTCTCGGTCACACCGGCGGAAGCGGCCGTGAATGGCAACGTATTTGCCTATCAAGCGCATGGCGGTCTGACATCGGTAGGTGGCCTCGGCGCCATCAAATACGCATTCTCTCCGGCGTGGAGCACGACGGTTTTCGGCGGCGTCAATCGTTACACGGGCAGCGCGAGTGGAAGCCCCATTCCGAATCGGCTCGGCTCGCTGGATGACCTCACCGCCGGCGTGATTGTCGCCTACACTTTTACTTGGAATGGGTTCTGACCCGTTCAATTTGCGGACGCGGCGCGGGATTGTTCCCCCGCCTTGGCGCGCGCGGCGGCTTCGATCTGGTTGACGCAATCGACCGTCGCGTCGAAGGTAAGCAAGGTCGAGGCGTGCCGAGCCTTGAAATCGCGCACCGGCTCGAGGATGGCAGCATCGGTCCATTTGCCTTGCGGCGGCGGTCCATTGTCCTTGAGCATGGCGCGGACTTCATCGCGGAGCGCGCGCAATTCCGGTCCGGTCGCGCCGATCACGTGACGGGCCATGATCGACGCGGCAGCCTGACCCAATGCGCACGCCTTGACCTCATGCGCGAAATCGGCCACTTGGCCGCCGTCCATGGTAAGATCGACAACGACCGTCGAACCGCACAACTTCGAATGGGCCGTTGCAGTTGCCCCAGGTGCCGCGAGCCGTCCCAAGCGCGGAATATTGGCGGCCAGATCGAGGATCCGGTGGTTATAGATATCAAAAAAATTGCCTTCGTTTGACATTGGTGTCCAGGTGACGGCGCCGCCCGCATACTATATAGGAAGTTAGGGTTTGGCGAACGAGATCTGGCAAATTTCTATGCGAAACTTCCCGGACAACCGTCCGTCCGGTGCTCTTTTCAAGGGGAGCAAGGCCAAGGACGCTCATACGAACTTTAATGGAGGCGCCACATGGATGCCGTGGTTAAGTCCTTGCTTGTACGTCCACAGCCACAACCCAACGTTTCACCGCTCGTGCGCCCGACTCGCGAGGAGGCCGAGGAGGCCGTGCGGGTTCTCTTGCGCTGGACCGGCGACGATCCCGCGCGCGAGGGCCTCCGCGACACGCCAAAACGGGTCGTCAAGGCCTACGAAGAGTTCTATTCCGGATACCAAGAAGACGCCTCGGACGTGCTCTCGCGCGTCTTCGAGGAGGTTCACGGCTACGACGATATGGTTCTCGTCCGCGACATCCCGTTTTCGTCGCATTGCGAGCATCACATGGTGCCTTTCTTCGGCATGGCGCATGTTGCCTACTATCCGTCCGAGACTGGCGTCGTCGGGCTTTCCAAACTGGCGAGGCTCGTCGATATCTACGCCAGACGCTTGCAAACGCAGGAGGCGTTGACCGCCCAGATCGTCGGCGCGATCGACCTGCATCTGCGCCCGCGTGGCAGCGCCGTCATGCTCGAAGCTCATCATATGTGCATGTCCATGCGCGGCGTTCGCAAACACGGTGCGGAAACCGTCACCACGCAATTCACCGGTATATTTCGCGACGATCCCGCCGAGCAAATCCGGTTCTTGACGATGCTGCGCTCCGGCAAGTGAGACCCGCAATTCCTTGCCGGGAAAAGCACCAGATTGCCGGGCCGCCCCCGGCGCGAGTGTGTTAATTGGACAGCGTAATACGGCACGGAAAATTCAATTTGACATCCTTGCCCACAACATCGCCCGCTCCCGGGGCACGCCAGACCGGGCGGAGCGAATTGGAAGAAGGAGAAGCGTTCGCGCCGCGCTTCGATGCCAATGGGCTGATCGCCTGCGTGACGAGGGACGCGAGCGACGGGCAAATTCTCATGCTCGCTTATATGAACGCGGAAGCCTTGCGGCTCACCCTCGAGACTGGCGTCGCGCATTATTGGTCGCGCTCGCGCCAAGCGCTCTGGCGGAAGGGCGACACGTCGGGCCAGGTTCAAAAGGTGACGGAAATCCGGACCGATTGCGACCAGGACGCCCTGTTGCTGACGGTCGAGCCCGGCGGCAACGGCGGCGCTTGCCACACCGGCAGACGCAGCTGCTTCTACCGCAAGGTCGCTCCCGGCGGCGATAAAGCTACGCTTGTTTTCGATTGAGGCAGTTCCGATCTTATAGCAGAGGTACCGGATGGCAACTTCTGCTGGTTTTTTAAAATTACGCCTTTTCAAGGGGATAACGAAAACTCGCGCGCGGCATTCATCAAATCGCCGTGTTCGCGGTGAACACTCATCCGCTTAAGGCATTTTCAACTAAGAAGAGGAACACTCTGGAGCAAGGTGACATGTTTATGGTGAAAGCCAAGAATCCGTTGGCCGCGCCGCCAAGTCATGACCGTTCACGCCAAGGCGCGCACGCTAGGACCGTACAATTGAACAAGTTGGGGCCGTTTTACCGTAGTAAGAACATCCACGGCGTCGGCGCTAAAGATCGTGCCGCGGACATCGCTAGCGCTCGCTGGCCGAAGCTTGGTGTGGCGCTTGGCGCGGGCGGCGCGCGCGGCTGGTCGCATATTGGCGTTTTGCTCGAACTCAACGCCCAGGGGATTTATCCGGATATCGTCGCAGGCACATCGATTGGGGCCCTGGTAGGGGGAGCCTACGCCGCCGGCAAGCTCAAGGAATTGGAAGATTTCGCTCGCGGCCTGACAAGGAAGCGTGTCATAAGCCTTATGGACTTGTCGTTTTCGGGAGTGAGTTTTCTTGGCGGCGAACGGCTGCGGCGCGAACTCGAACAAGAATTCTCCAGTCTAAGCTTCGAGGACCTCCACAAAAAATTCGCCACTGTCGCAACCGAAATCGGCTCGGGACATGAAATTTGGTTGACCAAAGGCAATGTGGCGGATGCCATCCGGGCCTCCTACGCCATGCCTGGGATTTTCGAACCGGTGAAGATCAATGGGCGCTGGCTGTTCGATGGCGCGCTCGTCAATCCCATTCCTGTCACGCTCTGCCGCGCGCTTGGCGCTGAGGTTGTCGTCGCCGTCAATCTCGTAGGCGACACGACTTTTCGCGCGACGATCATCGATGATCGTGTCTCGATAGAGCCGGCGCTTGAAGAGTATGACTTGGGCACGCCCGCAGTGGGACCCTCGCTGAAAGCGCGCATCCTTGGCGGGATGGGCGGCAATCTGCGCCGACTCTTCGGCAAACGGGAGGACGGCGCGCCAGGGATAGGGATAGCGATGATGGATGCGTTCAATATCGCGCAAGGCAGGATTTCGCGCTCGCGCCTCGCCGGCGATCCGCCTGACGTTCTCGTCAACGCGCGGCTCGGTACAGTCGGCCTGTTCGATTTTCATCGCGCCGGCGAACTTATCGCGATCGGCCGCGAGGCCGCGCGCCGTGTCATAGGCGACATCGCCAAAGACGTTGCGATGGCTCCATCCGAAACCGCAACCCTGCTGCGGTGAATTTGGCCTTCTTGGCTCATGCGGTCGCGATGTATTCGCGCATCGCCTGATATTCGTGTTCGATTTGCTCGAGCCGGTGTTTGACCACGTCGCCGATCGAGACAATGCCGGCCAGTTTCCCGTCCGCCACAACCGGAAGGTGGCGGCAGCGCTGGACAGTCATTTTTTCCATCGCGACATGAACGCATTCGTCCTCGTCCGTTGTCACGACCGGCGCGGTCATATGTTTTGCGACGGCGTCGTCGAGCGCGGCCGCGCCACCCATGCCAACCGCATGAAGGATGTCACGTTCCGATAGCATCCCAAGGAGGTGGCCATGCGCGTCGGCGACCACGGCGGCGCCAATATTCCGCGCTGTCAAAAGCGCGGCGGCCTCGGCCAACGTCCGATGCGGCTGTGTGGTGACGACTTCCCTTCCCTTGGCCGCAAGAATGCGTGCAACAGTCATCGTTGCCTCCCTGAATTTTTCCTGATACTTTCTTATCCGTCCACGGTGCGTCCCTTTGTATTTCGCAATGCTTGGACACGAACTCCATAGACCATGATCACTTCAAGGGGAGTCGCTTATCGTCTCTCTATCATTATTTCCTCGCAAGAACACCTCCCAAGAGTCGGCAACCCCTTGCGATCATGGCCGGGCGTAGCGCCTGATTGCCTTGCTAGAATGCACCCGTTTTGCAACCCGCGCAACATCTCCGCGCGGCCTTTTATTAGTCTCGCATGGCCTCACGCCACACCGCTGGTGATTGCAGGCTTAAGCGCCGCGATCGCGTGGCCGAGTGCAACGGCAGGCCGGTCTCTGCCAGACGGCGTTGAAGCAGCTTGATCGAAACCGTTTTCTACCTGCTGGGTTAGCGGCGCGCGTCAGGTCCGCAAAAGTTTTCTTCGCTTCAATCCAAGTCCAATGTCTCGCTGGTGCGTCGTGATCTCCGCGCCGCCCGCCTTGGCCTTTTTTGATTTCTCGCACCGGTTTCGGAAACCCATGAAGATCATGCGGTTCGGGCTCGATGTCGAACATCCCGATGAGGATGAACAAATGAGCGTCCCCCAGCTTGAACAATTGGATAGCTTCGGTCCTCGTGATGAATCTTGTAATAGGGCGTTTCTCCAAGCCGCGATCACGGAAGCCTTCGCCTTGCTCAATGCCGGCGCGGGGCAAGAGGCAATCGCGCAAATCAAGCAATACGCGGATCTAGCCGCGCGCAGCAATGCCGGATGTTATATATTTGGCCTGATCTACTTTAATGCTGGCGATTTGCGTCATGCCCTCACATGGTTCGATCGCGCGCTCGTTTTGCAACCATGCTTTCCCGAAGCGCTCTCCGCCCGCACCATCGTTCTTCAGCAGCTTAGGCAACCTCAGGACGCTCTGGAATCTTTTAGAGCCATCCTAAAACTCCGGCCGCACGATGCCGAGGCCTTGTTTAGCGTGGGCGCGGTCTTGCAGAGCCTTGGACGCATGGCCGATGCGCTCGCCGCTTACGAGGCGGCGTTGCAATGGAGCCCTGCGCACTGCGAGGCATTGGCGAAGCGCGGTGCCTTACTTGAACGATTCGGGCGGCTTGACGAAGCCCTCGCCAGCTTCGAAGCCGTCGAGACGATAAGGCCCGGCGATAGCACGAACCTGTTCAACAAGGGCTGTGTCTTGCAAAAACTGGGACGCTATGAAGACGCTCTCGCCGCCTACGAAGAGGCCGCGAGGTGCGGTCCGCCGGATGCCGAAACGGAGCTCAATCGAGGCAACGTACTGCAAAAGCTCGGCCGTCTCGAGGAAGCGCTCGCTTCCTATGATTTGTCCTCGCTATACCGCGACGGTTACCCGCAAGCACTTTACCAAAAAGGCATAGCCCTGCAGGGGCTCGGCAGGCCGAAGGAAGCGCTTGCGGCGTATGATGCCGCGGTGGCGCTCGATCCTGCCCATTATGAAGCCTCGTGCAATCGCGGCAACATCCTGCACGAGCTCGGGGAACTCGAAAACGCGCTTGCCGCCTGGGCATATACCTTGAAAATCCGGCCGGGGCATTTGCCGGCTTTGACCAATCGCGCCCAGATTTTAATTGAATTGGGCCATGCCGAAGAGGCGATTCGTTCCTGCAACGAGGTCCTCCGGCGTGCTCCCGAGCATCCACAGTGTCTTGGCATTCGCGGCGCGGCGCTCCGCAAGCTCGGACGTTTGGGCGAGGCTCTGGCCAATTTCGACGAAGCCGTCCGCTTCAACCCTTCCGCGCCGCACGAGTGGCTCAATCGCGGGAATGTCTTGCAGGAATTGGATCGTCTTCCGGAAGCCGTGGCCTCCTATAACGAAGCATTGCGTATCAAACCGCATTATCCCGAAGCCTTGTCCTGTCTTGGCTTGGCGCTTAAGGAGGCAGGGCAGATCGACGAGGCTCTGGTCTACTTCGACGAGGCTTTGAAACATAAGCCCGGCTATCCTGACGCGCGATACAACCGCGCCGGCGCGCACCTCCTCAAGGGCAACTTGAAAGCTGGCTTCGCGGATTTCGAAAGCCGGTGGGACCTTTCGAATGCGCCGCCCAGAACTCTCATCCCGGATGTGCCAGTATGGAAGGGTCAAAACTTAGCTGGGCAAACAATCGTCGTTTTGGATGAGCAGGAACTCGGCGACCTGATCCAGTTTTCGCGCTATCTGCTTTGTCTCGTTGACGCCGGCGCCGATGTTACCATGCTGTGTCGGAAGAACATGCACCGGCTTCTGGGCACCTTGCCGAAGCCAGTTCGCCTCGTCGATTCGCTCGATTCGAACGAAAATTTTGCTTTTCAGAGCGCGCTCTTGAGCCTTCCTTGTGGTTTCCAAACCAGCTTGGAGACCGTTCCGGCGCCGATCTCCTATCTTAGTCCAGAACCGGGCCTCGTCGCGAAATGGGCCGGGAGAATCGGCGCCAACGGTTTTCGCATCGGCGTTGGCTGGCAAGGCAACAAATTGATCAACCTGCAAGGATCGATTCCGCTTGCTTGTTTCGCGCCGCTCGCGGCAATAGAAGACGTGCGGCTGATCAGCCTCATGAAGGATCAAGCCGCCATCGGGGTGGAAACGCCGGCGGGTGAGCGGTTCACGATCGAGAGCTTGGGAGACGATTTCGATACCGGCCCCGATTCTTTCGTGGATTGCGCGGCGGCGATGGAGAGCCTCGACCTCGTCGTTACCTCGGATACCGCGATCTCGCATCTTGCCGGGGCCTTGGGAAGGCCAGTTTCTCTTGCCCTGAAACGCGTGCCGGATTGGCGCTGGATGATGCACCGCGAGGATTGCCCTTGGTATCCCAGCATGCGGCTCTTCCGCCAAGACGATAAGGGAGACTGGGAATCCGTTTTTAAGCGAATCGCATCGAATATCGCGGCGGATGTGACCAAAAAAGCTGGCCTTTCGGCGGACGCGCCGCGCGCTATTGCGGCAATCGCAATCCCCGCAGCAGTTGGCGAGCTCATCGACAAAATTACGATCTTGGAGATCAAGGAAAGTCGCATCGGGAAATCAGCGAAGCTCGAAAATATCCGGCGTGAACTCGCACTTTTGCGGAAGTTAAAGAGCGAATGCGGCCTCGGCGGCGCGCGGCTCGCCGAACTCCAGGCGGAACTTAAATCCACGAATAGCGTGCTTTGGAACATCGAAAATGCTTTGCGGGGACATGAAGCGAGGGAAGACTTTGGCGCCACATTTGTCTCGATGGCAAGACAGCTCCATAAGATCAATGACCGGAGGGCCAATCTCAGGAAAAAGATCAATTCGCTCTTCAATTCTATAATCATTGAGGAGAAATCTTATTCAGTGGAAAGTTAAACCGGCTTTCCTGCCTCAACAGCCGCGCATGCCCACAGAGACGGCAATCGCCGTCGTTCGACGGGCTCGGGAGCCGCCGCGTCTGCTTGGTATCAGTCGTCCATGCCGCCGCCCGCATCTGCAATGGGCCGGTCACCGCGCTTGCGTTCAACGCGGCAATTGAGAACATGGAGAATTTTGGCAGAGCACGCGACAATGGGCGCCTATCTTGGCTTGACCCGGCGACGCTACTAATCGGCTGCCCAGAACCGCTCATCAACCGCCAAGCAGCCTCGTTGCGGCGCGCGAGCTCCTTGAGGCCAACGCCGAGCTGAGCCATTTGCCCGCCGCCTGATACCAACCTCCTTAAGGCTTGACCTGTGCCCATTGGCGGGATCCTCGCCTCAAAGAAAATTCCTGGGCCAGATCATCGCGCGCCACATATGCGCGACGGGGGAATTGTCGAAGCCCAGGCCTTCTTTGGGCTGGCGAAAATGGCGGCCCACGATGTCCGCGAAAACCTCCAGGTCGACCGTGGTACTCGGGTCGAACGCATAAAGATCGTTCAGCGTGATCATGCGCGACATCCCATACCATTTGTGGGCTCTCGCATATTCGTAGTCCGCGCGGATATATGGCTCTGGCGTATAGTCCTCGCCAAAAATCTCAAGATAGGTTTTCGGATACTCGTAGCCCACGGCGGGATCGGGGAAGAACCGCAAGGCTTGGTGATAGCGCACGGCCCAAGCAACCTCCTCGCCGACATAAGGCGCGATGAGTTGCGCGCCCCAATAGCCGTGATCGCCGCCGATCAGGCCCACCATGGCGATATCGTGCAAGAGGCAGGCAAGCACGCCTTTCTCCTCGACGCCCGCCTTTAGCGCGAGGTTGGCGCTCTGCAGAAGATGACTGGCGGCGGCGGGGTCGAACCTGAGCTTGAAGAAGTCGAAAAGGGTCGGCGCCGCGGGCATTTTGGGGAGGGCTGGGTCATCACCCATCATCGCCTTGCGCGGCCCGCGGTTGCCTGGTGCGAGGGCGTCGAACCGGTTAAAATATTCCGGCGTGCCCATTGTTGCGAGCGCGGATTTGACGACGATTTTCTCGGAAACTGGTTTCAGTCCGGCCGCCTTCGAAGCGTCCGCCGCGGAAGGGACACCTTCGGGTCTGTCGTCCATCTGGCCAACCTCCTCAGCGCGCCCAGCGCCCTGCCGTTCCATCCGGCCGGGCAAACTGCACTTTTCGCGGGCGATCCGAGCGCCAGCGCCGGGTAGCACGATCACCTTCTCGCAGGGCAGCCAGCTTGCAAACCCCACGCGGAGTCTTTACTCAACAAAAACGTCTCAACAAAAACGTCGCGAATTAACAACGAAACAACTAATACGACAACACCAAGACCAAAATTGACCAGAAAAATATTGTTTTGCGAAGAAAGCGCCACGTATACCGAAATTCCTTTTTAAATTGCGTAAAATATCATTTGAAAGAAGGCTACACCGCCAAAGTAGCCAAAGACACACAATCCAATTATCGCTATAACATTTCCAAATCGTTCATTTTATAACATATTTTTCAATTCTACAGCGCAATTGCACATCGAATAAGTCTCGTAACGACTCAGCTTCAAAGTATAATGAACCGCTCGCCGGTTCGCCTAGTCGTCCGGACCTCACGGCGCGGGGATGGCCTTCTTTTTGGGGCAGCTTTCGCAAGCGGGATATCGCCTAGCGCGCAAATAATCACGGGGAGCTCGCCCAGCAAGGGCTGATCCTCGCGCCACCGCGAAAATGCCTGGACAGCGACTAACCCGCGCAGCAAGAAAGCTTCGTCACGTCTTTCTCGAACGCCAGCGCCGCGAGCTTCAATCCCTCGACGGTGGTGAGGTAGGGAAAAATCGCCTCCGCGAGATCGTCGATCGAAAGTCCATGCCGGATCGCCATCGCCGCCGTCTGGATGCTGTCGGCGCCTTCCGGGGCGAGGATATGGGCGCCGAGAAGCCGCCGCGTTTTTCCATCCGCGACGAGTTTGATCAGACCCCGCGCGTCCCGGGCGGCCACTGCGCGGGCCACCTGATCCAGAGCGAGCACAGACACCCGCACCTCGTATCCTGCCGCCTGCGCGGCGGTCTCGGTGAGGCCGACGCTCGCCACCTGCGGATCGGTAAAGACTACGGCGGGCATGGCGGCGCTGTCGTAGCGCAAACTGTCGCCATTCAGCGCGTTTTTGGCGGCGAGCTTCGCGCCATAGGCGGCCATGTAGACGAATTGATCGCGCCCAGTCACGTCGCCCGCCGCATAGACACCAGGGCGGCTCGTGCGCATGTATGCATCAACCGCGATGGCGCCACGCATGGAAAGTTCAATTCCATGTTCGGCGAGGCCGAGGCCTTCGGTGTTTGGCGTGCGGCCGGTAGCGATCAAGACTCTTTCGGCCTCCAACACGGTAGGGTATCCATCGCGGCTTATGTCGAGCGCGATCCCCGCGCTTGTCTCCCGGATGGCACGATAGGAAACGCCCACGACGACGCTTATGCTTTCGCCTGTAAAATAGCTTTGTAGCGCCGCGCCGATTTCGGGCTCGGCTTCCGGCAGAAGTGTTGAGCGAAAAACGAGCGTCACCGCGACGCCGGCGCGGGAAAACATTTGCGCCAGTTCGGCACCCACAAAGCCACCACCAATCACGAGCAGGGAGTGGGGAAGCGTGGTCAGTTCGAGGGCGGTGGTGCTGGTGAGATAACCCACGCCCGCAATTCCCAAAATGTCCGGAATGGCCGGCCGCGCGCCGGTCGCGATGATGATTTTGGCGGCCGCGATTGGCTCGCCGCCAATCAGCACGCCGCCTTCCCGGAGACATGCCTTGCCTTCGAGATAGGCGATGTTGTTGTAGGCTGGCAGGAGATCGGCGTATTTTGCCTGCCGGAGGCTCGCCACGAGATCGTCCTTTTGCCGCGCGACCGCGCCCCAATCGTCGATCCGCGCCGATGCGGAAATACCTGAAAAACGCGCGGCCCTACTTGCCTGGTGCAGCGTTTCCGTGGCCCGGATCAGGGTTTTAGACGGCACGCAACCAATATTGACGCAGGTTCCGCCGATGGTGCCGCCGCCAATGAGCGCCACCCGCGCGCCTTTGTCCGCCGCCGTGATGGCGGCGGAGAAACCGGCCGAGCCCGCCCCGATCACGGCGAGGTCGTAGGCCTTGCCGTTGCTCTTCTTGGGCGCGCAGCAATCGTTCATGATTTTCTGATCTGTTCGCTAGCCGCGGCAGCCGTATGGCGACGTCGGAACCGCAGTCCAATTAGCCCTAGGCAAATGAGCAGAACTGGGATCAAAACATAAGTGCCTTTGGCAAGCCACGCCATGAGACCCAATGAACCCACCGCCCCGGCCAGAAGCGGGGCTGTACAGCAAATCGCGGCCAACACGGCCCCGGCAGCGCCGGCGGTGAGCGCGCGGTCTTTCATGGCCACAGCATCCCTTCCGTATAAGGGAACGAGGGATAGCCCGCTTCGGTCGTTGCGTTGATGAGCGCCTTCACGTCCGCCTTCGTGTCGTCGAAGGTGATGATCGCCGTCTTGGTCTTGTCCGACACTGCGACATTGGTGACGCCG
>DATBQJ010000240.1:0-20153 GCA_036560885.1 Methylocella sp.
ACATCCCTCATATCGAAATCCGAGCCGCGCAGCTGCTCGGCGTGAAGCTTCGTTGAGTGCATCGCACTTCCATTCAAGGCGGCGGTAACCGAGATCGTCGAACGCATACCGTGTCAGCAAATAAATCGCTTCTGTCGCCTGTGGCGTCTGCTTCAGGGAACGTCCAAACCAGATGTTACCAATCTCGACTACGCCGTGAGTTGGATTAATTCGCGAATAACTCGCCATCCCACAGGGACAGCTGGTCTTCACATCGCGGATGGTGAAGTACAGTGGATCTTTCGATTGCGTGCAAGTCTCCAACCACAGCGCAAAACTGTCCAGATCGACAAAAGGTCCCACAGCAAGAAAATGCCATAGCGCTGGATCTGCTTCCGCGCCGTGCGACTGTGAGAACAGGGATCGCGCATGTTGAGGGTGGACTCGTGAGAGCCAAACGTTTTTGCCCGCCAGATCGAGTAATTCGGGCGTCCTCGCACATTTCCAGGTGGAAGAAATGTTGTCATCAATCATGAACGTCGGAGCTCGAGAGACAAAACTGCCGCACCGGGCAGAGGAAGGTACGGTCTCTTAGACTTAGAGTCCGTCCAAGAACATCAGGAAGGATTACAGAGTTTTCTGAGCATGAGGCGGATTGAGGCAAAGCGCAAGAAAGCGAGCGCTTTGACATTCAGATTTTCCCAATCCTTGGCGAGCCGGCGACATCGATTGAGCCAAGCAATCGTGCGTTCGACGATCCAACGTTTTGGTAGGACGGCGAAACCCTTGGCCCGATCGGAACGTTTGACGATTTCGATGTCGAGTTGGGGCAGGATTTTGCCAACGGCCTTGTGAAAGATCGGCCCTTGATAAGCGCTGTCGGCGAACAGCTTCTTCAAGAAAGGAAACAGGCCAAACAGCGTGGCCAGCAGAAGAACGCCTCCGTCGCGATCTTGAATGTCGGCGGCATGCACGATGGCATGCAGCAGCAATCCCTCGGTGTCGGCGAGAATGTGCCGCTTCTTGCCCTTGATCAGCTTGCCGGCGTCGAACCCAGGTGGATCGATGCAGGCCCCCCTTTTTCGGCGCTTTTCACGCTCTGACTGTCGATGATCGCGGCGGTAGGGCTGGTGTCGCGGCAGGCTTGCTCGCGACACGCTTCGTAAAGCGCGTGGTGCATGCGATCCAGGGTGCCGTCATAGATCCATAAATCGAGATAGGCGAACACCGTGCTCTTCGGCGGCAGGTCTTTCGGAATCGCCCGCCATTGGCATCCCGTCGAGAGCACATACATGATCCCGTTGACGATCTCGCGAAGGTTCACCCGGCGCTTGTTGCCGCCACCCTTGGCCGGCGGGATCAGCGGTTCGATCAGCGACCATTCAGCGTCAATCAGATCACTCGGATAACGCAGCTTGTCGCGATTGTAGCGCACGCGGTTTTCCTTCGTCCACATCGGCGGTCCCTCCTCGAATCAGGCCGCCATCCTTGAATCACAAATGATTCATCCGATTCAATTTGTTTCTGGACGGACACTAAGGAAATCAGACCGTCTCCAGCCGCGCCATTTCCGTCTCGAACTCGAAGCGCAATTGGGCGCCTTCGTCCTCGGGCAGAAAGAGCGTCATCTGCGGGAAAATGGTGCGGTAGAGCGAAACACGCGCGGGCTCCCAGGGGGATGTCTGCGCCGCCCGCGCTTGGCTAAGAATTTTGTGCAGCCGCGCGCGCACCTTGTCGGGATTGGGACGATAGGCGGGAGCGGCCTCCGCGCCGAACAAATCGGACTGCGATTCGGTTACGAACAAGTCCGGGTGACTGCCGCGAGCCATGCGTTCCCTGCTCGGAAGAGACGAAACATATGCATAATGCACCAATGCACCGGCCGGTGCGAGCTTCGCGTAAAGTTATCCCCGGCCGGAAAAAGCGGCCCGGTACGCCTCGTCGATCCTCGCCATCTGCTCGATGGTGAAGGCGAGGCTGTCAGCGATAGCGGACACATGGTTCATTTCGTCGAGCGATAGCACGCGGCCCTTGCGCGATTTGAGATATTTGTCGAGCACCTGATAGCCGCCGATGTGGAAATCCCACACGGCTAGCGGCACCGGTTTGAAAACTTGCGTCTTGTTGATCGCGACCGCCTGTTCTTCGGGTGAATAGCGCACGGCCTCGACTATGTGGCCGCCCGTTCCGTGATAGGCGGCCAATTTTTGCCGCGGCAGATCGCGCAACAAGTGCGCCTGCACCAGCGCGTAGCCGAGGATCGACAAGCTTTCAAATTCGTCCGCCGAGTCCGGAAACGGAACCCGCGGAAAATCGATGCGCAGAAATTCCGCATATTTGCTGCGGTAAGTCGGCGCGTGCAGGACGGCGTAAATGTAGCCGAGGATTTCTTCAGGAGAGAAATGCTGCTCGTATCTTTCATCGAGCCAATTGCGGAACGCAGGTGCGATGTTTTCGACGCGGGAGTTCCCAGTGAATGAATCGGTATTGTTGGAGAGGTTGGATTTGGAGTGGCGGGTGCCGTCGGGCGGAGGATAGAGGTAGAGAGGGAAGAGGTAGCCGCGTTCTTTTGTACGGTTGGAAATGACGGAATCCTCTACTGCGCCTTTAGCAGAAAATACATGCTCCCAACCTCCTGAGGAAATTTGTCGGCACGTAAGAAGGCCAATATTGGCTTTTGACATATGCTGCATGAGCCTCGCCACCGGCCATCCTAGAAACCCTCGGGAATTTCCCGTGTTATAGGTGAAGCGTTCATCGAAGGGGCGGTAGATGATTTTCTGAATCAGAGATCGGATTGGGCCTGACTCCAGCAAATCGTTTTTTGCCCGAATAGCCTTCCAATCTCGAACATCTTCGGGCAACTCGAACGTCCTGCGGAGATCTTGGTCCGGTATGCGGATGAACTCCTCAACGACTCGCCAGACCTCCGATGGCGTAAAATGAATCGTTAAATTGTCTCTTTTCGTGATAATTCCGGTACCTTTGAGAACAAAAATATCACGAACAGATGGGAACTCGTTGTATTGACCCCGCTTGTCCGCGTCTTCGTAAGTGAAGAGATAGTATGGAGTATTTGGACGAAGCGGTCCCGTAGCACTCGATTTCAAATGGCCTTCGGCGGTTGTTCGGTACTTGTCCAGCCGCTTGCCCCATACATCGCCGCGCCAGACGCCGCGCTCTAGGCCGTGCCGTTTCACAAAAAAACTAATCGCTACTCCCTGCTTGATGTCGAACACGTTCTCGTTTTCGAACCCGTCGGGTGCGTTCTCCTTCTTCTTTGCGTTGCCGTGCAGATCGAGCACGTAAATCTGCTCGAAGCTGCGCATAAGCGATTGGCGCATCCCTCGAAACGTGGGATTGTCCAACCATGAATGGTTAGTAATAATGCCGACAACACCTTCATCCACCGCATCCATTTTCATCTGAGCGAAGCGGATAAATTTGACGTAATCGTCGTTCAGCCACTTAGAGTTTTTCTCGCCTAGCGGCTTTCTTACCTCACGGCCAGCCTCATTCGTCTCGAGCGTAAACTTATAGCCGTCGATAGCTGCGCGTATCCACGGACCTTTGTTCTTGGACTCGCCCGAGTACGGCGGATTGCCAACGATCACCAATATTTCGCGGTCTTTGACAGTCTGCGCTGCTTCCACTTCAGCGCTGATTGCAGGTAGCAAGAAGTTCGCCTGAGGCTTAATCGGCTCCAGCGTGTTCGTCAGGAAAACCTGAAGACGCTCGTTTCTCTTTAGCGGATGGCCCTGGTCCTTGAGATATTGCGACAGCTTCAAGTGCGCGATCGTATAAGGCGCGATTAGGTATTCGAATCCGAACACGTTCTTCAACAAGTGCTCGCGCACAATCGGTTCGGCGCGCCCGGCGTCAGGCCCACCGATATTATCGAAGATGCGCTGAAAAACCTCCAGCAGAAACGTGCCGGTCCCGCAGGCGAAATCGAGCACGGTAACGCGCTTATGGTCGGCGAGGCCGTCGGGAATCCCGAAGTTCTCTTTCAGGATGTCGTCCACTGCGCGAACGATGAAATTCACAATGGGCGGCGGCGTGTAGTAGACGCCGCGTGCCTTTTTCATCTTGGCGTCGTATTTGGCAAGAAAATCCTCATAGAAGTAGATGAATGGATCGCGCTCGAAGAGGCGGTGTTCCTCCTCGTCCTGCGCCCTCACCTTACGGCTAATTGCTTTGCGGTGTTTGAAGGACAGGTCTTCATGGATTTCACGAAGTTTGAGCCCATTCACGATGGAAAGGAGTTCCTCAACGACCCAGCGGATTTCAACATATTCCAGCGCCGTGAGATCGTCCAAAAATTGCACGAGTTCGCGGATGAGGCGAAACGAGCCCGGCACGAATTGGCGGGCATTGGCAAGCGTGATCACTTCGCCGTTGGAGTTGAGCTTCGCGAGAAAGAGTCCATAGGCGAGCATCTGCGCGAACGCGTCGGCGAATTCGCTAAGCGTGAGTTCGTGAAAAACCTGATCGCGGAAAATTTGATAGAGGCCATAAAGGCGCGCTTCCGTGTGCTCTTTTTCCTGCCGCCGCAATTCGCGGTCGAGGAAGTCGCGAAGGAATTGACTACGAGTGGCGAGAGCCAACGCAAGCTGCTGCGCCCGGCCAATACCTTCCGGCGCGATGGAGAAAAAGCCCCTTAATAGATCCGAAACCGCCTTGACGCGATCCTCGCGCGGCTTTTTTGGCCTCCCTTCGAGATCGTCCGGAAAGGCGATAAGTTCGCGCCCGATGACCTTGCCGTCCTTGATCCAGATGAATTGCAAATAGTCGGTCAACAGGATGTTGTTCGATAGCGCCTTGTACCGGGCGATTTGATCCGACTTGAGAATTTGATCGAGGTTTTCGCCGACGGTCTTGTTCTCGACATAGCCAAGAATCATCGCCGCCTTCATTACCTTGAAATCTGGCGCACCGGAGCCGGGTACTTTCTTCGCTTCGTGGATGATGCGGATGCCTGGGTCCGCCGCCTGAGCCGCCGCGTTCAAGAGGGTCAGGAGCGCGGGCCGGTCCGAATGCTCGGTCTTGTCGCCGCGGTCTTGTCTCAGGGAGAGCAAATAGTTCTCGAAAACATCCTTCATGGAAATGGACCAGAATCGCGACCCGCGCGCCAATTAAAAACCGCATGGGTAAAAGATATACCTATCGCAGTATTGCGCTGGCTCCAAGTTCCCGCGCCCATCCGCCGCTACCCTTCGCGCTCGCCGGCGTCGAGAATCCAGGTCCGGTCGCAAAACGCCACATAGAGCCGTTCCTGCCCAAGCGCAGTGCCGAGTTCGACCGCAAGCTCGTTCAGCATCAGTTCGATCTCTAGGTCGGGTAGATGTCCGAGATAAGCATGCACCGCCTCGCCGGTGAACACCGCCACCGGTTCCCGGCCGGAGCCAGCCGAGCCGTCCGGACGCGGCCAGGCATAGGTCACTTCGGCGCGGGTGAACATGCCGGACAGCGCCGGCAGGCCGGCAGCAACCCGGCGCCTCATCCAAGCCCGTGCGGTGCGCACGGCCTCGGAAACGTCGTAGACCCGCCCCTCCTCGTCCCAACCCTCGCGCAGGCCGGCGGTGATCCTAAAATCACGCCGGGGCCCTCGCGAGCCGTCCACGACAACATAGTCCTCGCGCCGCGGCGCGGCCGAGCGCCGGGCAATTCCTTCGCTCATGTCTCGCTCCCTCTTGCATGCACCTGCTTGCCCTAAGTGCTTCGGACGTCCCGGCAGAAGCGGTGAATGTCACGGCGCCGGCCGGCGCCAGACGCTCGCCAGCCAAGGCTGCTGTTCGCGCGGCACGCCGACGGGGCGGTAATAATGGGTGAGTTCCACGAACCCCGCGGCCGACATATAGCGGCGCCAACTTTCAAGATCATGATACACGCCGTAGCGTCCGCTATTCCAGCCTTCTTCGTTGTGCCCGCGCGGGTTCGAGCTAAACAACACACCACGCGGTTTTAGCGTGGCGTAGAGTTCCAGCAACAAGCGCGGCAGCTCCTGGCTCGGGACATGAAACAACGCGGCGTTGGCGAACACGCCGTCGAAATAGTTTTCCGGCAGTTCGAGCTTGAGAAAATCCTGCTGCCATACTTCGCAGCCGCTATGGGCGCGCGCCATGGCTGCAAAATGTGCGGCGCCTTCCAAACCGGTTGCGATATGGCCTCGCCCGGCAAGCGCCTTGAGGTCGCGCCCTGGTCCGCAGCCAAAATCGAGAATCCTGAACGGCGGCTCCCCCTCGATATGGCGCAACAGCGCAACGATGTTCTGGCTGACATCGTGGCCGCGCGTGCCTTCCCAGAATTCTCCTGCGCGCCGGTTGTAGTGATCCAGCGTGAGGTGGGCGATTTCCAGCAGGTCTTGCGGATGCAGTTTCATAGTCGCAGCCTACCGGAACTCCCGCGCCTTCGTCTTGATCGAGCCGACATGCAGACGCAAATCGGGAATGTAGGTTTCATGAGGGCGCGGCGGCGGGAGGCCGTCATGGAGAGCCGCGCGGCCGCGGCGGCAATAGCGCTAAGCCTGGCATGCCGCAAACTTTCCTCGAAATAGGCAAGCACAGCCGCCTCGTAATTGTCCCAAGAGCGTCAATTGTCTGACTAACGCAAGCTTGAACAAAGGTTCACCACGTCTGTCCGGCCAGCCTATAGGTTATCTGCACCGCCTCCGACACCCTTCCCGGCAGTGGCGCCGTCCCCACGCACCCGTATGGTGATATTGCTTTGGTTCGCCGCTTTGACTAAGAGGCAGGTTGCAAGATTTGGTGTTTGCTTCGGGCAAACGCAGCCGCAATAGCTCAGCTGGTAGAGCACCTCATTCGTAATGAGGGGGTCGGGGGTTCGAATCCCTCTTGCGGCACCATTAAAATCAATGACTTACGCATCATAGCCGGAAGCTGTTTACGGAGTAGCCGGCTAGTCTTGGGGCTGTTTCGATGCTGCACCAGGAGGTGACGTCCCACAAATGCTTTGCCACAGGCGGGCAATTCGCGGACGCCAAGCTCACCTTCCCGGTCTGAGAAGTCCCGCGGCGCCGAGCGGATTTCCACCCCTCGGTCGCCGGCAATTTTCACATCATCTCGCCTAAGTATTTTCAAGCTTATGACGCAAACAGGCTATAGACCGTCACGTACGGTCTAGCTATACTTTTGCTTTGTGCAACTTAGCTTGTAGGTGATGTGGGTTGGCATAATTTATATTTGTTCATATGAAAATGACAATAAGTGAAAAATGATTACTGATTTATGATTGTTTGCTAATCCGCTCTTTTATTAAATAGAACGCTGTGTGGAGGGGCATGGAGGAGCATTGAACGCGCTCGACAATATGCCTAGTCTGGTATCGATCGTGATACCAGCATATAATGCGGAACGGTATATAGGGCGAACGCTTCGTTCGGCTCTCGATCAAACCTACGGAAATACCGAGATAATCGTCATCGATGATGGTTCGACGGATCGGACCCGGAGTATTGTCGAAAGCTTTGCCGTTGACGACGGTCGCGTCCGTTTAATTAGGACCGCGAATCGAGGTGTCGCCAGAGCGCGAAACTGCGGGATAGAAAATGCTCGAGGAACCTATGTTGCGTTCCTGGACGCGGACGATTTATGGCATACCAGTAAAATCGAATGCCAACTGCGAGCTTTGAATGCCCATGTTTCGGATCCGACTTGGGCCGCCGTCTATGCATTCTCCCGGACAATTGACGAGGAGGACCGGGTTGTCCATGATGGCCGTTCCATCGAATGCCGCGGATTTATTCTGGCGCGCCACATCGCCATGAATTTGGTGGGAAATGGCAGTGCGCTGTTAGTTCGACGGGATGCCGCGCTTGCTGTCGGCGGCTTCGATCCGTCCTATGCAGCTGCCGGCATAGGTGGCTGCGAGGATCTCGATTTCGAACTTAAGCTCGCCGCACGCTACCGGATCGAAGCAGTTGGATCGTTCCTCGTCGGATATCGTGTCCACGAGGAGAGAATGTCGAGCGATCGGTATCGCATGGGGAAAAGCCTCGTTGCTACCGTGGCACGGCACATCGAAAAGAACCCTCATATCCCGCCGCGCATCAGACGATGGGCCACCGCAAGATCGCATCGCTTTGCTGCAAAAAACTTTTTAACCTCCAATAGGCTTATGCCTGCCATACAAGCCTACTGGACGCTGCTCTTGAACGATCCGGTCTCCGCAGTCATCTTCCTGGCGAAGGACTTGCCTCTCGATGCGATACGGAAAGCGATGGGTTTTCGGTCCATCGGTCCCGCTTCAAATTATCATGGGACGGCGTTTCTACCCATGAGTCCAGAACTCGGCTACACCAGCCCTTCCGCATTGGCAAATTCCAGATTGAAGCGAATGACCGCCGACGATCAGATGTTGGAAGACAAATTACGGTCTCAGACGCTGCCCGGTACGTATTTAAATCACCGGCGGAGCCAATTGTAATACGCAGCCGGCCAGGACCTCCTGGCAATAGGGCGGGTTTGCGATTGCGGTAGGAATTTTTTTGGTTGAGCAATGAGCGGTGGAGGGATAGGCGGGCTGAGGAGCGCGGAGCAATTTCCATCGGCGGCCAAAAGTCGAATCTCTTTATTAAAACAACTCAGAGACTACACCACCTATAATATCCAGCCACTTCCGCTGCGGCACCAAAGGTAGCCCGCGGCTTTCCGGCTCAATAAGATTAACCCAATGTCCACCAAATCCGGAGAAGTTCACTTCCGGTTTCAATCTCGCGCGCGGAATCGATCGCCAACGCCATTGTCAACCGGCGCTCGAGCAAACGTCGCCAGGTGCGCTAGTCTTCGATTCGGGCTCGGAGCGCACTCCGAGCCAGGGTCACCGTCATGGCCGGACGTTTGTGAGTTGGAAAACGTAGCTGACGGCATGACCAAAAAATTTCTTCTCCACTCGTAATGCGATGGACATAACTTCGGAAACTGCGTCATCTGCCGAAGCGCCTTCGCGACGATTTCAGCGCGCCGATGGTGGGCTTGTCGTTGGTGTAGCTTGGAAATCAGATGGCAATAGACTGAACGCATTGCGCCAGAACGCGCCCTGTCGTGTGTTTTTTCCGCGCGTGTCCGGCGCCTCCATCATGGAAGCAATCGTCGTAAATACTGGCGGCGGTCTGGTCGAGGGCGATCGTATTTCAACAATGGTTACCGTAGGAAGGGGCGCGGGGTTGCATGTTACAACTCAGGCGGCGGAAAAAATCTATCGCTCCCTTACCGAGATTTGCACTGTTGAGAGCGATCTGCGGGTTGCCGGAGAAGGGCTTTTGCTCTGGTTGCCTCAGGAAACCATATTGTTTGACGGCGCGCGCCTCTCCCGTCTACAAATTGTCTCCGTTGAAAACGCTTCGCGCTTTCTGGCGTCCGAGGTAGTTGTTTTCGGGCGGATCGCGCGCGGCGAAAAGTTCGCCTATGGTCAATTGCGAGACACGTGGTCGATTAGGTGCGATGGGAAATTGCTGTGGCAGGATCGCCTGCGTCTTGAAGGCGACTGCGCCGTGCATCGGACGCGGCGTTTCGGTTTTGGCGATTCCGCAGGCTTGGCTACTGTGATATATTTCGGCCGCGAAGCGGCCGTCCCTATTGCCTCTTGCACAACAAGCAGTGGCACGGAATGGCGGCGGGGCTACCTTCGTTAACGGCATTCTGCTCGCCCGCTTTTTGAGTGATGATGAAGCTCTGTTGCGGGAGGCGTCTTCAGCGCTATCCGACGAACTTCGCCAAGCAATCGCCGGGACCATGGTTTGGGGGGGTCGATGAATCTAAGTCCGCGGGAAAAGGACAAATTGTTGATAGCGATGGCCGCAATAGTCGCTCGCCGCCGCTTGGAGCGAGGTGTGAAACTCAACTATCCCGAAGCCGTCGCGGTGATCACTGATTTTGTTCTTGAGCGCGCTCGCGATGGCCGCAGCGTCGCCGAGCTCATGGATGCGGGCGGGACCGTGCTGGCGCGCGAGCAGGTCATGGAAGGAGTAGTTGAGATAATTCCAGAGGTTCAGGTAGAGGCGACTTTTCCGGACGGCTCAAAACTCGTCACGGTTCACGAGCCGATACGATGATCCCCGGCGAGACCATCCCGGCGGCTGGCGAGATTTTGGCGAACGCCGGCCGTCTGCCGCGCGCGTTAAGCATCGCGAACACCGGCGACCGTCCGATTCAGGTCGGCTCGCATTATCATTTCGCCGAGACCAATGCGGCACTCCAGTTCGACCGACAACAGGCACTTGGCATGCGGCTCGACATTCCAGCGGGCACCGCAGTTCGATTTGAGCCGGGTCAAACGCGAGAAGTCAATTTGATTGCTTTCGCGGGCGGCGGCGAAATCTGGGGATTCAACGGCGCCGTCATGGGCAAACTGAAAGGCCGTTGACATGCCGGTTACGATCACCCGACGCGCTTATGCCAGCATGTACGGGCCGACCACGGGCGACAGGCTAAGACTTGCCGACACGGGGCTATTGATCGAAATCGAACGCGATCACACGATATACGGCGAAGAAGTCAAGTTTGGCGGCGGCAAGGTCATCCGCGATGGCATGGGCCAGAGTCAGCGCTCGCGAGCGGAAGGGGCGGCTGATACTGTCATTACCAACGCGGTGATCCTAGATCATTCCGGCGTCGTGAAATCCGACGTCGGCTTGAAGGAAGGCCGGATCGCTGCGATCGGCAAGGCGGGCAATCCGGATATTCAACCCGGCGTCACCATTGTGATTGGACCAGGGACTGAAATCATCGCGGGGGAAGGCAAAATCCTGACCGCCGGCGGCATCGACGCTCATATCCATTTCATCTGCCCGCAGCAGGTCGAGGAGGCACTTTATAGCGGCATTACGACCATGCTCGGCGGCGGCACGGGACCGGCGGAGGGTACCAAGGCCACAACTTGCACGCCGGGCCCTTGGCACATGATGAAGATGTTGCAGGCGGCGGAAGGCCTGCCGGTCAATCTCGGATTTTTCGGCAAAGGCAACGCCAGCAAATCCGCCGCGCTGATTGAAATAGTCGAGGCCGGCGCCTGCGGTTTGAAACTGCATGAGGATTGGGGGACGACGCCCGCCGCGATCGATTGCTGTCTCACCGTTGCGGATTCTCTCGATGTCCAGGTGGCCCTCCACTCGGATACGCTGAATGAAAGCGGCTTCGTCGAGACGACGATTCGAGCGTTCAAGGGTCGAACGATCCACGCCTTTCACACTGAAGGCGCCGGCGGCGGCCATGCGCCCGACATCATCAAGGTCGCGGGTGAACCAAATGTATTGCCGTCATCGACCAACCCAACTCGGCCATTCACCAAAAATACGCTGGACGAGCATTTGGACATGCTCATGGTGTGTCATCATCTTGACCCGCGTATTCCCGAGGACATAGCCTTCGCCGAAAGCCGAATTCGGAAGGAGACCATCGCGGCCGAGGACATTTTGCATGATCTCGGCGCACTCTCGATGTTATCGAGCGATAGTCAGGCGATGGGCCGGGTCGGCGAAGTGATCATTAGATGTTGGCAAACCGCCGACAAGATGCGCCGTCAGCGCGGTCCATTGCCGGAGGATGCGCCAAGCAACGATAATTATCGCGCGCGCCGCTATATCGCGAAATATACGATCAATCCTGCCATCGCGCATGGGATTTCTCACGTCGTCGGGTCGGTGGAAACAGGTAAACTGGCAGATCTGGTGCTTTGGTCTCCGGCGTTTTTCGGTGTCAAGCCGGATCTTGTGTTGAAGGCGGGCGTCATCGCGGCGGCGGCGATGGGCGACCCTAACGCCAGCATCCCACGCCGCAGCCGGTGCATTACCGTCCGATGTTCGGCGCCTTCGGGCGCTGCCTGACACAAACAAGCCTGCTCTTCGTAAGCCAGCTTTCCGTCGACGGCGGGATCGGCGCACGATATGCTCTCTCCCGTCCCTTGGAAGCGGTACGCAACGTGCGAGACGGAATTTCAAAAAAGAGCGTGATCCTTAATGACGCGACGCCATTCATCGAGGTCGATCCGGAAACCTATGAGGTCCGCGCCGATGGCCAATTGCTAACTTGCGAACCCGCCGATGTGCTGCCCATGGCACAGCGCTATTTCCTGTTCTGATCATGTTGGAGCCAGGCGAGCCATCTCTGTTTTTCCTGCCGGACGCTGGCCCGCCAACACCGAAGTTGGCTCGGTGACGCTATGTTGGGACGATCGCCACCGGCGCCGTGTCCTTCTCAGCCAGGATGGCGAAGGGGGCGAATTTCTGTTGGATTTGAAACAACCGGCGCGGCTTAATGACGGTGACGGCTTGGCATTGGAAGATGGTGGCGTCGTCCGGGTCATCGCCGCGCCAGAGCCGCTTTTGGAGATAAGTGCGGGTTCATGCAGTTTGGCGTTGCTCGCCTATCATCTGGGCAATCGGCATTTGGCGGTCCAGGTGCTCGACGGGTCGCTGCTGATCCGGCAAGATCATGTCATCGAGGAGATGGTGATCGGACTTGGCGCGAAATGCGCCAAGGTTGAACGGCCTTTTTCGCCTGAACCCGGCGCTTATGGAGGAGGCCGCGGCCATGACCATGGCCACGACGGTTTCCATGGATGATGGCTACGACTGGTTGACGCTTCTCGCCAACTGGTTGTCTCCAGCTTATCCGGTCGGCGCATACAGCTATAGTCACGGGATCGAATGGGCGGTCGACTCGGGCATGATGAAGTCCGTGGACGATCTGACAGATTATATCGCCACCGTCTTGGAAGGCGGGGCCGGTTGGTCAGATCTTGTATTGGCCGCTGCATCCTGGCGCGCGGCAGCAGCGGGGCAGCACGACGAGCTTGATCATATTGTCGAACTGGGGCTGGCGCTCCGCACGACGCGGGAAATGGCATTGGAATCGCTCCAGCAAGGTTCGGCATTTGTTTTGACCACGCGTGCCGCCTGGCCTGGCACCGCGCTCGATAGTCTTGCCACGAACCATTCAGGCGCGATTGTCTACTCCGTTGCGGTTGGCGCAGCCTGCGCGGGGCGCGTTCCGCTGCAGCCGATGCTGCTGGCGTTTTGCCATGCTATTGCGGCCAATCTCGTGTCGGCGGGGATCCGGCTGATACCTTTGGGGCAGACGGATGGTCAGCACGCGATGGCAGCGCTGCGGCCGATCGTTGCTAATGTTGCCGCGCTCGCCGAAGCAGCGCCGCTCGCCGACCTCGGCAGCGCTGCTCCTTGTATCGAGATTTGTTCGATGCGCCATGAAACCCAATACACGAGGCTATTTCGCTCATGAGTTCATCAAATGGCCCGTTGCGCATTGGTATTGGCGGCCCTGTCGGTTCAGGGAAAACTGCTTTGGTCGACAGATTATGCAAAGCGATGCGCGATCATTGGAATATTGCCGCAATCACAATGACATCTACACAAAAGAAGACGCCGAATTCTTGACCCGGTCGGGCGCACTCGTTGCGGACCGGATCATGGGCGTCGAGACGGGTGGCTGCCCGCACGCCGCAATCCGGGAGGACGCGTCGATCAATCTTGCCGCGATCGACGCCATGAACGCAAGATTCTCCGGTCTCGACTTGATCTTCATCGAAAGTGACGGCGATAATCTTGCGGCGACTTTCAGCCCAGAACTGGCCGATTTGACGATCTACGTCATCGATGTTTCCGCTGGCGACAAAATTCCTCGCAAAGGCGGCCCAGGCATTACCCGCAGCGATCTCTTGGTGATCAACAAGATGGATCTCGCGCCATTTGTCGACGCCTCACTGGAAATCATGGATCGGGATTCACGCCGGATGCGCGCTCAATCTGCCGGCGACGCGGATTTACATTCTGCTCATTGCCGTGCTCGTCCTGTCGGCTCTTGCGATCTTCATGGCGCGGAGCCGGATTGGACTCCTTGTCAGGGCCGTTAATCAGGATAGGTCTATGGCTGCCGCCGTTGGGATCGATGTCCGGCGCGTCGATTTAATGGTGTTTAGTCTCGGCACCGGCATTGCGGGTTTGGCGGGTGTCGTCTTGGCGCTCCTTGGTCCGGTGACGCCGAATGTCGGCCAAAGCTATATTGTGCCGGCTTTCCTCGTGGTGATTCTGGGCGGTTTGGGAAGCATGGTTGGCACAACCATTGCTTCAATCCTTGTCGGACTGTTTTCGGCACTGGTCCAGATCTTTGTCGATGTCAGCATGTCGCAGGTTCTGCTCCTTGCCTTCGTCATTCTATTCATTCAATTCCGCCCGCAAAGAGTGATTGCCGTCCGATCGCGAGCACTCGAAAATTGACCCCGCGAAGTCCGCATGGGCTACAGGCATGAAAGCGAAATTGACGCGCAATGCGCCGTTGCTCTTGGGCGGTCTTGCGTTGCTCGCTCCCTGGTTGATATCGCCTTACGAACTCAACTTATTGTCCCGGTTCCTCGCCATGTCGATCCTAGCGATTGGCCTGGTGCTGCTCTGGGGCGAAGCGGGGATATTAAGCTTGGGGCAAGGGGTATTTTTTGGCCTGGGCGGCTACGCCTTGGCCATGAATTTGAAGCTTGTCACGCTGGCTCCGGGAGAGCTGCCGGATTTCATGACATGGAGCGGCCGCGAGACGCTGCCATGGTGGTGGTATCCATTCGGCAACTCTTTCATCGCCGTGCTTGGCGTCATCCTTGTGCCCGGAATCTTCGCCGCGTTGTTTTCGTGGCTCGTGTTCCGCCGGCGGGTGGGCGGCGTTTATTTCGCGTTGATTACCCAAGCTTCCGCGCTGTGCTTTGCGACTTTATTGATAAGCCAGCAGCCGTTGACTGGCGGTTTCAATGGGTTGACGGACTTTCAAACGTTCTTTGGGTTCGATTTGGCGGCGGCCGGCACGATCCGCGCTTTGAATTGGTTCACCTGGTTGCTTGTCGTCGCCGCCTTCACCAGTGTTCGTTGGTTGCTGGCCTCACGTTTCGGCAAGCTCTTGCGCGCGACACGCGACGGCGAAAACCGTATTCGGTTCTTGGGTTACGATCCAGCGCCCTACAAAGTCGTCGCTTTCACGGTCAGCGCAATCCTTGCTGGAATCGCTGGCGCGCTGTTCACATTGCATTCGGGGGTTATCTCTCCGGCGCTTGTCGGGGTGGTGCCGTCAATTGAAATGGTGATCTGGGTTGCGATTGGCGGGCGCCAGAGCCTGTGGGGCGCCATCGCTGGCACGCTTTTGGTGAATTTCGCCAGGGACAAGATTAGCAGTGAATTCCCTGATTTCTGGCTCTACGCTCTGGGGCTTAGCCTTTGTTCTTGTCGTGACATTCTTGCCGAACGGCATTGCCGAATTGATGTCCGGCGGATGGACGCGGTTAAGCCGTCGGAGGCCGCTTGCGACACCGCGCGCAGCGTCAGTGCCGAGACTGGACGGCTGAACGATGCCTCTCAGCTCTCACACTTCGGCCGAGCCGCAGCTGCTTTTGGCGGTCGATGGTGTCACCGTGGATTTCGACGGGTTCAAGGCGCTGAATGTGTTCAGTCTAACCCTTGATCGCGGATCCTTGCGCGTGCTGATCGGGCCCAACGGCGCTGGCAAATCTACCTTGTGCGATACGATCATCGGCGGGTCCGGGCAACCGACGGTCAGGTGTTTTTTAAGGGCGAGGACATTACGGAACTGTCCGAGCATGAGATTGTCCGGCGCGGGATCTGCCGGAAATTTCAAACCCCCGGGGTTTTACCCAGCCTTAGCGTCTTGGATAATCTGCTTATCGCTGCGCAAAAGGACCGCCGGCGGTGGCATGCGTTCGGGCTGTCTCATACGTCCGAAGAGCTTGAACGTGTTGAAGAAGTACTTGAGACAATCGGTCTCTCGGACCGCCGCGATGTTCGCGCGGGCGAACTCGCCCATGGCGAAAAGCAATGGCTGGAAATTGGCATGGTGGTGGCCACCGATGCCGAACTGCTGCTTCTCGACGAACCAACCGCCGGGATGGGTCCAGGGGAAACCAGCCGGACCGCGATGCTCATTCGAAGGCTTCTTGGCCGCCACGCCGTATTGGTGATTGACCACGATATGAGTTTTGTCGAACAGCTCGATGGACGGGTGACCGTCATGCATATGGGGCGGTTCCTCAAGGAAGGCAGCGTCGCCCAAATTCGCGAGGATCCCGAGGTGGCGGCGGTATATTTGGGACGAGCCGCCGAGGAAGGTGCTTCGAGTCGTAGCAAGGGCGGACCAAGTCTCTCTGAGACGGCCGGGCACGCCCTTGAAGCCGTTACGGGGCGCGCTGCGCCACCTCAAGATGGCTTCTCTCAAGAAGGCACCTCGCAGATCGAATTGACCGCGATGGAACAAAGCGCTCCCGAGCCAGATACGAAAGCCATGGGAGAGAAGTCCTACCCCTGCCCAGATGGGCCGGAAATCGTTGAGACCGCAGAACCATCGCTGCAATTGGGTGCCGATCAGCAGAAGACCGACGATGACCACTCTGCTGAAACTTGATCATGTCTCGACTGCCTACGGCCAAAGCCGGGTCCTTTGGGATATCGACCTGGACGTCGCGGAGGGCAGTGCAGTGGCCCTCATAGGGCGTAACGGCGGTCGGCAAGACGACGCTGCTGCGGTCGATCATAGGCTCCTTGAGACTGACCAGCGGGTCAATCTGGTTTAACGGCGAGGATGTCACCAAATTGGAGGCCTATGAACGCGCCCGCGCGGGCATCGGCTTCGTGCCGCAGGGCCGCCAAATCTTCCCGCATCTGACGGTCGAAGAAAATCTTGAAACGGGGCTTTCCGCACTTGCCGGGCGAGGCGAGGTTTTGGGCGAAATCCCTAGCCATGTCTACGAGCTGTTTCCAAAGCTCAAACAGATCGCTGCCCGGAAAGGCGGAGTGCTCAGCGGCGGCGAACAGCAGCAATTGGCCATTGGCCGCGCGTTATGCGGACAGCCGAAGCTGTTACTCCTCGATGAGCCGACCGAAGGGATCCAGCCCAATGTCGTACAGCAGATCGAGGAGGTTTTGCGCCAGATCAGGCATGAACTTGGCGTCACCATCGTGATCGTCGAACAATATCTTGAATTCGCCTGGTCCTTTGCCGAGAGCTACAGCGTGATGCAAAGCGGCCGTATCATTCGCAAGGGCAACACGTGCGACGAAACCGCCGCCGAGGTGGCCCACCTCGTCAATATTTAGCGGACGGGTCTGTAGCTACAACCGGGCGGACAGCGCCCGGACCGCGATTACTGCGGCGGCGGAGCGATTTTCAACGCCAAGCTTGGCGAAGATCTGCTCCAGATGCTTGTTCACCGTGCGCGGGCTGATACCGAGAATGTCGCTAATATCGCGATTGGATTTACCCGCCGCGAGCCAGACCAAAACTTCCGCTTCCCGCGCGGTGAGGGTTAGAGCCTCTTTCAGAACCTCTGCACCGTCGGCCGCATTTGCTTCAGTGAGGCGGTAAAGAAACTCGTTTGCACCCGCGCGACTCAAATAAAAACATTCGAGCCGCCGCGTGCCAATGTCGAGGATGGTACATTTTGCCCCTGTGCTTGTGTCTTGACGAAGACGGTTGAGCCGCTCGGCGATTTCAGGATCAAGCCGGGTCGCGTCGAGAAGCCTGTCCGCGAGAAGCCGTTCGGCATGCGGCGTACACCATAGGATCTGGCCGGTTTCATCGGTGGCAAGGAGACAACGCCCAGTGGCGTCGAGAGCGGTTCGTGCACCAAGCGTGGCCCGGGCATTCGTGAGATGCACCCGGATACGTGCCAGCAATTCATCGATCACGATCGGCTTGGTGATCTAGTCAACGCCACCAGCCGCTAAGCCCTGGACCACATGACCGGTCTCGCTGAGTCCTGTCATGAATATAATGGGAAGGTGCGAGGAATGCGGCGCCTGTTTCATCCGGCGGCAGGTCTCGAAGCCGTCCATTCCAGGCATCACGGCGTCCATTAGGACGAGATCCGGGGTGATTTCCTCGATCAGGCAAAGCGCGCTTTCGCCATCGCGCGCAACTAACACCGTGAGTCCTGCTTTTTCCAGTACCTCGGTCAACAGTCCGAGCATTTCTGGCGTGTCGTCGACGGCAAGGATTTTGTCACGGCGTTTCGGCGCCTCACTCATGGCGTTGGATTGCCCCTAATATTTCCATGTATTTTTTCAGCTCGAACTGGCGAATAATTGTCCGCAACCGCGCAATAAAGGCCGCCGCTTCCGGTTCGGCCGCTTCCCATTCCTTCAGCTTTGTTTCGATACCGCGCACGTAACCCATGCGGCCCAGCTGCAGAAGTTCATCGAGATGACGATCGATCCCTATCGGAACATTATGCTGCGAGGCCTCGATCGCCTCGACGGCCGGGAGGTCGTAAATCCATTCGATCTGCGTTTGGGATTTTATCGTATCCAGCATTTGCTGAATGTCGAGCGGCTTGACGAGGAAGGCATCATGTGGGCAGTCAGTCTGCCCGCCGGTACGATAATCCTGCACATTGGCCGAAATCATCATGATCTTCAGCCCGCGCTTGCTGGTTTGCCGCAATGCCCTTGCCACTTCCCAGCCATCGAGACCGGGCATCGAAATATCGAGCATGGCGAGATCGGGATGGATTTCCGTAGCAAGCCGCACAGCGGCGGCGCCGTCGGGCGCAGTAAACAGGGTGAAGCCAAGCGGGCGGAGGATGCGCTGAACAAAATCAAGATGATTGCGGTCATCGTCGGCCAGCAAAATCGTGATTGGCGGACCGGAGTAACCCCGAATTTCAGGTTTCGACACAAGGTCGTCGGCGGAATGCATTGCTTCCGGCAAAAGCAAACGCAAGCGGAATTTGCTCCCGGCCCCCGGCGTGCTCTCGACCGAAATTTCACCCCCCATAATATGGATCAGCAGCTTCGAGATCGTAAGCCCCAAGCCCGTTCCAGGCAAGGCGCGGACTCTCGGCATCTGGCCGCGCTCAAATGGCTCAAAGATCGTTTCGAGATCGTCGGAACGGATACCGAGGCCGCTATCGGACACTTCGATGTCGCCGACTTGACTACGGTATCTTATGCGTAAAGCTACGTAGCCTTCTTCCGCTAGAAGGCTCAACCGGTGCTTGCGGAATGCCGGTCGCGCCGAGCGGAGTGGCGGCAAGCTGCTGCATACCCCTGGCAACGCTAGCGAGAGTCATGTCGCACCAGGCGGGTCCGATCAAAGTGACCCCTGTTGGAAAACCACGCGCCGTGAATCCGCTGGGAACGGCGATCGCTGAAAGATCCAAGAGATTGGTGAAGTTGGTATAGAAGCCGAGATCGCCATTCCGTGCGATGGGGTCAGCCGCAATCTGGGTCAGGGTGTAGGCAGTGCCGGTGGTGGGCACCAGCAGAAAGTCGATGCCGTGCCAGATTGGACTAATCACTTGGGCAAGCGCCTGCAGCCGGTGCTGGGCGCGAAAGACATCGAGGCCACTCATAGCTAGGCCGCTCTCTATGACAGCGCGGGTGACCGGGTGCAACGCTTCCGGCTGCTCCGTCAAAAGTGCTCGTGGCGTGAGAACGCGTTCCGCCGTCCAGGCCCCGTACAGCAACGAGGCTGCCTCGATGAACGGTTCGAATTTTATGTCCGTGGCGATGCCTCCAAGCGCTTTAGCGCGGTCAATAGCCTCGTCGAACCGCGCGGCAGCCTCTCCGTTGCCGAAAAATCGAAGCTGGCGGCGATGCGGTGTCCCGAAGCGGAACGAAGCAGGAGCGGTTGAAGGCCGGGTGGCAAAGCCAGGCGGCGGCGCGCGCGAATAGGGATCGTCAGGGTCAAAACCGCTGGCCACGCCGAGGACGGTCACCGCGTCATCGACCGTCAAGGCGAAGATCGAGATGCAGTCGAGCGAGCGGCAGGCGGGGACAACCCCGCGCGTGCTAAGCAGCCCGCGCGTCGGCTTCAACCCGACAATATTGTTGTAAGCCGCCGGTACCCGGCCGGAGCCAGCGGTATCCGTGCCGAGCGAAAAGCAGGCCAGTCCCGCTGCCACGGCCACCGCGGAGCCCGACTGGATCCGCCTGGCGCCATTGCGGGATCGAATGGGTTGCGCGGAATACCATAAGGAGAGCGCACGCCAACGAGACCCGTCGCGAAATGATCCAGATTGGTTTTACCTATTAGCAAGGCGCCGGCGGCGATCAGTCGTTCGACAATTGGGGCAGATCGTTCCGGGCGATAGGCGAAGGCTGGGCAGGCTGCGGTGGTTGGCAACCCGGCGACGTCAATGTTGTCCTTGAC
>DATBQJ010000241.1:0-31791 GCA_036560885.1 Methylocella sp.
GGCGGCCAGAGGCTCGACCGTTTCCTTGCGGCGGCGGCAACAAATTTATCGCGCACGCGAGTGAAGAGCCTGATCGAAACAGGCCACGTTTCCATCGACGGAGCGACGGCAACAGACCCGAGTCACCTCATCCGTGCGGGGCAAACCGCCGTTTTGCTCCTTCCACCGCCCGACGATCCCGCGCCTTTGGGTGAACATATTCCGCTCGATATCGTCTTTGAGGACGAACATTTGATCGTCATTGACAAGCCGGCCGGGCTCGTGGTGCATCCCGCCGCCGGACATGAATCGGGAACGCTCGTCAATGCGCTGATCGCCCATTGCGGTGCAAGCCTCTCCGGGATCGGTGGAGTGCGAAGGCCCGGAATCGTGCACCGGCTCGACAAGGACACATCTGGCCTTTTGGTCGTTGCGAAAACGGACGCGGCGCATCATGGGCTGGCCAGGATCTTCGCCGACCATGGGATGACTTTGCCGCTATCCCGCGCCTATTTGGCCTTCGTTTGGGGTACCCCGGCGCGGCCTTCCGGCACCATCGATGCGCCGCTCGCCCGACATGCTGCCAGCCGTCAAAAGATCGCCGTGATGCCGGCCTGGCGCGGCCGCCGGGCGGTGACCCATTGGCGGCTTATCGAGAGCTTTGCTGGCGAAACAAGCCTTATTTCATGCAAGCTAGAAACGGGGCGAACCCATCAGATTCGCGTCCACATGGCGCATTTGGGCCATCCGGTGCTGGGCGACCCGGTATATGCTACGGGTTTCAAGAGCAAGACGGCGCGGCTCCTGCCCAATGCCCAGGCCTGCCTCGTGTCTCTCTCCCGGCAAGCCTTGCACGCGGCGGAGCTCGGTTTCCCGCACCCGGTGACTGGAGTCCAAATGCGCTTCGAGAGCATGCTGCCGCCAGACCTGCGAAGGCTCCGCGATGCGCTCGCCAGCGGGGAGGCGGCGAGACCAGGGCAAGAGATTTGATTCGCCCGGCGGCGATAATCTTTGGCAAGGAAACGGCGGTAGGATGGGTGTTTCACGTAAGGTTTCACGCATAATTTACCGGAGGACGCAACGCCAAGCCGAATGCATCGTAGTTTAAGACGTAAGCAATCGATTGTATCGTACAGAGTGAACCTCTTTGTTGTGTAATATTGCCGAACTTTAATCCGAACGCGTTGTCCAGCCCTCTTTCGGCCGTGGTCGTGGTGTTCTATATTGTCGAATCGCTAGGTCGGCCGAGGTAGCGGCCAGGGGATCCGCTGACCCAGGGGTCCCGAGGAGAAAGTGCAATGAATGCTGCATTGCCAATGATTTCAGGGGAGAGCGGGCTTGCCCGTTATCTCACTCAGATCCGGCGGTTTCCGATGTTGGAGCCGCAGGAGGAATATATGCTCGCCAAGCGGTGGCGCGAGCACGAGGACCCGGGAGCGGCGCATAAGCTCGTGACCTCGCATCTTAGGCTCGTTGCCAAGATCGCGATGGGCTACCGGGGCTATGGTCTGCCGATCAGCGAAGTTGTCTCGGAAGGCAACGTCGGCCTCATGCAGGCGGTCAAACGTTTCGAGCCAGATAAAGGGTTTCGCTTGGCGACCTATGCCATGTGGTGGATCCGCGCCTCTATTCAAGAATATATCCTGCGCTCCTGGTCGCTCGTGAAAATGGGAACGACAGCGAGCCAAAAGAAGCTTTTCTTCAATTTGCGGCGGGCGAAGAGCCAAATTTCGGCGCTCGATGACGGCGACATGCGTCCCGATCAAGTCAAGACGATCGCGCGCAGGCTCGGTGTCAGCGAAAAGGACGTTATCGACATGAACCGGCGGATGACGGGGGACGCCTCGCTGAACTCGCCATTGCGCGATGAAAGCGAGGGCGAATGGCAGGATTGGCTTATCGATAACGCCGCCAGCCAGGAGCACGCCCTTGCCGAACGGGAAGAGAAGGGCAATCGTCTCGTCGCGCTCCGTGATGCGCTCGGCGTTTTGAACCCTCGCGAGCGGCGCATTTTCGAGGCGCGGCGGCTTGCCGATGAACCGATGACACTTGAGGCGCTGTCCGACGAATTCGACATTTCCCGGGAGCGGGTGCGCCAGATCGAGGTTCGAGCCTTCGAAAAAATTCAGTCCGCCGTGAAGGCCGGAGTCGCCAAGGCGGAATCTCCGCCGCCGCCGCCACGGATCGAAAGTCACGCCGCGCCGCTGTAATCTCAAGTCTTGAAAAGACGAGCTAGCCCGGCCACCGCCGTCGTACCGCCATTGAGGCCAGGGCTCTCCAGTTCATGCGTCGCTAACGCATGACGCCGTGGAAGGAGTGGCGCTCCGGGCAGTACATCCTTGCGGCGGAGGAATTTCGAGGCATGAAACTGGCGCGGGCGAGGCACGCCGGCGCGCCTAAATCCGCGCGATGAAGTGATGCGGTGCGCAGCACGTGCTCGCCGCTCCTTCGTGCAGCCACCAGCCTGTCGCGGACGCTCCGGGGCGTTCGTTCGTGTAAATCTGAAAAATCGATAATGTTGGGGCGGATAGTGTCGATCCGGTTTCGTGTCCGGATGATTCGTAGTCCTTTTGCCCGCTCGTGCTATCGCACGATGAATCCCGATCGAGCGGTTAAGTCATGCCCAACGAATGCCATGCGGCATGCGATCAATTGTAAGACGCGGCCGCAGTTTATATGATTGTTCAATGACGCGGCGCGGCGGGATCAATTCGATATTGCGGAAGATTGACTTGTATCGTGGCGGCTTCTTTGAGCCAAGTTTCGTTTGCCTTCAACACTTCGACCTCGGGAAAGGGCGATGGCAGTTGAGTGAGCAGGGAGGAGGGCATATCGCGGACGTAAGTGTCAAAGAATGCAAGTAGATAAGCATCGCGTATCGACTTTACTCGATATGGGTGCGTGAGCAACCACGACTTGAAAAAGCGCCGTTTGAAGATCTGATCGGAAAGATTTTCATGGAGAGATTCGAGGATACGGAACCCAAAGCCGCGGGGCCGGTTTGCGAGCCGCACTTCCTCGCGCAGATCTCTAGCCATCAGCTCTGCTTCAAACCGCTTTTTAGGGTTTGGGGACTGGAGTTGGCGCGGCGCTGGAAAGACGGCGTCTTTGGTGAGGATAATCAGGTAAGGCTTATCGAGGTCCCCAAATGCCGCGCGGCCGAAGAGGTCGCCGTCGAGATTTGCCACGGCAACGACGCGTGGGTCAAAGGTGCCGGCCTCCGCCGCCGTGGCGCCCCCAAACGAAAAGCCGAAGAACCCAATCCGGTCGTATTGAATGCGGGCGCGCCAGTCCGCGTCGGCGCAAGCTTTGAGCCGGTCGAGCGCCGTCAGTGCTTTTTCGGCTTGGCGACGGACTTTGCGATCGCCGGTCCACAACATGGTTTTGAATGCTTCGATGGATGAGAAGTCGTAATTCAAGGGTTGCCAGTCGTCCGCCGCTGTCGGCGAGCGCTGATCGCGATCTATGTCGTCGATGGCCACCACAACATAACCATGGCTCGCAAGCTCCGCGGCTGTCGAGGCATTCTCGTCCCTTACGCCGCCGTTCCCTGGCGCGTAGAGGAGAATGGGAAATTTTGACCGCTCATCTGGCAGGCGCGGCCCATCCATAACTCTTGCACAGGCAACCGGCGCCGTGGATTGGAACACCGAGTTTGCCGGAGGAGAGTTCGCCGCCGCGGGATACCAGATTTGCACCAAGACCGGCGGGTCATTGGCCGCTGGAGCTAGAAGAGCAGTGTTGACGGCCGTAACCTGAAATGGACCGGACGTCGCCGTTGGGGCCTCGGCGATCACGAAATGCCGCAATGCCGTCAAGATTCGGGGTACCGCTGGGACGAAGAGCAGACCGCCAATCCCAAATCCAGCCGCCAAACCGACGAGAGCAAATGCGCGCGGCGGCCGCGTCGAACGATACTGCACAATGGCTGTAACGATAACCGTCAGGATGATCAGAGCTCCGATCATCCAACTATACCAGTCGCGCCAGCGATCGAAATTCATATCAGGGAATTCTCACGATTACTTCGCAGGGCTACGGCGCCGTCCCTCGGGGCGGGGTCAACCTCTTTTGCTTGCTTTGCGATCGTTCTCACTCAAAGTTAATTAAGCGGATCCATCAGAGGTCACTCGCCTTTTTTGTCATTGGCACTTTGCTTGGTGTTTCGGCGCGCGCGGTTTGGTCCGAGTTCGTGGGAACGAGCGGGCCCCGTCGACGGACTTAGACTTGGGAATACTCGTTAAACCCGCGAAGCGTTGCTCCGGATCGTATTGACGCGCTCCGCATCCACTTGGTCGAGCAGAGACCGCAGGTGTTCGGCGGTCCGGCACGCCCCCTCGCCCTGGAACATATCGACGTGCCAGCCGGGGACCCGGTGAACGAAAAGCTTGCCCTTGGCGAGATCGGGCCAGCTCAACTTCGGGTCGGCAAAATGTGTGACGACTTGGTCGCTCTGCAACACCACCAAATTGTCTACCGATGCGGATGCTTGATAATGGCCTCGTGCGTCTTCGAGATGCGTCAAGAACCACTGGTTGGCCCAGTCATCAATGACCAGCTTTGCCTCTCTCAGCTTTGCCCGGCTGATGAGGTGTAACGCGGCGGCAAAGTCCATAATCCGGCTTTGGCGCACCAGCCTATAGGACACAAGAAACTCCATCACCGACTGCTTCCCGCTTAGAACGAGTCCGCATTTATGTTTGACGGAGTGCAAATGATAGGAGCAGTGGAACAGAAAACGGCGCATGAACGGAAGGCGCTTGATATAGCCAGGCACAAAGGCGTCGGCTATCACCACCAGGGGAACTGACTCTCCGGCCTGTCTCAATTGTTGCGCCGCTTCATAGGCGATGACTCCCGCTACACAAAGTCCAAATAGAATATAGGGACCGCGAGGCCGGGCCTCGCGGATAAGGCGCACGTAATCGGCCGCGATCTCGGGCATGTCGCGGCGGGCCAGTGGGCGAGGATTGCTGGGATCGAACAGCTGGACGCCAAGAAACGGCCGGTCCGTTCCAATTCTTTGCGCGAGATTGTAATAGATCATTGTATTGTTGATGGCGACAATTGGCGTCTTGTCGCCGCGCGGTTGAATCTGGACAATGCTCCAAGGTTCCAGCGGCGCTTCGATCCTCGACACACGGGCCGTGAACTCTCGGACTGTCGGCGCTTGAAAAAGGGTCATGACATTGGTTTTGACGCCAAAGGAGCTCGCGACCTTGGTCATGAGCCGCATCGCCATCAAGGAATGCCCGCCGAGTTCGAAGAAATTCGACGTGGGGCCGATTTCTCGCACTTGAAGCACGTCCCGCCAGATCGCCATCATCCTTGATTCGGCATCGACCGTCTCTCCGGCAGGAGGCGGGCTTGGTGGGAGGGGCGGCGCCGCGATAGCGGCGAAACCGGCACTGGTTTTCCGCGGAGCGCTTCTGGCTCGCAGCGGCGGGACAAGTGAGGACAAACGCGCACCGGGACTGGAAACAGCAAATTCGAATGCGGCCACAAGGAATCCAAGCAGCTGCTCAGCCGTTTGCTTTTCGAAAAGGTCGGGCTTGTATTCGATCGCTATCCGCCAGCCGTTCGGCCAATGCACCATGAAAATAAACAGATCATAGAGCGAGCCGGCCGATAGCGAAGGTTGCCCGTGGAGCTCGAAGGCACCATAGGCTTTATGGTCCATGACATCGCGCAACACGGTAAAATTCACCGAAATAAGCGGTGTGCGCGCGGGATCGCGCGGAGGATTGAGAATCTCGACCAGCTTGTGGAAGGGCATCCTTTGATGGATGAGCGCCTCCTGAACTGTTCCATTCACCCTGGTCAGAAATTCCTCGAACGAAGGGTTGCCGGAAGCATCGAATCTCATCACGAGATTGTTGAGGAAGACACCGATCAAGTTCTCGAGGTCCACTTCGTCGCGTCCGGCGATTTGGGTACCGAATGAAATATCGGTAGCACCGCTGTAGCGGTGCAGCATCAATGCGGTAACGGCGCAACCGAAGCTGAATACGGTAAGATTGTGTTTTCGCGCGGCCTCCTCCAACTTGCCGCCGAGTTCCGACGGCAGAACAGCGGCGAGGATTTCGCCGCCGTAGGTCAGATGACCGGGGCGCTCATGGTCTGGAACAATCTCGAAATAGGGCGCTCCCGCCAATTTGTTTTTCCAATAGGCCGTCTCCGTCTCAAAGCTGCCGCTGGCGAAATATTCTTTCTGCCAGAGGCAATAGTCGCCATATTGCAGGAGCGGTTCCGGGAGGCCATGCGGAACGTTGGCGTCGAGCGCCGCCGCTATTGCACCGAATTCCTGGGCGAGAATGCGGATTGACCAGCCATCGAACGCGATTTGATGCACGGTCACCAACAGGATGGCATGATCGGCGGACAGCTGCAGCATAGTCACCCGGATCAGCGGCAATTGACTGATGTCGAACGGCAGCTGCGCCTCGTGGTGCGCCAATGCCACGGCTTCGTCGCGCTGGCGTGCCTCGGGAATATCCGTCAGATCAACAATTCCGAGATGGAAATCGACGGTGCGCGCGACCTCTTGCACCGGTTCGTCATCTTTTTCGACGAACCTCGTGCGCAAGATCTCGTGCCGGTCGATGATTGTTTGGAAGGCTTTCTCGATTGTGAAGGCATTGAACCGGCCAGTGATCTCCCAACGCAAGGCGACGTTGAGAACCGAACCGCCAGGGTTGAGCGAATGGATGAACCAGCATCGCTGCTGCGACGACGAGCAGGGAAATGACAGTTCTTCGCTTGGCTTCGTCTCCGGACCAGGCATTTGCTGTATTGCTTCCGTTATCATCTCGATGCCCCCGCGCGTCGCCTGAAACTTTGCAGCGATGGCGCCGTATTGCTTGGCGCGAGCATCGATTCTGCGGGCAGGTCATTCGCTGCCCGCGCCAATTCGGCAATCGTCGGGTGCCGCATTAAGTCTGCCGCATCAAGGCCAAGGCCCTGTTCCCGCATCCGCGCCGCGATGCGGAACAGGTCGATCGAATCCGCTCCAAGCGCGAAGAGATTATCGTGAATGCAAATCGTGCCAATTTTCAACACATGGCTCCAAATCGCGGCGAGCGCAATCTCGAGCGGCGTCTGCGGCGCCACTATCACCCGCTCCGGCAACGCCTGCGTGGCATCCGGCCGCGGCAGCGCCTTGCGGTCGATCTTGCCGTTCTGGGTGCGGGCCAGCGCGTCGAGGCGCAAGACATGCGCCGGGACCATGTAATCCGGCAATACCTCGCGCAATTTGGTTCGCAGTCCGCTCATGCTCTCGATGGTGCCATCGGGCGCCGCGATATAACCAACAAGGTCATCGCCGTGCAAAACGGCGGCGGTTTCCGCGCGACCGGAAACACGCCGCAACGCATCTTCGACATCACCAAGCTCGATGCGGAAACCGCGCAATTTGATTTGATTATCGGTGCGTCCGAGCAGTTCGAAACGGCCGTTTGCGAGATAGCGGGCGCGATCGCCAGTGCGATAGAGGCGCCCATTCGCCCCGCCGGCAAACGGATTATCCGTAAAACTTTGCTGGGTGAGCGCTTGATTTTTGTGATATCCTTGTGCCAGTCCCGCGCCGGCGATGCAGAGCTCTCCCGCGACCCCGATGGCCGCCGTATTTCCCGCAGCGTCGAGGATATACATTCTTGTGTTCGTGATCGGCCGGCCGAAATCGACAGCGCCGCCTTTTTGCCGTTCCGCCAACGACCATATCGTCGTTTCGGTCGGCCCATACATGTTCCACAATTCGCCAGGTCCGAGATCTTGGGCGAGCTTCGGGTCGAGCGCCTCGCCGCCGCACAAGATTTTAAGCCCCTTCGGATTGAGTCCCGCTTCCAGCAACACCCGCCATAGGGCCGGGGTGGCCTGCATCATCGTTGCTGAAGTGCGGGCGATCAGTGCGGCCAGGGCAAACGGGTCCATGACATCAGCCCGGCTCGCGATCACAAGCTCGGCTCCGGCCGTCAACGGCAGGAAGATTTCAAGAGCCGCAATGTCGAAACATGGCGTCGTCACGGCGACGAAGACATCGGCGGCGCTAATACCGGGCGATTGCCGCATCGCGGTCAGGAGGTTCACGACCGATCGATGTTCGACATCAATACCCTTTGGCCTGCCCGTCGATCCGGAGGTGAAGATGCGATACGCGAGATCGGTTGGACGCACTCGTGGAAGAGGCGGCAGTAGTTGTTCAGGCGAGTCCGCGCCCGCTTCACCAATGCCAATGCAAACCGGGATGGCCGCCTTGATGCCGTCTTCGAGCGCCGCCGAAGTCAACGCGATCTTTACGTCGGCTTCGGCGACGATCGCGTGGTTGCGGGCGGGCGGATAGAGTGGATCGAGTGGAACATAGGCGCCGCCGGCCTTGAGGACGGCGAGCATGGCGACCGGGAGTTCCGCCGCACGGTCGAGATAAATCGCGACAGGTGTTCCGCGTGCGGCGCCCGCGGCAATCAACCGCCAAGCCACGCGGTCCGCGCGCGTAATCAGTTCGCGATAGGTGATTGTCTTATCTTCGAAGCGGACCGCTATGGCGTCCGGCGTAGCCGCCGCCTGCAAATCGATCAATTCGTGAATGGCGAGTTCCGGCACAGGAAGATCTGGCCCCGCGAGGGCCGCGTGGAGCGCGTTCTCTTCTGTCCGCGTCAGGATAGGCAGCCGCAATGCTTCCCGGTCCATGTTATCAGCAACGGCTTCGAGCAGCGTCCGGTAATGGCCGATCCAACGCGCGATCGTGGCAGGGTCGAACAAATCCTTGCTGTAATCGCAATCGACAATAAGGCCTTCTTCTTCTGCGACGACGTTAAAAAACAGATCGAAATTCACGAACCGCTTGGGATTGGCGTCGGTCGAGACGGCGAGGCCTTGGAAGGGAAGATTTTGTCCGATCCGTTCCAAATTGAACTGCGCTTCGATCAAGGGAAGCCGGTTCGCCTCTCGCGGCATGGCGAGCGCACGGACGAGCGAGCCGAACGTGTAGCTTTGATGATCGGCCGCATCGAGAAGCAACTGCTGGGTCCTGCGCGCGGCTTCGAGGAAGGTGCCGCCATCCAGGAACTGGCCTCGCAATGGCAGGAAATTGACGCAATGGCCGACGAGAGGACCATCGCCGTGCAAGCTTTGCCCAGCGGTGGGAATGCCGGCGACGACGTCGGTTTGTCCGCTCAAGCGGGCAAGCAGCAATTGATAGGTGGTCAACAGCACCGCGAACAAGGTGCAGCCATGGCGCGAGGCCGCCTGCTTCACGCGCTCGCACAGGGAAGCCTCGATTGTCCCGCGCAGCGTATCGCCACGGAAACTTTTGAGCATCGGGCGCGGATGATCGAGCGGCAGGGCCAATGGCTCCGGCGGTTGCGCGAATTGGTCCAGCCAATAGGCCTCCGCCTCCGGCTGCACCGTGCCGTGGCGTGCCGCATAGTCGACGAAGCTGTGTGCCGGCTCCAGGCTAGCGGCGCCACCGCTTAGGCAGGCCGAATAAAGCACGCCAAGCTCGTCCAAAAGGATGTTCATTGACCAGCCATCACAGACAATGTGATGGGCGGTCATCACCAGCAAATGGCGGTCTTGGCCGTGGTCCGGAACCAAAGTGAAGCGAATGAGCGGACCATTAACCAAATCGAAGGGAGTCGAGGCCTCGCTTTCGATGACTTCGGCAAGACGGGCATCGAAAGGTTTATCTTCCGGCGCGGCGATGGTGAATGCGAGCGGCGCCCTCGGCATCACGGTAAAGCCCTCGCCCGACGGCGCGAACCTTATGCGCAGTGCTTCGTGGCGTTGCACCAAATCGCGCACCGCTCTCCGCAGCGCGTGCCTGTCGAGCTTGCCGCGCATATCGAGCGTCACCGATTCGTTGAAGGCGCAGGAAGCGGCGTCGCCCAGTTGGGCACTGAGCCAAATTTCCATTTGGCTTTCGGTGAGCTGACCTTGGCGCGCCCCGGCCGCTTCGGGCGTCCGCCCGAAGAGGCCCGCGGCCGTCATCTGGCCCGAAGCCACATCGAAAGCCTCGACGATTTTCGCGAGATCGGTATCGTCGTGAGCGGTCGTCAGGAAACAGGGGAAGCCCTCCTGGATATGGATGCCTTGTTCGCGCATGAGGTAATAGAAAAGCGACGCAAAATGATACTCGGCGGGGAATTTGAAGAAGAAGATCGAACCGAAACAATGAATTTCAGCGGGCACGCCATGGCGCTCAAAGACGGCATTAAGTTCGTCCACGAGTTCTCCGGTGCGCTCGGACAAATTCTCTTGCAAGCTTGGCCCAGCGTCTTTGAGATGCTTCAAAACCGCGGCGGTGGCGGCGAGCGTAAGCGGGTGGCGCACAAAAGTTCCGGCGAAGAAAGTCACTCCGACGGCCGGATAGGAATCGTCGCCGTATTGCCAGAATCCGCCATCGAGGGCGTCCATGAACGTGGCCTTGCCCGCTAGGATGCCGATCGGCATGCCGCCGCCCGCCACCTTGCCGTAGGTGACGAGATCGGCGCGGATGCCGAACAAGGCCTGGACGCCGCCCGGATGGACGCGGAAGCCGGTCACGATTTCGTCAAAGATTAAAGCGGTTCCCGCCTTCGCGGTCAGGTCGCGCAAGGCCTCCAGAAACTGCCGGGGACGGAAGTCCGGCCGCCGGCTCTGCACGGGTTCGACCAGAACCGCCGCCAATTCGTGGACGTGTTGCTCGAGCCAGGCAAGGCTCTCGGGGGTTCCATAGTCCAGGATGGTGATGTTGGCGATGGATTCGGGTGGAATACCCGGAGCGATCGGAAATACCCGCGCAATCCCCTCGCGCATGCCGCCCCGCGCCAACACTTCGTCGAATTGGCCATGGTAGTCGCCGGCGAAATAGACGATCCGATTGCGCCCGGTCACCGTTCGCGCGATCCGCATCGCTGCCATTACCGCTTCGGAACCGGTGTTGCAAAAAGTCACCCGCTCGTTGCCCGTGAGATCGCAAAGAAGTTTTGCGACCTCGCCTGCGAGAGGCGTTTGCGGACCAAGTTCAAAGCCTTTTTCGATCTGCGCGATGAGCGCGTCACGAACAAAATCGGGTGCGTGGCCAAAGGCGGTCGGACCAAAGCCGTTCAAGAGATCGATATAAATGTTGCCATCGACGTCCCACAGTTTCGACCCTTCGGAACGGGTGGTGACGATAGGGTAAACGATCTCTTTCCATTCCGGATGGAATCCCGCGGCGACCCGCGGATCGGCAAGCACTGCTCGCGAGGCCTGGGTCATGTCCTTGGAACCGCGCGTTCGGCTTGTGTAACGTTCGATCAGACCGGTGACAAAACGGCGTTGTTCCGCGTCGAGACTGGCATCGTGCGCTTGCGCGAAGGGCTTGAAGGGACCAAACGCTTCGCCGGATGTTTTTTTTTCTGGAAGCGGCTTTGCTTGAAGTGCCGCCGCCGCTTGCGGGGATTGCCCCACGGCCGGCGCCGCGGCCGAAGGTGGCGCACCGCCAATCTGCCGCAAGGTTTCGAGCTGCCGGTTGATGAGATCCGTCATGCTGGCGAGCTGCGCCGCCATGACCTGCTCGATACCTTGTCCCGGCACGGAAGTTACCGGAACGCCGGGCGCGGGGCTTGCGGGTTGAGGAGGTGTCGCGGGACTAGCCTCGAGTTCGCTTCGAGCGGCTGAGGGGGCCTTGGCCACGAAATTTTCCGCCACCTGGTCGAGATGTCCAGCAACGGCATCCAGCGTCGCAAGCTCGCCCATCATCTGGCGGAAGCTGACGCCAACATTGAAGCGAGTCTTGATGGCTTGGCTTGCCTGCGTAAGGAACAGCGAATCGAAGCCGAGTTCGAGGAAACTTGTGCCGCGCGGCGCGTTGGCGACGTCGACGCCCGAAAGATTTTCGAGCAAAACAGCGAGTTCGGCCCGAATCAATGCCAGCCGGTCTGGTGTTTCGGGTGGTTGCGCGATGGCCGCATTGCCGGCCGGCTGCTCTGTTTCATTGGCCATGGCGGTAATATAATTTCCTTTAGTAGTGTTTGTATTTTCAGGTTTGGCCTTAATCGGGTTGGCCATCTCCGGACTAGAAATTGGCGGGTCTACAAAAAAACGTTTCCGCTGGAACGGATAAGTAGGCAGGACGACGCGCCGGCGCGGCGCGCCTTCGCGTAACGCGCGCCAATCCGGCGCAGTTCCATAGGCCCACAGGCGTGCGAGCGTGTCGAGAAAGACCGCGTTCGCGTCGCGCTCTTCGAGGGCATCTGGGAGCGATGCGGCGATCAAGGGTGCCCGGCGCGCCGCTTCGTTTTGCCGGGCGAGGCTCGTGAGCGTCCGCCCGGGGCCAACCTCGATCAGGATTGGAGGCAGCGGCTCGGCGAGGCAATCGAGCGCCGCCGCATAGCGCACCGTCTCGCGGCAGTGCCGTGCCCAATAAAATGGGTCCGTCGCCTGATCTGCCGTTATCCAATGTCCCGTCATGGTGGAGACGTAAGGCACGCTAGGTGGGCTTAGAGGTATTTTCGCCAGGATCTCCGCCAGCGGTTCGATCACCGGATCAACCATCGCCGAATGAAAAGCATGCGAGGTCCGCAACCGCCGCCAGTCGGTGCCTCGGGCGGCGAGCTTCGCCTCGAAGGCGTCAATCGCGGCACTTGGTCCGGCAACAACGCAGGCGGCTTTGCCGTTGACCGCCGCGATCGACAGGTCGCTTGGCAGGCAGGCCTTTAGTTCCGCCTCAGCGAGCTTGACCGCGAGCATCGCTCCTACCGGCAGCTCCTGCATCATGGCGCCACGTGCGGCGACGATCATCAGGGCGTCTTCGAGCTGCATCACCCCGGAGAGCGTCGCCGCGACGAATTCGCCGATGCTGTGGCCGAGCATGGCGGCTGGCTCAAAGCCCAGGCTCCGCCATAACGCCGCGACGGAAAAGCTGACACTGAACAAAGCGGGTTGCGCGAGCGCGGTCGCCTGAAGCCGCGGCCCGGCCGCCACGGGGTCTCCAAAAAGGGCCGTGCGCAGGTCGAGGCCAAGCAAAGGTTCCAAAATCGCAGCGCATTGGTCGAGCGTTCGCGCAACGACTGGATAACGCCGGTAAAGGCCCTGGCCCATGCCAGGGTATTGCGAACCCTGGCCCGGAAACAGGAATGCGAGGTTTGGCGGAGACGCGGCCGCGGTCCCAGTTTCGCCGGGACCGCCGAGTTTCTCAATCAAACTGAGCCGATCCTTGGCGACAGCGGCGAACCGCTTGGCAAAACTGCGCCTTCCGGTCTGCAAGGTGAAGGCGATGTCGCCGATGTTCTGTTCCGTGTGCGTTTCGAGATGAGCCACGAGGCGGCTCCGGGCTTCCGCCAAGGCATTGTCGTCGCGGGCCGAGAGGACAAACAGATGCGCGGCCTCGTCATCGGGAGCAGCGGCTGGGATCGCCGGCGCTTCCTCGACGATCACATGAACATTGGTTCCACCCACGCCCGCGGCATTCACCCCAGCGATACGTGGTTTGGCGCCGCGCGGCCAAGGCCGCAACTCGGCACTGACGAAGAACGGGCTCTCCTCAAGACCGAGTTGCGGGTTTGGGGTCTTGAAATGCAGCGTCGCGGGCAGGCATTCGTTTTCGAGTGCAAGGATGGTTTTGATCAATCCGGCGACGCCGGACGCGATATCGAGGTGGCCGATGTTCGTTTTGACCGTACCGATCGCGCAAAACCCCTTGCGGCCAGTGGTTGCGCGGAATGCCTTGGCGAGGCCCGCGACTTCGATCGGATCGCCAAGCGGGGTCGCGGTGCCGTGGCACTCCACATAGGAAATGGAGTCGGCGCTAATATCCGCGACGGCATGGGCGAGGGCGATTGCCTTGGCTTGCCCATCGCTGCTCGGCGCCGAATAGCCGGCCTTTCTGGCCCCGTCATTGTTGACCGCACTGCCGCGAATAATCGCGCGGATTTGGTCGCCATCAGCCAAGGCGGCGTCGAGCCGCTTCAACAGCACCACCCCGGCGCCGCTGCCGAACACTGTCCCTGCCGCTCTCGCGTCGAAAGTGCGGCAGTGACCATCCGGCGAAACCATGCCACCCTCTTGATGGAGATAGCCGCGCTTCTGCGGGAACGTGATCGAGACGCCGCCCGCGAGCGCCATGTCGGCGCGGTAATCGAGCAAACACTGGCAAGCTTCCGCGACGGCAAGCAGTGAGGTCGAACACGCCGATTGCACGGTCAAGGCGGGACCGCGCAGATCGAGCTTGTAGGCGGTCCGCGTCGCGAGAAAATCGGCGCCATTGCCGACGAGCGCCGGGAACTCGCCGGTTTGATAGGTGCCGGTGATAGTTTCGAGCCGTTGCCGGTCCGCCAGCAAATTATAGAGAAGGTAGGTATTGAAGCTGCTCCCGGCGTAGACCGCGACCTCGCCAGGAAAAGCTGCGGGGTCGTAACCGGCGCTCTCCAGTGCCTCCCAGGCGATTTCCAAAAAGACCCTTTGTTGCGGGTCGGTCAGCTCCGCCTCCCGCGGCAAAAAGTTGAAGAAGCCGGCATCGAACAGCTCGACGCCTTCCAAAATCGATCTCGCGCGCACGTAGCCTGGCTGGTTTTGCACCGAACGGCCGTAGGCATCCTCCAGCTCCTCGGGCGGAAAATGGGTGATCGATTCGACGCCGCGTCGAAGATTGTCCCAAAAGGCATCGAGCGACGGCGCGCCCGGAAAGCGGCCGGCCATGCCGATCACGGCTATCGCTTGAGGTGCATCTTGGGCGGACATCAATTGCCTGTGGCCGGGTTTGCGTGGATGCTGGCGGGGCGGGCGCGGTTCTGGCGCGCGCGCCGCTGGAGGGCCGCTTGCACCGCGGCTTGCGCAGTGGTGTCGGCCGCCGGTGCTCCGGACAGCCGGCCGTGGAGAAGGCGGATCGTCGGCAGATCGAACAAATCCTGGATCGAAATCCGGCCTGGGAAAAGCCGTTCGATATCGGCATGCACGCCAAGGAGCTGAAGCGAACTGCCGCCAAGGTCGAAAAAGTTTTGGTCCACATCGACGGTTTCCAGCTGCAGGTGATGCCGCCACAAATCAATCAATATGGCCTCGGCCGGGGCCGCGAACTGGGGTTTCGCAAGGTTTTGTGTCCGCGTGCCGGCTGCCTGGCGGCTTAGGGTGAGACGATCGATCTTGCCGGTCTGGGTGAGTGGAAAAGCATCGATCGTTTCCAGCCGCGCAGGGATCATATGAGGCGGCAAATAGCGGCTGGCGGCGTCCCGGAATGCAGCCCCGGAAAGGGACGCGCCGGGGAGTGGAATCACGAAGGCAACCAGATGCTTGGCACCATTCGTCAAGGCGCAAGCGACGACCGCGATGTCGGTCACCGGAAGGTGGCGCCGAAGCACGGTTTCGACATGCTCGGGCTCGATCCTGTGCCCGTTCACCTTGATTTGATTGTCCATGCGCCCAAGGAAATGGAGTAGGCCTGTCTCGTCGCGCCGGACGAGATCGCCGGTGCGATAGAGCCGCTGCTCGGGATCTTGCGCGAACGGGTCCGCGATGAATTTTTGTTGGGTGAGATTAGGGGCGTTAAGATAACCGAGCGCCAGCCCGTCGCCGCCGGCATAGAGCTGTCCCGCCGAGCCCTCGGGGACGGGGCGCATTTCCTCGTCTAGAATGCGCAAAGTCGTGGCCGCGACCGGCCAGCCAATGGGGACCGGCGCGTCGGCTGACAAATCCGGAGGCGCGGTGAAGGTCGTGGTGAAGGTCGTGTTCTCGGTTGGCCCGTATACCGAAATGAAATGTCCGGAATTGAGAAGCCGCGCCGCCTTGGCGACATGCGCCGGAGACATGACGTCGCCGCCCGAGACCAAATAGCGAAGCTTGCGCAGCGGCGCAGGGCGCTGATCGATCATAAGGTTGAAGAGGCCGCTCGTGAGAAACAAAGTCGTCACGCCTTGTTTCTCGATCGCGGCGGCGATCACGTCGAGGCTGAGCAGGCCTGCGTCTGGAATCACCAGTTCGGCGCCATTGAGCAGGGCGCCCCAAATTTCGAAAATCGACGCATCGAAAGTCAACGGCGACGCTTGCAGAAAGATTTGGTCGTCCGAGAACTGCATGTAGCCGGGGTTTTTTACCAGCCGGACAATCGCCCGATGCGGGATAACAACGCCTTTCGGCTCCCCCGTGGAGCCGGAAGTGAACATGACGCAGGCGGGGTCCGCGCCGGCGGCTTTCGCGGCCTCGCCCCCGCGGCCGGCGGGCCCCGGTGATGACGCGGCGTCAACGTCGATCACGGGCACCACTGCGGCGAGTTGGGGGAAACGCCGCAGCGTTGCGGCGTTCGAAACGATACATGTCAATTTGTGCCGCTGGACAATATCAAGAATGCCTTGCGCTGGGCTGCTTGGATCGAGGGGCACGAAAGCCCCGCCTGCTTTCAGCACCGCGAGGAAGGATGTGATGGTGGATATGGAGCGGTCGAGGAGGATGCCGGCGAATGCGCCTTTTGCGATTCCAGCGGCGGCAAGCCGACCGCAAAGCGCATCGGCGCGGGCGTCGAGGCCAGCGTAGGTCAATCGCTCCGCGCCGCTCCGGACGGCAAAAAACCCAGGCTTTTCCGTGGCCGGAATTTGAAAGCATTCGGGCACAGTGTCGAAATCGTTCCGGGACATTGAATCACCTCAAAAAATACGCCACCGCAATAAAATTGAATAATCATACCTCTAATGCATCAGGACGGATAAACCCATATGGGCTATGAGGCCTAATGCCGCCAATCCCCTGTGATTTATAATAAATCGCAATATATATCAAGTCGCTGAACTGGCTAGCAAATTGCGGTGGGTTGTGTTGCGTTATTGGGATCCATTTGTGAGGTCTCCAAACCTGCTTGAGGCGGTGCCGAGGCTATGATTACCCTAAATAGTCAGGCGGTGGTCGCTTCCCCAATTCCTGGAACAGTTTCCCCGACGAGGAGCATTCTCTTGGCTCGGCGTTCGTTCAAACGGCGAAGCCGGAGCGTTTCCGTCCCCCTGCGGCAAAATTGCATACGTAAGCCGCCCAAATCGATCGCCAAAGTCATACTTCGAAAGTCTCACCGCCATTAAACAGGGGGCGCTCTCGAATAACGCAATAGACCCCGAAGGGTTCATAGTATATCACCAAAGAAATGAATTATTACGCACAACCTGCTTAATGGAAGTTACAAATCCCCGCGCGGATACGCTCGCTCCTCCATCAGCGAGCGATAAATTGCAACAGTTTCTTGCGCGGACGCACTCCAGTTGAAACGCCTCGCCGTCCATTGCTTCAGGTTGTCGCTCCATTCCGTTGAAATCTCGGAGGCGGCCATCCGTCCAATCGCCTCCGCAAGGGCATCGACGTCCCCCATCCTGAAATAATGCAGCGCCGGAAGTTCTATCTCGAGATGCGGCTCGATATCGCTGACAAGAGTGGGCAGGCCATAGCTCAACGCTTCCAGCAAGGCGATGGGCAACCCCTCGTGTGATGACGGCAGGACGAACAATCCCGCGTGACCGTAAAGCTCCCGCAACGCCAATCCTTGCTGGAATCCCGCCGCCACGACATTCGGGGTTTTTGAGGCGGCGTCTTCAACAGACCGGGAATAGGCGTCCGGCTGGATGCTTCCGCCGACCAGAACGAGCTTCCACCCCGGCAGGTCCGCGCGCGCAAAGGCCTCAATGAGATCCAGGTGCCGTTTCTCAGGAACAATGCGACTCACGGTCAGGATGTATTTGCGTGGTTCGAGCCGGAACTTTTCCAGTGCCTGTTGGCTGGAAGGGGCAACGGAAGGCTCTACGCCATTAGGAATACAGGCGGCCTCAAGCCCGTATTTTTTCCGCACATGCGCTTGCATTGTCCGGGACACTGCGATCCGTTTGCCGGCCAAGCGCATCCCCCAGGCTTCGCCGAACCGCAATACGCTTTTGCCAATGGGTCCCCATTTCTGGCGATCGTAATCCGCGCCATGGTGGGTCACAACGACTTTCAGGCCAAGAAACCTGGCGAGCGGAGTCAGCAAGGCCGGCCCGATCGCCTGAATGTGAAGTACGTCGGGCCTACGGAATGCGGCATACAAAATGGCCAGAAAAGTATGAACGATGGCTTCCATGCTTTTGGAACGCGGCGCCCACAACCGCACAAAGTTGACACCGTTCCATTCGGATGGATGGTCGTCGTTAATGTGAGGCGAGCGTAGCGCGACCGTCACTCTGAATCCCGCGCGCGCAATGGCCGGGTAAAGATTCTGCGCGTGCGTCTCCACGCCTCCCTGCACCCCAGGAAATCCGCGCAGGCCAACCACCATCACATGTGGGTGGCAGCTGCTGGTGGCGTTCAGATCCGGATTGGAGTTTGGCCTTTTGTTGCGCAAGAGCGTGCTCGGCCAACGCAGCATTGATCTCGCTGCTTGATCCACTGGCGCTGGCGAGATTGGGCCGCCGCAGCCTTCCCTCGAGACCAATGGTTACCTCCCAGCATCGAACTCATTTGGCGTGAATTGCCCGTCGGCCCTCTCTGCCAAAGGCGGGTCATTCATTGATATAATCGAGCTGCGGATAGCGTTCCTGCGGCGTCTGCCGGGTGCGGTCCAATTTGTTGGCTTTGTGCGCCGTGCCGAGATAAGAGGTGCGCGGAACCTGCGGGGTAGGTTTGACTCTGCCGTAATCGATATACTCTTCAAAATTGATCGGCTTGCCGAGAGTGACCTTCAGCTTGTTTTTCAGCACCCATGCCATCGGCCCCATTTTTGGCATTTGCGGGACGATCCGCGACCGCATGGCGGTACGGGCCGTCGTAACCATCCAGCAATTTTGGCTGCAGCAGGCTACCTTTTTGAGGCCTTCGCTCGCCAGATCGCTGTGCATGATTTCGTTCCAGCTCTGGCGTGCCAGATTGCCGAGGGGAATATCGGAGCGCACATTGCATGCCCATACATCCGACCATGGATCGATGAATGCGAAGTCGCTTCCGGCGGTGCAGGGGATAAGTCGCTCGTGTCCGAGCACCTTCTCGATAAGCCCGAGATTCAAATAGGCCCGGAACCAGTTCTTCACCTTGCGGCTTTTCAGCAATTCGGTGATAAGATCCTCGATAGGCCTCGACACCTTGGCTCTGTCGTAGAAATGGTTGTCGTTTTTGTAAAATTGCCAGGCGTTATGCAGGGTCGTCGTCGCCAGCTCAAAACCTTGCGCGCGCGCGAACTTAAAGACATCCAGCAATTGTCCAACATTCTCGTCTTGAATGACAAACGCAAATCCGAGGTCGGTGCCACCGGCTTCCTTCAATAGGCGCAGCCCGGCCACTTTGGTGTTGTGGCCGTTCTTTTCGCCGCGGATTCGATTGCTTGTCGGCTCGTCGCCTTCGAGGCTGAAGCGAACCTTGATATTCGGATATTTCTTGATAATGGGAACTATCCGCTCGGGGTGCAGGCCGTTGGAGCTGATCTCCATGACCCGTGCCTTCGGGTACAGAATATCGATCATTTCCGCGAGGTCACGGCGAAGTGTAGGCTCGCCGCCCGAAACGTTCAGATTGTCAAATCCGCCGGGAAGCTTGGCCAGGGTTTCCAGCGTTATTTCCTGTTCCGGAGCGGTGGGGTATTTCCATACGTGGCACATTTGGCAGCGGGAATTGCAGCGAAAAGTCGCGACGACCGTCAAATCCATAGCTCGCTCCCCTAATCAGGTGACAGAAATTTTCCTCCCCCAACGTAACCGGCGTTAACCCGCCGTGAAACCACAATCGGCTCTATAACACGAACTCCAACAGATTGTTGCAATAATTTCGTGAACTTCACGCGGGCAATGATACTTTGCCGAGGTTATGGTTAGGAGCGTAGATGTTACCAAAGATGAAGGCATTGTGGACGTAAAATAAACGGAAAGGCGTAGTGCATGGGGCAGAAGGAACAGGCGATCAAGACGCGGCCCAGCGGGCCGGTGCAGCGGAGTTGAATTGTGTCGAACGGTCAACTGCTCTCGATCAATACCTATCATTATCCGAAAGGTGGTTCGGAGATGGTCTATTTTGCCCATGCCGCTCTGATGGAACGGCACGGGTGGACGAATTCGTTTTACGCAATGCACCACAAGGAGAATTTGCCCTGCGTGGACAGCCGGTATTTCGCGGAGCACATCAGTTTTGGCGCGTCGGCGCCACTTCGGGAGAAGGCCGCCGCCGCCGCGCGGATCATCTATTCGCGGGAAGCGCGGGCGAAGCTCGCGCGACTCATCGATACGCGACGGATCGACGTCGCCCATGTCCACAATATCTACCATCATTTGTCGCCGTCCGTGCTCGTCGAACTCAAGCGGCGTGGTATTCCGCTGGTCATGACAGTGCACGATCTCAAGCTAGCCTGCCCAGCCTATACGATGCGGAATGGGTCGGGGGTGTGCGAGCGCTGTAAGGGCGGCCGGGTCTGGAATGTCGCGATCCACCGCTGCATCAAAGGCAGCGCTGCCTTGAGCGGGCTGATCATGGTCGAATCGGCCATCCATAAGGCGTTGCGGATCTATGCGCGTCATATCGACCGGATCGTCACGCCGAGCGCCTTCTACCGCGAGAAACTGATCGAATGGGGCTGGCCTCCCGACAAGCTGGTGCATATTCGAAACTTCGTACCCGATGCGCCGCCGCCGGCCGCAACCCCAGGCGGTGATCACGTTCTCTATTTTGGCCGTTTGACGCCCGAGAAGGGCATTGCGACGCTGATCAAAGCGGCGGCGGCTTCGAGTATTCCTGTTCGCATCGCCGGGACCGGACCGCAGGAGGCGGAGCTGCGCGCGCTAGCAAAATCCCTCGGCGCTCCGGCCATCTTCGCGGGTTTCTTGAAAGGCGACGCGCTTTGGGCCGAGGTCGATGCGGCACGGGCGGTCGTGCTGCCGTCCGAATGGTATGAGAACAGTCCTATGAGCGTCGTCGAAGCCTTTCAGCGCGGCAAGCCGCTGGTTGGCGCGCGGATCGGCGGAATTCCCGAGTTGATCGAGGAGGGACGGACCGGCTGGTCATTCCGGGCCGGTGACGTTGCCGATCTTGCGCGCGCTCTGGCCGTCGCGCGTGAGACTCCGGACACACAGCTTGCCTCGATGTCGGCCGCCTGCCAGGAGCTGGTTTCCCGCAATTATTCCGAACATGCCTATTTCGAGGCAATGAGCGCCCTTTACAAAAAATTGCTAGTCTGAAAATCTCCTCTGATTGGGCGGTGTCAGAGGCGAACTGCAGCCGCGTAGACATGCTTGAATTGTATCGAGCAGGTAGAGGCAGGCCTCCTCGAGAGGGCGCCAAACATCGCCACGGCGACAAAGCTTGTGCTCGTCTCTGAACTGCCGCAACGAGGCACGAGCGGCCTCCGCCCGAACATTGCTCGCGCCAGGGTTGCGCCTTTCAGCCATCACAGCGGCAGGAAAGCAGGACGCCGCGTCATCTCCACGGGCGCCTTACGCTACAATTTCCAGGTGGGAGCACAGAATGCCTCTCTGACCGGGACACAGAACGCGGTGTATGTCACTCTGGCCATCGGCGGCGACAGCGGCGCCAGCTCGGTCACGGCCCAAATTTTTTCACTATAAGCGCGTGTTGCCCGGCGTTTTCGGCTAGAGGCGAGCTGGGGAGGAGCACTTTGTCCGGTATGACATGGGCGCAAATGCTTGCGCGGGGCGGGGCGTTCGCCTATGCGAACCCCTTGGCCGCGCGGGACAGGTTCATCAATGGCGGACGATCCTCTGCGTGACGTCATCACCTTGCATCACGACAAGGTTTTGATCGTCGATTTCGGCTCGCAAGTGACGCAATTGATCGCGCGGCGCGTCCGCGAGGCTGGCGTCTATTGCGAGATCGCGCCCGTCCAAAACGCCGGCAAAGCGTTCGCGGAGCTGGCGCCGAAGGCGGTGATTCTCTCGGGCGGCCCTGCCTCCGTCCATGACAAAGACGCGCCGCGCGTACCGGATGCGATTTTTGCCGCTGGGGTACCGGTCCTTGGCATTTGCTACGGCCAGCAAGCGATGGCGGTGCAATTGGGCGGCCAGGTTGCGGCCGGGCACAAACGCGAATTCGGCCGCGCCGAGGTCGAGGTTTTGCAAGCAAGCCCGCTGTTCGAAGGGGTGTGGGAAAAGGCCAAGCGCTATCCGGTTTGGATGAGCCATGGCGACGCAGTAACCGAATTGCCACCGGGGTTTTCCCGCCTTGCCGCCTCGGAGAACGCGCCGTTGGCGGCAATTGCCGACCCGGCGCGCGGCCTCTATGGCGTGCAGTTTCATCTCGAAGTTGCCCACACGCCGGACGGCGCGCGTCTGCTCGCGAATTTCGTCCGGACGGTTGCCGGACTGCGCGCCGATTGGACGATGGGTGCCTTCCGGCAAGAGGCTGTTGCCGCGATCCGCGCGCGGGTAGGCAACGGCCGGGTTTTGTGCGGCCTTTCGGGCGGTGTCGATTCAGCGGTCGCGGCGCTGTTGATCCATGAAGCGATCGGGGACCGGCTCACTTGCGTTTTTGTCGACCACGGCCTGTTGCGCCTTGGCGAGGCGGAAGAGGTCGTGCGTTTGTTTCGCGGCCACTACAATATTCCGCTCCATCATGCCGAAGCGGGGGAATTGTTTTTGGGCGCCTTGCGCGGGATCAAGGAACCGGAGGAAAAACGCAAGATCATCGGGCGCCTGTTCATCGCAGCATTCGAGCACGAGGCCAAAAAAATCGCCGCCGACGGCCGCGGAATGCCGGAATTTTTAGGGCAGGGCACGCTCTATCCCGATGTGATCGAAAGCGTCTCGTTCAGTGGCGGGCCTTCGGTCACGATAAAATCGCACCATAATGTCGGCGGCCTGCCCGAACGCATGAACATGAGACTCGTCGAACCCCTGCGCGAGTTGTTCAAGGACGAGGTCCGGGCGCTTGGTCGCGAACTAGGCCTGCCGGCAAGCTTTATCAACCGGCATCCGTTTCCGGGGCCGGGGCTCGCGATCCGCTGCCCTGGCGAGGTCACCTCCGAAAAGCTTGCCATTCTGCGCAGAGCGGACGCGATCTATCTCGACGAAATCCGCAAGGCGGGCCTTTACGACAAGATTTGGCAGGCGTTCGCGGTGCTGTTGCCGGTGCGCAGCGTTGGCGTGATGGGCGATGGGCGGACCTACGATTTCGTCTGTGCGCTGCGCGCGGTCACCTCGGCCGATGGCATGACCGCGGATTTCTATGCCTTCGACATGGCGTTTCTTGGCCGTGCCGCGACACGGATTATCAATGAGGTCAAGGGCATCAACCGGGTCGTCTACGACGTGACGAGCAAACCGCCCGGGACGATCGAGTGGGAATGATTTCGGCCCATCCCAGGATATCCTTCGATTTCCCAGAAAACGACGTAACGTACTGATAACTCACCATAAACAGTCCAGCATCTTTCGGGAACTATCGCCCGGCAGAGATGGGATTTGGTGGACCTGCTGACGGTCTTCTTCCCCGTTGCGCAATCCGATTTGGTCCTATACCGTCAGGGTCCGAACGCCCTATGACGGTCTTTTTTTCATGCTAATGTACAGAAATTATAAGGTATATCGTCATAGGCGTGCCGGAACACAGCCTGACGGTGTTTTTTCACGGAGGCGTGCCAAATGCTGACGGATGTGGCTTCACGGAGCAGGGAGATAGCGCGAGGCGTGGTCCGTGACGGTGAGCGGATAGCATAACGACCGTTGGCGAGCTTGAACTCTCCCTTGAAGTCGGCGCACCAGAGCGCGTTTGGTGCCGTGCCTGTCGAGCGGCGTGCCGCTGGCACGGTGGCGTGGCCGGCCAAGCGGCTTGACCAGGCCGCACCGGTGGAGCACGGTGTGGACCGTGCTCTTGGCGGGAACGCGCAGATCGCCGTCCATCCGCCGGACCAAGAGTTCCCGGATCTTGCGCGCGCCCCAATGCGGCTTATCGCGCTTGCAGGTGACGATGAGCTGCTCGATCTGAAGCGGCAGCTGGTTGGCATACCGCACCGGCCGGCGCGAGCGATCGGTCAGCACCTCGAGCCCATGCTCCTTGTAACGATCGAAGATTTTGTAGCCGGTTTTTCGTGAGATCCCGAACGCGCGGCATACCTCCGCCATCGCTTCGCCGCCCAAAAGCCGCGCGACAAAACGCAGTCGCTCGTCCATAACCGAACACTCCTTCCACGGCGTCGACACCTCCCCCGAAAGGGGAAACGTGTTACCCATGTGTCCGGCACAAACTGTCACCTATGTCTCGGGCCGCTCAAACAAAACTGCGAACACCTGGATGCTTAGCTTGGTCGGCGAGGATGGCGCGTTCCAGGACAGTTTTCGAACCGTGAATGCGAATAGTGCGGTCGTCTACCTCGACCGCTTCGATCAGGGAGCGCAGGTAGGCCTTGCGGAACGGGATCTCACCTTTCGTGATATTCCGGCGCATAAGATTGCCGAAGCGGACGATTTTGTCCGTCTCCAACCGATTGGCTGGTCTCTGGCTCTCGATCCGGTCGAGGGCTGACGCCGCGCGATCGCGGTCGGCCTTGAGCTTGGTAATCCGTTTTTTCAGCATGTCGTCGAGGTCTGTGAGGCCCTCTTCCACCAGCTTGTAAAGCCGCCTGAGCTTGTCCTCCACCGTTCCGGCTTCTCGTCGAAGATTTTCGATCCGCGCTTGAACCTCCGCATCGGTCTTCGCACGCCGGTCCGCGACAGATTAGAGCAAAGCCCCCAACCGCTCGGGGACGAGGATTCGATCGGCAACGTGCTCCGTGACAAGCTGGTCGAGCTTCTCCATCGGGATCGAGCGGCCACGGCAGCCGGTTTTTCCGATGCGGGCAGCCGAGGAGCAGGTATAATAGCGACAAACATTTCGGTTCTTCGACGTGCCGGTGCGAAGCGGCATCGCTCCGCCGCATGAGGCGCAATGGGCAAGACCTGTCAGAAGGATTGGGCCGGTCACGGCACGGGGCGGGTTGGCTTGCGGGTTCTTCGCCTGCAAGGCGCAATGGCTTCGATGTGTCGACTTCGGCTGTGGTGATCGGCACATGCTCCGGCCAGTCATCTGTAACCAGCCAGGGAACGGAATCATGATCTTCCGGGTGCTACTTGCAAGAGGTTCTGAGTGCTTCCCACAATTCTGCGGCTCGTGAGTTTTTGAGCCAACTGAGGCTTGCTCAGAATGATCGCGACCGTTCAGCTTCTTAACGTGTTTTCTATGAAGAATCTGCGATCGGAGCGTGACCCGAGAATCGCGTGAACTCTTCGGAACAAGAATAGACCAATTTTACGCCCGTCTACGATTCGCGGCGAAACGAAAAAATACTTATCGGAGCGAAAACAAGGCATCCCGAGCGTAAAAAATGCGGTCATGATTGCCGAACATCACAAGCGACCGCCCGCCCATTCAGGGCAAATTGCCAAACCGTCAAATTAGAACGCGACACTTTTCAATAGGAGCGCCGCTACCCGAAGGAAGCGTCCTGCTTCCCAGTAATCCTTATTTGCTTGGCGAGCCTCTGCTGGGCCGGCGACGGCCGGTCAAAGCCGCGAGCCGCGAAGCGGTGGCGTGGCACGCGCCAGCCTTGACGGGATGGCGCAGGTCCGGCCCACTTGCCGAAAGCAGGCAACGCTATCACCGATCACAGCCCCAATCCGCGCTTCCGGCCGAAGCCCCATTCAATGTCGCCGGCGCCGCGCATGGTGTCGGTGATGTGCTGGCCGATGCGCCATCGCAGCATTAATAGCCGATGTCGACCGATGCTACGATCGTAGAGCTTCGTGTGAGCAGTGCAGTTTTGCCGGTGCCATGATAAACTCCGCAGCTTTCTCCGCTGTCGATCCCGGATGCGGCAACATGTTCCTCTCGCAATGCGCAGCTGCCAGCATATTCGAAAAACTGCGATCGCTCTCCATGTCTTGGCAACGGCTTGACTGTCAAAATCTGCAGAGACCATCGCGTGCCTTCATGGCGTGAGCTTTGGCAGAACCTTTGGTTTCCATACCGGCCTGTTGGAATAACCGACTGGTACCCACGATTTTCCCGCGGCTCCGGTCCAAATCAGGATAGATGGGTTTCAGTTACCCCACCCAGGTTCGGGGCAACCCATTGGCACAGTCCCAATAATCAGTGCGTTCCACATGGGTCCTTTGCGACCCACCTGCCGTTCCCTGAACCAATTCCCTGAGATCGCAGGCCCTTGGCATCTGGCACGGCATTTGACTCCGCCCCCATCGAGACTTGAGCGGCCGATGCAATATGACGGACCCCTCATTGACTAACTCGCGGCGGAAATCGAGGCCTATATCGACGCGCATCCTGATGCCGCCGACACACTGGAAAACATCGTCAACATCTGGATCGTCCAGCAGCGAGTTCTGCGCGGAATCCATGCCGCTCGCCAGGCAATCGGCCGGCTTGTCGAAGAGGGAAGGCTCGAAGGGGTCCAGACACCGGACGGTCGTACCAACTTTCGCGCCCGCACTCTGTCGGGCTGAAGGTGGAAACCACTGACATGTCAACCGCCGTTCGCGACACCAGCATCGCCATTAAGAACATGTTGCCGCCGGTGCCGGGCCATCCGCACAATGCCGGGGATGTGCTGGCGCCGCGGGACTACAGCTTCTTCACCACCCGCGCTGCGCCACCCGCCGCACCGTTCCGGGTGTGTGTCGTGCCGCTCGATGCAGCCCACACCGCCGCCATTTCGCTGGACCCCGCAACGGGCGCGCTCCTGCCGCTGAACGGCGGAAGCGATGGGTTCGTTTCGCTCTCCGACACCGAGTTCGTCGGCGAGCCGTTTCCGCCGCAAGCGAGATTCGCCGTGCGAGGCGATAGCCTTCAGGTCTTCGAGCGCGTGGCCGAACCTGTCTGTCTCGCGAGTCCTGACATTCTCATCTACCCCGAATCCGATCCGGAAATCGAGTCGCCCCCGTTTCCGGTGCCCGATCCTTGCGCGCCCTCCGGCCGCACCTTTACCTGCTCCGCTTCGCGCCGCCCACAGACCGAGCCAGTACGCGCTGGCCGATACACGCGAAGGCGTGCACCGCGCGCCTGCAAACCGCGACCTGCGATGGATGGAGGCGGTCATGCTGCCCGTCTAGGCGCTGCGCGTCGTGAGCTAAGTGATTGCGGGCCGAGTAGCCTGCGCGTGGAGTTTGAGCGAGTGCCGTAGGGGGCGTTGCACTCGAGTCGGTAAGGAATGGAGATACCGTACGGTGAGCATGATTACGTGGCAATTTCAAGCATCGATTCCGGGAGGTCCGGCGTTCACTATCACCCAGCCAAACATCGCGGTGGGCGCCTATGACGTAGCCTCGGCGACCATCGGGGCGGCCATCAGCAACATCGATGTTGTCGTTCAGCCGTCATCATCGCCGGGCGATGTCGTCTTCATGGTTGTGAGTTCGGACACCCGATGCGGGACTGACCTACAAGATTGATGGCGGCGCGACCGCACACGCCCTCGATGCGCCGCACGTGATGCTGGGCGCTGGTGCGGTCGGCTTCATGAACGCCGGCGCGCCCCCACAGAAACTTACGTTCAGCAGCACGCTGGCGAAAGACGCAAACATTCAGGTCGTCGTCGGCCACAAGAATCCATAGCACACTTGGTCGCAACAGGAGCCGACAATTAAGGGGAGAAAAGATGCCGCCAGCATTTACCTATCCGGGTGTGTACATCGAGGAGATTCCCAGTGCGGTGCACACCATCACCGGAGTGGCTACCTCCATTGCCGCCTTCGTGGGTTGGGCGCCCGCAGGTCCCACCAGCAAAGCCACTCTGGTACAGAGCTTCTCCGACTTCGCAAACCAATTCGGCGGGCTCGACTCGCGCAGCCTACTAGGGTCTGTACTTATTTAATTCCTTGTGATTCTCTGCTTGCGGGTTGATTGGGGGGGCGAGAGAATGCGCGAAGGGTTGTTTTGGCTGAACGATAGGCAATGGGCGCGTGTTGAGCCGCATCTGCCGACGGGATTGACGGGGCCGGCGCGCGACGACGACCGGCGGATTATCAGTGGCATCATTTAGATGTTGCAATCGGGCGCGCGTTGGCGCGTTTGTCCGCGTGACGATGGTCCCTACACGACTATATACAATCGCTTCAATCGCTGGGCTAGGCGCGGACGATGGCGGGTGATCTTCGAGGCCCTTGCCAAGCCAGGCAAAGACGCCGTCACACTGTCGCTCGACTCCACCTCGATCAAAGCTCATCGCTGTGCCTCCGGCGGAAAAGGGGGGAGCACAATCAGACAATCGGCCGTTCGCGCGGCGGCCGCACGACGAAAATCCATGCGCTGAGCGATCCTCTCTGCCGACCCGTCGTTTTTCATCTCACCCGCAGCTAGCAGGCCGACATCGCCGCCGCGCCCGATGTTCTGGCGCTCGCACCGCCCATGCGTGCGCTCATTGCCGACAAGGGGTATGACGGCGACGAATTGCGTGCCGAAATCATCAATTCCGGCGCAAGGCCCATCATCCCAAATAAATCCAATCGCGTGCGGCTCCATCCCTTCAACAAGCGGGCCTACAAAGGGCGAAACGTCATCGAGTCCAGCTTCTGCCGGCTTAAGGATTTCCGGCGCGTTGCCACAAGATATGACAAGCTTGCCAGAAATTTCATGGCCTCCGTCCATCTCGCCGCTCTCGTCGCATATTGGCTCAATTGAGTCTGGACCCTAACGCAGGAGGCCGGGGCGTGGCTGGAGGCGCAGCCCTGGCCGGGCAACGTGCGGGAGCTGGAGAATCGCATGGACCGGGCCCAGGTGCTGTGCCGCGATGGGCCGGTCGGCGCGGCCGAGCTTGGCGGCGGGCTGACGGCGCAGCCGCCCATCCATGGCGCGCTGTATGGTGGCGGCTTCAAGACGGCACGCACGCGGGAGATGCGGGACTTCGAGGCGCGCTATCTGCGCGACCAGATGGAGACCAATGGCAATGCGAGGCTGCGCGACGCGCCGGTACCGAACAGCTCGTCATGGGACGGATGTTGAAGCGGCACGGGATCGAAAGGAGCAAATTCCAGAGGTAGCTCCTCCTCGCCGCTGGCAACCCCGCTGACGAAGCGCACGCGTCTGTCGCTGCGTAATTATATGCTCGCCGAACCGGAACTTTTGAGCCATTGAGCTATTTGGGGTTCCTTAGTTTTTCATAGGACCTATGACGGCGCCATCTAGAAAATTTGGAGAAGAGCACTCTTAAACGCAGCGGCACTAAATGGCCTGACGAATCTGGGACATCAGCGAAGCGCTCGTGCAGCAGAGTTGGTTCTTACCCAGTTGCCGAGATGACAGGAGGCGCCGGCCAGCCGCCTGTCCGCCAAAACGAAGCTTCTCACCGCGCAGATTGACGTCCAGAATCGCTGCAGAAAGCTCTTCTGCTTCGACGAAAGCGAGGCCTTTCGGCCTCGCCACATGAGAATCTCATTAGTCCGACTTTCCACACGGTTTGATCTGAACTGTGCTCGGGGGAAACCTTAAAATTTGCAACGCAGCCGGAACAAACATCGGTCGCCCAAATTGTTTATCGTGGCAAGTAGAACAAAGGAGGTTCTGATGAAAACAGTTTGGTTAGCATTGGGCGCGGCAATGGTGTTTGCTCAGCCAAGTTTGGCCGCAAATCCTGCCCGCAGTCAGCGGTCGCCGCAAGAGGGAGCAAATACCGCACAGCCGAGTCCCTCGCAAATACCAGCGGCTACAACACAGCAGGACAATATGGCCGAGGGATCAATAAGCGTGAAGCAGCAACTCAAGGAAAATCTTATCCGGGCGGGCTTCACCAACGTAACGGTCATGCCAGGGTCATTCGTTATTCATGCAAATGACCCGCAGGGAAACCCAATGTCGATGTTCGTAAGCCCGGAGAGTTTTTCCGCCTTTGAAGTCGAGCCCGGATCCAACAGAATGAACTCGGGCCGCTCTGTTGGAGAGCGGGAACCGAAGTTCCTTTCGGGCGCCGTGTGGGATGCGACGAAAGCAGACCTCACCGATACTCCAGTGGAAACCAGCGATAATGGAAACGCCGGAACGATAAAAGGGATCGTGATGGGTCAGAATGGCGAACTTTCCTATCTCGTAACGACTGCCAACGGCCACGACGTGGCAATCAATCCGGATGTGATGGTGCTAAGCTACGATGAGAACGCGAAGACCTGGAATGCGATGGTGGAAGCGACGTTGAAGCAAATCCAAGCAGCTCCGCAAGCTCAAGTGGAATAGGGCGCGCATGGCGTTGGCGGCGCCCATGCGTGCCGCCGACTCCTCTCTCAAGCTGAAAAAGCTTGCGGCTTGGATTCGTGGGGACTGGCCTAAGCCTCGCTCCGGCTCATTCAGAGTCAAAATCGATTCGTCATTTCGCTCGCGCTGTGAACCCCAACGCCGTAGGCTAAACCCATAGATAGCGTCCTACAGATAGCGTCCTTCAAATTCTCAAACGGCTGCCGCCAAAAGTCGCGCGCGCCCCATCGTAAGCCGGAGTCTGTCACATAAGGAGAACCGACTCGCGCGATTTCAAGACTGCGTTGTCCTCGCCATTGCAAACCCAAAGCTTCTGGCGAAGTACCTAGGGTTGCGAAAGGCAGAACAGGCGCATACATGTTGGGATTCTCGGCGGAGGCCTCCGGCATGGCCGATGAAGATAGCGGCAGCACGAGCAATCAGTCGAGCGTCGACGATAACGGCAAGAAGCCCGTCGTCGTTGGCATCGGTGCCTCTGCGGGCGGCGTGCGCGCCTTGCAGGATTTTTTCGAGGCGCTTCCGGATGAGCCGGGCGCTGCCTTCGTGGTTGTTGTCCATCTTGATCCGCAAAGCCACAGTGAGCTCCCAAGCATCCTCGGCGCGCGAACCAAAATGCCTGTGGTGCAGGTCGGTGCAACACAGGAACTTCAGGCCAACCATGTCTATGTGATTGCCCCGGGCCGCCGCCTGCGCATCACCGATCGAGATATATCTTCCGCGGACTTCGACGAACCGCGCGGTCAGCGGGCGCCGATCGACCTCTTCTTTCGCTCGCTTGCGGAGCGGCACGGCGACGGCTTTGCCGTAGTGTTGACCGGGGCCGGTTCCGACGGCGCGGTCGGTGTAAAGGAGGTCAAGGAGGCCGGCGGCATCATTCTCGTTCAAGAACCGGCCGACGCTGAATACCCATCGATGCCGCGCGCCGCGATCGCGACCGGCTTCGCTGACTTTGTCTTGCCGTTGCAGGAACTCGCGACCAGTCTCGCGGAGCTGATCCGTAACAAGGACAGTGCTCCGCTCGCCGATATTCGAACTTTTGATGAGGAAATTGTCCGCCGTATCCTCGCGCAAGTAAGAGTGAGGACTGGGCATGATTTCTCGCAATACAAGCGATCGACTATCTTACGGCGCATCGCGCGCCGGATGCAGGTCAACAAAATCGATGGCATCGAACAATACTACAATTTTATGCGGGAGAACGCGGAGGAGGCGCAGGCGCTGCTCGGTGACCTCCTCATCTCGGTGACGACATTTTTTCGTGACAAAGATGTGTTTGATGCGCTTAAGACGCAGGTGATTCCGCAGCTCTTCGCCACTAAAAAGGAGAATGACCAGCTTCGCGTCTGGGTCCCGGGCTGCGCGACCGGGGAAGAGGCCTATACGATCGCGATGCTGCTATTGGACGAGGTGTCGCGGCACGATTTCCACCCCTCCGTCCAGATTTTCGCCTCCGATCTCGATGTGAGATCTCTTGCCTTCGCCCGCGAAGGGCAATACCCGGCCGCGATTGAAGCCGATCTCAACGAGGAGCAGCTTCGCCGCTACTTCATCCATGAAGGCGAGAAGTACCGGGTCCGGCGTGAGTTGCGTGATATTATCGTATTCGCCAGCCACAGCGTGCTCAAGGATCCCCCTTTTTCGCACATCGACCTTATCTCCTGTCGAAATCTTCTCATTTACCTTGACCGC
>DATBQJ010000242.1:0-10883 GCA_036560885.1 Methylocella sp.
ATCCGCACGCATGTGCGCGGCGTGTTGGAAAAGACCGGCTGCAACCGGCAAGTCGACATCGTCGCACTTCTCACAGCGATTGCCTCGACACAGCTGACGAGCCCGCTCTAACGCGGCATTTTTCAAAAAATCGAGAAAAAACTTACGCGCCTCATCAATCTTGATGAGGCGGCGACCGCAACGGCGGATTAGCGTCCCTCAATCGAAGTCGGGCCTTGCTTTCGCCGGAGTCGAACGAATGCAAATGATCGCGTCCCATATGGAACGTCCCTTTCTCTTCCGCGATCTCCCCAGCGAGGACAAGACGCTTTCGGAATTGCTGGGAAGCGTCATGGCCTGTGCCGGCTTTGGTTTGATTCTTGCCACGGCAGATCGACGCATTATCTATGCAAATGACGCGGCTGAGACTGTCATGCGCGCGAGCAACGGCTTGCGACGCGAACGCAATTGCATCAGTGCCGCGGATTTTACGTCGTCAAGAAAATTGCAATCGCTTATCACCGCAGCTTCACGACAGGCGGAAGAAGCGGTGCAAGGGGGGTCGCTCATTCTTCGCGATGAAGATGGAATGGCGTCGCTCGTCGTGCATGTCGTGCCTCTCTGCCGTCCTTCCGCTGTGGTTCCGCCCGAGAGGGATTGGCCTGTTGCTGGCCTTATTATGGTCGATTGCAAGCGAGGGATCGCAGATCGAACAAATGTCTTTGCGGATCTCTTTGGCTTGACTTCGGCGGAAACGCGCGTCGTCTCCAAACTGGTCTCGGGAGGAGGCCTCACAAAGGCTGCGTCCCGCCTGAATATTGCCCGATCCACGGCGCGGTTCCATCTCACAAATATTTTGGAAAAGACTGGCGCCCAACGCCAGGCGGAGCTTGTCCGGGTTTTTTACGAAGTAACAATCCCTTGGTGTGGACGCCACCGCGAGGAGGAAAAGAGTCGCGCAATTGTCGCAGGCGGCTTGGCTGCCACACTTCCCGGACAGGGCATCCAGCCTCAAGGACACGGTTGAGATCGAGCGCCGGCTTCGCAACCTATTGCCCATTGACTATGTTTACGGCGCAGCCGAGATCATGATCTTTCGTCAAGCGGCTCTCCTCCGCCGATGCCACTTTTGCTTCGGCGATTTCGTGTTACACGAGCGGTTCAAGCCGGCTTATGGCCGCTCCCACACGAATTGCGGCGGTTTCTCGCCGCAGGATTACGCCTCATGCCAGATCCGGTGATTACCCGTTTCGCACCGTCGCCGACGGGTTTTCTGCATATTGGCGGCGCCCGCACGGCGCTGTTCAACTGGCTCTTCGCGCGCCACGCGGGCGGCAAAATGCTGCTGCGGATTGAGGACACCGACCGCGAGCGCTCGACGGATGCAGCGATTGCCGCCATTCTCGACGGGCTATCCTGGCTTGGCCTCGATTGGGACGGCGATGTCATCCATCAGTTCCAGCGGGCGGCGCGCCACCGCGAGGCCGCCGAAAATTTGCTCGCCTCGGGCAATGCTTATCTTTGCTACGCAACGCCGCAAGAGCTCAACGAAATGCGCGCGAAGGCGCGCGCTGAAGGACGGCCGCCGCGTTATGACGGGCGCTGGCGCGACCGCCCCGCCTCCGAAGCGCCGGCCGGCGTAAAACCTGTCGTCCGGCTCAAGGCTGCCCAAGAGGGTGAAACGGTTCTTGACGACAAGGTCCAGGGCCGGGTCGCCTGGGCCAACAAGGATCTCGACGACCTCGTTCTTCTGCGTTCCGACGGCACACCGACCTATATGCTCGCGGTTGTGGTGGACGATCACGACATGGGCGTCACCCATATCATTCGCGGCGACGATCATCTCACCAACGCGGCCCGCCAAATGCAGATCTATCAAGCGCTCGGCTGGAGCATCCCGGTCATGGCGCATATTCCGCTCATCCACGGCGCCGACGGGGCCAAATTGTCAAAGCGTCACGGCGCGCTCGGCGTCGATGCCTATCGCGCCATGGGCTATCTGCCCGAGGCGCTACGCAACTATCTGGTGCGGCTCGGCTGGAGCCAGGGCGACAAGGAAGTGTTTTCGGCGCGTGAGATGATCGATGCGTTCGAACTCGCGCATGTCGGACGCTCGGCCGCCCGCTTCGATTTTGCGAAGCTCGAAAGCATGAACGGGCATTATATGCGAACAAGCCGAGATGAAGATCTAGTGAAAGCACTCGAAACGACTCTGCCTTATCTCCCCGGAGGATCGGCGGTAACGCAAAAGTTCGATGCCTCGATGCGGGCCAAACTCCGCACTGCCATGCCGGGCCTCAAGGAGCGCGCCAAAACCTTGATCGAGCTGTTGGATGGGGCGAAGTTTTTGTTCGCGGAAAGGCCGCTCGTCCTCGACGCCAAGGCGGCGAGCATTCTTGAGGCGGGAGGACGGGCGCGTATCGCCGGGCTGCTCCCGCGGCTGGCGGCGCTCGCGGATTGGAACGCGGCCAGCATTGAGGCGACCGTGCGAGATTATGCTGCCGGAAACAAGATCAAGCTCGGCGACGCCGCGCAGCCGCTGCGCGCCGCGCTCACCGGGCGGGCAACGTCGCCGGGAATTTTCGATGTTCTGGAGGTGCTCGGCCAGGAAGAAAGCCTCGCTCGCTTGCAAGACCAGGCGGGGTGAGCCAGGAGAGATCCGCGGAAAATACAAAGATTGTTAAGTGGTGGAGCTGAGGGGAATCGAACCCCTGACCTCTGCAGTGCGATTGCAGCGCTCTCCCATCTGAGCTACAGCCCCCGAACCGCTGTTTACGCGAGAGGCAAAGGGCAGGCAAGTTTGCTGGCCGCCAGACTTAAACATCGACGACTTCGCGGCTTTTGTTGGGCCCACTTGCCAGCGAGGCCCGAGCCGCGTAAACGAGCCTTGTCCTGGCAAGCGGTCCGGAGTTCGAATGCGCGCACTTCTCGACGTCCTTTTAGTGATTCTACAGCTTTATACTTATGTGATCATCGCCGCGGTGATCCTCTCCTGGCTCGTCGCCTTCAACGTCGTCAACCGTTACAATGACGTCGTGCGCTCAATTTGGAACTTCGTGACCGCGTTGACGGAACCGCTGTTGGGACCTATTCGGAATACGATACCAAACCTAGGCGGCATCGATATTTCGCCCCTTATTTTACTGTTGGCGATTTATTTCCTCCAGCAAATTATCTCTATGTATATTTATCCAAACGTATTCTAGCTTCTCTTGAGGGATGTTCCTTGGACCGTTCGCGGAGAACATCTTCTGCTGACCGTGCGTTTGACGCCCAAAAGCTCCCGCGACGAAATCGGTGACATCGAGCGGCTTGCGGACGGGCGGTTGGTTTTGCACGCCCGGGTGCGTGCTCTTCCGCAAGGCGGAAGCGCAAACGCGGCCCTTATCCGGCTTCTCGCGAAAGTGCTCGATGTCCCGCGGAGCGCCGTGCAGATTGCAACGGGGGCTGCCGGCCGATTGAAAATCTTGCGAATCGAGGGAGATACCAAAACCTTGGTTGTCAGCCTGGGTCGGATGTCGTCGCTACGATGAGGTTTGCAAGAGATTCTCCGCTCATTCCGGATCTGCTTGCTCTATTGCGCGTCCAGAAACACGCCACGTCCGTGAGTGGCGCGCTTGCGGAACGAATCCGTAAGGCGTCCGTTGGGAATTGGGTAAGCCGGGAGGACAACAGAGCCGCCAACTTGGCAAGGCCTCCGTCATGGCGAAGTCATATCGAAGAAGCCATTGCCAAAAATCTAAAAAAGCGGCAACTTCGCGCCTGTCAAGGCTGGCATCAGATAGGTACCGGCCGGGATCAAGAACGGCAAGACCGTCATGCGCTGCCGCCGAAGGCCGCTTCCCGATGCGTTGAGCGTCTCGGCGCACGGCGTTCTGCGAGGGATGGATATCGACCGGGGAAAACATTGGCGGAGAAATGAACATGGCCGATATCGTGCTGATCAATCCGCGTTTCGAGATGAGCTATTGGGGTATGGAGCATGCTCTCGAGCTGTGCGCCAAGCTTGGCAAGCGCGCCAATATGCCGGTTTCAGCCTTGCCCTTGCTTGCGGCTCTGACGCCCGACGAGCACAAAGTCACTTTGATCGATGAGAATGTCGAAGAAATCGATTTTGCTCTTTGCGCCAAAGCCGACATCGTCGGCGTTACGGGCATGACGGTGCAGAGATTTCGTATGACTGAAATACTCGAGGAACTGAAGGAGCGGGGCTGCTTTACGGTCGTCGGCGGTCCGTGGGTCAGCGTGCAGGAGGATTATTTCGGCGCGTTGGCCGATGCCATTTTCGTGGGAGAAGCCGAAGAGACATGGCCGCAATTTCTTGCCGATTGGGCTGAACGGAAACATGTCACGCGCTACGAGCAGGCAGAGCGCACCGACATGAGCAAAGTGCCGCCGCCTCGCTACGACCTGTTGAAGATGAACCAATATGTCATCACTCCGGTGCAGTTCTCGCGCGGCTGCCCATTCACCTGCGAGTTTTGCGACATCATTGTAACCTTCGGCCGGCGTCCGCGCCTCAAGACGGTATCCCAGATTATTGCCGAACTGGATGTGATTCAGGGATTAGGTGGGGTCGGTGGCGTCTTCATCGTTGATGACAATCTGATCGGTAACAAGAAGGCGGTAAAACAGATTCTCCGCGAAGTCGTATCCTGGCAGAAGGCACATGATTATCCGTTGGCATTTTTTGCGGAGGCTTCGCTCGATCTGGCAGACGATGACGAACTCATGGACCTCATGGACGAGGCAAATATCCGTTACGTCTTTATCGGCGTCGAAACGCCCAACGAGGAATCGTTGCGTGAAACGGGCAAGCTGCAAAATCTGCGCGGCAAGGAGCGCAGCATAGTAGAAAAGGTGCACGCCATCCAGGACCACGGGCTCGAGGTCTGGAGCGGGATGATCGTCGGTTTCGACCATGACGGCCCCGACATTTTCGACCGGCAGATCCGTTTCGTCGAGCAAGCCCGGGTGATTCATACTTCGGTCGGCATGCTTTCCGCGATCCCCAAGACACCACTCTATGCAAGGCTTGCCGGCGAGAACCGGCTCGATCCCGCCGACCGGACGCCGTACGGAACCAATGTCATACCCCTCGGCATGGGCCGCGAGGCCTTGCGGGACGGATATTTGCGGGTGCTGCATGCACTTTATGATCCGAAAGCCTATTTCGCCCGTGTGGATTCGCTCTTTCTCGAAGGCGGTCTGAAAACCGGCGCCGCCCGCCATGCCCATTTGCGCAGCCGGCCGCTCAGCTGGTTCATTCAATATGTGCAAGCGATTCTTTACACAGGCTTTATCTTTTTCAAGCTGCAAACCGCCCCGGACGCGGCCGATATTCGTCACCACTATCGGCGCGCCTTTTTCAACGCGGTGCGGCGGCGTCCCGAGCCATTTGTGCTGCAAGCCTATGCGCTGAAAGCTGTCTTGCATTATCATTATCACAAGCTCATCACGGCCATCGATGCCGATGGACATTTGCTGAATATCTTCTGATGGTTCTGTCATATGTGTACATCCGAACATCGCGGCTGGACAAATTCAGCTTCTTTCCGGCGGGGCCCTAGAGGCGAGGCGATTGATCCCCGCCGAACGCTCCAGAATCCGGTTTAACGGCCGTTAACCAAAATCTGCCTTGATCCTCCGCTATGCTATCGGCTCCAGACGCTGGAACCGGTTATCGGACCGGCCTTACCCATGTCGCGCGCGCCAAAAATTCTAATCTTCGATTCCGGCCTCGGCGGCCTGACCGTTTACGGCGAGGTGGCGCGGCTGCTCCCCGATGCCCAAATTATTTACGCCGCGGATAAAGCCGCTTTCCCTTATGGCGAACTGGGGGAGGGCACTTTGATCGCGCGCGTCTTGGCGGTCACGGATCGCTTGATAACCCTCTGTGGCCCCGACGCCGTTGTCATTGCCTGCAATACGGCGTCCACGCTGACCCTGCCGCATTTGCGCGCGCGATTCCCACAAATCCCATTCATCGGCACGGTGCCCGCGATCAAACCGGCTGCTAATCAGTCGCGCTCCGGGCTTATCTCCGTGCTGGCGACGCCCGGCACCGCCGCGCGTGATTATACCCGCGAATTGATACGCACCTATGCTGCCAATTGCGCGGTTACCCTCGCGAGCTCAAGCGTGCTAGCGCCTCTTGCCGAGGCTTTCATGCAGGGGAAAAATATTCCAGACGCGGTCCTAGCGCGAGAAATCGCGCCCGCTTTCGTGACTTCGGGGGAACGCCGCACGGATTGCATCGTGCTTGCCTGCACGCATTATCCTTTGCTGCTGGGGCATTTCGAGCGTCTTGCGCCTTGGCCCGTGGCATGGATTGATCCAGCCCCAGCGATCGCCCGGCGGGCGAATCATGTTCTGCGTGAAGAACTGGGGTTTGCAGCGTCAAACACGGCACCGGTGGCGCTGAATTATGCAGTCTTCACCGGGGGATCGGCGGCGGCACCCGAACTTATGGACGCCTTACGCCTTCGCGGGATCGAAAAAACCATCATGGAGCCGATGCCGCTGGTGGATTTTCCGGCACGCCGGACGCCGGTCGCCACTTTCCGGACCTGATGCGTTTGCAGCGGGATTTGCTTCCGCCCTGGCCGAGCTGCGGGCGGCGGTGGCACAAACCGCGTGGAACGATACGCTCATTGGGCAACCATCGGTAAACTCCGGCTCCCGCGACGGCTTTCGCGGCACACATAAAGTTTATCGTCCCGATCTGTAACCAAACCAGCGCCCCGGCGAATATCAGCACGTGGGGCGCACTGCCGGGTCACGGATAGGGCGCCCCCCCGTTCCAGCGAAAGGTCGCCCAAGGCCATGCAAACGAAGCCGCCCAAAGTCCTCTGCCACGACTTTAGCACCGTAAGCACCGCCCTTCGGCTCTTTCAAACCCTGCTTGGCATCGCCATTCTGTTTCACCTCGCGAGTCCGGCCGCGGCTGAGCCTGCTGTATCGGTCAATCCGCCGTCCGCGGACGTAGCGGATACCTCCTCCAGCGAAATCGGCCGGGCGGTTTTTGCCGGCGGCTGTTTCTGGGGCGTTCAGGCGGTGTTCCAGCATACTTTGGGCGTGACGAACGCTGTTTCGGGATATGCGGGCGGCACGCTGGCCGACCCCAGCTACGAGCAGGTCAGCTCTGGCAGCACGGGACACGCCGAATCTGTCGAGATTACCTACGATCCGAAGCAGATCTCTTTCGGCAGCCTGTTGCAGATCTATTTTTCGGTGGCACACGACCCAACCCAGTTGAACCGGCAGGACCCCGACGAAGGCACCCAGTACCGCTCCGAGATTTTCGCCACGAGCGATGCCCAGCAACGCGCCGCCGAAGCCTATATCGCGGAACTCGACAAGTCGCATCTCTTCGCTGGCCGGATCGTGACCAAGGTGGAACGGCTGAAGACGTTCTATCCCGCTGAATCCTATCATCAGGATTATGCCACGCTGCATCCTGGCAGCCTTTATATCGCAGCTTACGATTTGCCGAAAATCGCCAATTTGAAAAAGCTCTACCCGGATTTTTACCGTGAGCAGGCGGTGCTCGCCGGAAGCAACCACCCCTAAACCAGTAAGAGGAGTCTCGAAAATGTTGCGGCGCGATTTATTGGTGATGGCGGGTATGGCCGTGGTTGCCGGCGTCGTCCTTCCTGCCTGGCTCCTCGCTAGAGCGGAGGAGTTCGAGGTGACGAAGACCACCGAAGAATGGCGGCGCCTGCTCACGCCAGCTCAGTATCAAGTGCTCCGGCAGGAGGACACGGAACCTGCTGGGAGCAGCCCGCTGCTGCGCGAGCATCGCAAAGGGGTGTTCGCCTGCGCCGGCTGCGAACTGCCGCTCTTCAAATCCGAAACCAAATTCGAGAGCGGAACCGGGTGGCCGAGTTTTTGGACTCCGATCGAGGGTGCGGTTGGCACCAAAGCCGATTGGAGTTTCGGGATGAAGCGCACCGAGGTGCATTGCCGGCGTTGCGGCGGGCATCTCGGCCACGTTTTTAATGACGGCCCGCAACCGACCGGCCTGCGCTACTGCATGAACGGCGTTGCGTTGAAATTCGTGCCGGATGCAAGCTGACGGCTCGATCCCCGAGCGGGTTGGCGGACGCCAGGTGGGCGGCGAGTACCGGGAATAGGCCATGAGCGAAATTCAATCGGCAATTTCGAGCACGCCGTTGCCGCGCCCGCGCCGGCTGTTCATTCACCGGCACACGCGGATCACTCGGCTGACCCATTGGATCAATCTCTTATGCGTGACGGTTCTGCTGATGAGCGGCCTACAGATTTTCAACGCGCATCCGGCGCTTTATTGGGGACAGTCCGGCGCCAACACTGATCGGGCTCTGTTCGAGATCGGTGCAGATGATTCGAGCGACGGACCGCCAGCGGGTTTTGCCAGGTTCGGTTCATCGACATTCAACACGACCGGAATCCTCGGCGTTTCTCGCGACACCGAAGACGACCTCGTGCTGCGCGGCTTTCCGGGCTGGGCGACGCTTCCGAGCTGGCGTGATCTCGCAATCGGACGCCGCTGGCATTTCTTTTTCGCCTGGGTTTTTTTCGCGAACCTTTTAGTTTATCTTTTGGCCGGAATAGCCACGAGGCATTTTTGGCGCGATCTGCTGCCCCGCCGCGAGCAATTGCGGTTGGGTGCCCTCCTCCATGATGTCGCCGATCATCTGCGGTTGAAATTTCCGCGCGGCGAGGCAGCGCGCCATTACAACCCCCTCCAGAAGCTGACCTATCTCGGCGTGGTCTTCGTGCTGTTGCCGGTGATGATCCTGACTGGCCTCACGATGTCGCCAGGGATGGATGCGATTCTTCCGTGGCTTGTAGACCTGTTTGGCGGACGCCAATCCGCGCGGACGATCCATTTCGTCGCGGCCAGCCTGATTGTGCTGTTCGTGTTCGTTCATGTCACGATGGTGCTTTTGGTTGGACCGGTGAACGCACTGCGCGCGATGATCACCGGAAGATTTGCGATTTATGTCGAGGACGATCATGCGTAATTTCCGGCTCCCCAGGCGCCGGTTTCTGGCGCTTTCCGCAGCTGGCCTTGGCGGCTCGCTGCTTTCCGGCTGCGACCGTCTCTCTGAAGCCCCGGATTTTCAGGAGTTTCTTGCCTCGGCCGAGGGGCTCACCTATCGCGCCCAACGGCTGCTCGGCGGCGGCCACGCGCTCGCGCGCGAATTCACGGCCGGCGACGTGTCCCCGATCTTCAAGGTGAATGGCACAGCGATGCCCGAGGGCGAGGATTATGCAGCCTTGCTGGAAGGCAATTTTGGCGATTGGCGGCTGCGCGTCGATGGGCTCGTCGCCAAGCCTCTGGAATTTTCGCTCACGGATTTGCGGAACCTGCCGCAGCGGACTCAAATCACCCGTCATGATTGCGTCGAAGGATGGAGCGCCATCGGCAAATGGCAGGGCGTGCCATTAGCCGTCGTTCTCGCGCGGGCTGCGATCCTCCCCGCGGCCCGGTTCGTGGTCTTCCATTGCGCCGACGTTTTGGAACAAACGCTCGACGGCACCGGGCAGTATTACGAGAGCATCGACCTCATCGACGCGTTCCATCCGCAAACCATTCTTGCGCATAGTCTCAACGATGCCCCGCTCACCGTCGGACACGGTGCCCCTTTGCGGCTGCGGGTCGAACGGCAGCTCGGTTACAAGCAGGCAAAATATGTGATGCGCGTCGAGTTGGCCGACCGGCTCGACGGGTTCGGGCGCGGCAAGGGCGGGTTCTGGGAAGATCGCGGTTACGAGTGGTATGCCGGGATTTGAACGGCACAAGCGTGGAACATCTGACGCGCTCCCGCGTTTACCGCAACATGGCCTTGCGCTCCAATCGTGCCGCCGCACAACCGTAATAATCCTCCTTTATCGATACAAAAGCCAACCGATATTCAAGTGACGATAATTATTCTTGACGATGCGCCAAGGCGAGGAGGAGCTTGGCCGCCAAACCGAGGCGCCCAGCGAGGTTCCGGCCGAAGGGGAGGAAAGTATGGGGCGATTGTCTTCGGCCTTTCCGGCCGCGCCGCGTGCGTCTTGCTCTCTAAGCAGGCACTTGTTCGAAACGAGGCGCCTTTCCCTGGATCTCGTCCGCCCGCTCAGCGCCGAGGATATGACCGTCCAGGCGATGGACGACGCTAGTCCAACCAAATGGCATCTTGCGCATACGACTTGGTTCTTCGAGACCTTCGTTCTCGCGAGCCATCTCAACGGCTATGAGCCGTTCGACGAGACTTTCAACTATTGCTTCAATTCCTATTATGAATCGCAGGGGTCGCGGCAGCCGCGCGGCAAGCGCGGGCTCCTCACGCGGCCGTCGTGCGAACGTATCTTTGCCTACCGTGCCCACGTGGACGCCGGGCTCGAAAAGCTACTTTCGGGCGATCTGGCTCCGGAGTCAGAACTGGCGCGCGTTATCGCGACCGGTATCAATCACGAACAGCAGCATCAGGAGTTGATGCTAACCGACATTCTCGCGCTTTTCGCAGCAAATCCGCTGAGGCCCGCCTATTTGGCGCCGCGCCCGCGCGCGGACCAGGGCGAGCCGGAGCCTCTGCGCTGGATCGAATATTCCGGCGGGATCCATGAGATAGGTCATGGTGGCGAAGGCTTCGCGTGGGACAATGAGGCGCCGCGCCACTGCCAATTGATCCATCCGTTCCGGCTCGCAAGCCGCCTTGTCACCAATGCGGAATGGCTCGCATTCATCGAAGAGGGCGGCTATCGAACCCACGCGCTTTGGCTGGCCGATGGCTGGGAGATCGTCAATCGGGAAGGCTGGCGGGCGCCCCTCTATTGGGAGGAGCGCGACGGACATTGGCTCGCCATGTCGCTTGAAGGCATGCGGCCTCTCGAGCGCGCGGCGCCAGTCGCGCATGTAAGTTATTACGAGG
>DATBQJ010000243.1:0-3296 GCA_036560885.1 Methylocella sp.
CGTAGGTCCGCCGCTTGTCCGCCTCAGACCGGCCGCGCGCGACGAGCGCGGCGCGCTCGTGATCAACATTTCCAGTGACGCGGCGACAAACGCTTATTCCGGCTGGGGTGCCTACGGTGCGAGCAAGGCCGCTCTCCGCCACTTGACGGCAATCTGGGCCGAGGAGGCAAAGGCCGACCGCGTGAGGTTCCTTTCCATCGATCCCGGCGACATGGATACGCCGCTGCATGCGGTGGCACTTCCCGATGCCAATCCGCTAACTCTAAAGCCCCCCGAGAACTCCGCTGCGGAAATCGTCAAAACGATTGTCGCCACATTGTCGGGCCACACGGCACCTCTCGATGGGGCCCATCCATGATTGCGGCCGACGGTCTCGATCGGCGATCAGCTAAACTCCTCACGATCGACGCGAATGGGAGAATGCGACACTTATTGCGGAGAGAGCTCGCGACGCTGCTCCGCCCCGGTGACTTGGTCATCGCAAACGACGCCGCAACCTTGCCCGCGAGCCTGCGCGGCACGCATTGCGCCAGCGGCGACCCAATCGAGGTGCGGCTGGCGGCGTGGGTCTCGCCCCGCGACCCCACTCGATTTGTCGCGATTGCGTTCGGGGCGGGCGATCATCACACGCGCACGGAAGAGCGAGCGCCCCCTCCGTCGCTATCGCCGGACGACCGCCTCTCGCTCGGGTCGCTCATCGCGGTCGTCGAGCAGACGCTCGACCATCCCCGCCTTTTTACACTGCGTTTCTTAGGCAATCGCGAAGCCGTCCTGGGCGGGCTTGCACGTCACGGCAGACCGATCCAATACGCGCATGTCCCCGAGCCGCTGGCCTTGTGGGAGGTCTGGACGCGGATTGCCGCCGACCCGGTCGCGTTTGAGCCGCCCTCAGCCGGATTTGCGCTCGACTGGCGCACGCTTGCCGCCTGGCGGCAGCGCCGCATCAGCCTCGCTACGCTTACGCACGCCGCAGGAATCTCCTCAACTGGAGATCCGACGCTCGACCTGCGGCTCCCCTTCGACGAGCCCTATCGCATCCCTGAGAGGACCGCAGCGGCTATTCATCGGGCGAAATCGGAAGGCGGGTGCATCATCGCAATCGGCACGACCGTGGTGCGCGCACTCGAGTCCGCCGCAAACGCCGAGGGCACCGTGTGCGCCGGAGGCGGGATTGCGGGTGGACGCATCGTGCGTAAAACCCCGTTGCGCGTCGTGGACGCGATCCTCACCGGCGTGCACCTACCCGGCGAAAGCCACTTTGAGCTGCTTCGGGCCTTCGCCGATGATGCGGTGCTAGATCATATTTCTGCGGCCGTCTGGGAGCACGGTTACCGCGCTCACGAGTTTGGCGATTCCATGTTGATTGAACGCCGGCCTCGTGTGCCACCTACCCCCGGTGTATTCTCGTACCGGCCTAGTGTCCGATTGATGGCATAGTGCTCGTCTGAAGAGAGGGCCGATCTGACGACGGAGTTGTTCGCATGAAAAATTTCCTGGCTATCTACCTTGGCTCCGCAGATCCGAATGCAAAGCTCGAGATTACCGACGCCCAGAAGAGGGCCGGCATGGACAAGTGGATGAAGTGGACGGCAGACAATGCGAGCGCGATGGTCGATCTGGGCTCTCCGCTGGGCAAGACCAAAAAGATAAACGCTGACGGTGTTTCCGATACCAGGAACCGGATGACGGCCTACACGATCGTACAGGCAGACTCTCACGACGCCGCGGCGCAGTTATTCATAAACCACGAACACTTCACGGTGTTTCCCGGCGACTCAGTGGAGGTCATGGAATGCCTTCCGATACCCGGTATGTAACCGCGGTACTTAGGATGTATCGCGTGAGGTGCAGCCGCAGCGACGCCTGCGAACAAGTGACAGATCCAACGTCAACTTCGTGCAGGACATGACAGAAGCGTGGCCGGACATCCCGTTCGAACCGTGGAAGGATACCTGCGCCACGCTGCAACTCTGGCTGCAGATCGTCGGCAAATATAGGCTGCGCCGCGCGCCGTGGATCAATCATGGATGGCACGCGACCTTCTACGTCACCGCGCGCGGCCTGACGACATCGCTGATCCCGGTAGGCAGCCTTGGCGTGCAATTCGATTTCGATTTCGTAGGTCATAAGCTCATCGCCAGCGTAACCAACGGCTCTCATAGCGGCTTTGCGCTCGAACCCATGACGGTGGCAGGCTTCTATGCGCGCTTCCTCGCACTGACGGATGACCTTCACGTTCGCACCGAAATCAACCGCATGCCAAACGAGGTGCCGGACGCGGTGCCGTTCGAACGGGATACGGCGCATGCATCGTATGATGCGGAAGCTGTGAACCGCTTCTGGCAGGCGCTCGTTCAGATCGACCGGGTGCTTAAGTTGTTTCGGACCGGGTTCCTGGGCAAGGCGAGTCCGGTGCACCTGTTCTGGGGCAGCTTTGATCTTGCGGTCACGCGGTTTTCAGGACGCTGCGCGCCACAGCATCCGGGCGGCGTGCCGGGGTTGCCCGACGCTGTGACGCGCGAAGCCTATTCGCACGAGGTCAGCTCGGCGGGCTTCTGGCCCGGCGGCGGCCCTGTCGATTATCCCGCTTTCTATTCCTACGCCTATCCGGCGCCTGACGGATTCTCGGCGCAGCCGGTCACGCCGCGCGAAGCTTTTTTTGATACGAAGGCGGGGGAGTTCCTGTTGCCCTACGGCGCCGTCAGAAACGCGCCCGATCCCGAGCAGGTGCTGTTGAGCTTTTTGGATAGCACCTACGATGCAGCGGCACGGCTTGCCCATTGGGACCGCGCAGCCCTGGAATGCCCGCGCGGCAGGATCGGCGTGCCGCCATGAATTAGATTCGTTCGCGTGTCCGCTCCGCATTTGATAACGGAACTCAAAGATCACCCCGGTTAGGTCAAGGCTAAATCTGCCATGGCGGTCGCCAAGGCGATGCTGCCCGTCCGGCCGCACTTACCAACGATATGCCCTTTCAAAAATGCTCCTATCTCGTCGGCGGATTGTTGACGATGAGGAAAAATGCGCTCGCCGAAGCCGCGGCAGATGCAAGCGCGCAGACAATTGCGACGGCATGAAATCCGTTGATGAGCGCCGGACCGGCGGCGCCCAAGACGCCCCCGAGGAGTGCCGTCGCCACCATACCCCCGACACGCGCGACGGCGCTGTTGAGGCCGGATGCAGACCCTGTATGCCGGCTGTCAACCGATCCCAGAATTGCCGTGGTCAACGGCGCTGCCGCGCCCGACATGCCAAATGCGATGATCAGGATCGCGGGAAAGACGGTCGTCCAATAC
>DATBQJ010000244.1:0-5755 GCA_036560885.1 Methylocella sp.
GGACTGCGCCCACGAAGTCATCGCATACAACAGCTGTCGCAATTGGCATTGCCCGAAGTGCCAGGGAGCGGCGGCGAGGCGATGGCTGGCCGAGCGCGAGGCCGAACTGCTGCCTGTCCCCTATTACCATGTGGTCTTCACTTTGCCGGCGGCGATCGGCGACATCGCCCATCAGAACAAGGCCGTGATTTACGACCTGCTGTTCAAGGCCTCCGCCGAGACGGTGATCACGATCGCCGCCGATCCCAAACATCTGGGCGCGCGGATCGGCGTGACTTCCGTGCTGCACACCTGGGGGTCGGCGCTCACCCACCATCCGCACGTTCACATGATCGTGCCGGGCGGCGGCGTCTCCTTGGACGGTCAGAGATGGGCAGCCTGCCGGCCGGGTTTCTTCCTGCCGGTGCGCGTGCTGTCGCGGCTGTTCCGCCGGCTGTTTTTGGAAAAGCTCGTCGCCGCCCACGCCGCCGGGCGCTTGAACTTCTTTGGCGCGTTGGCCAAGCTCGCGGACCGCGCCGCCTTCGCGCGCCATCTGGCGCCCTCGCGCGCCGTCGAATGGGTGGTCTACAGCAAGCGCCCCTTCGGCGGTCCCGAGGCCGTGCTGGCCTATCTGTCGCGCTATACCCACCGCGTCGCCATCTCCAACAGCCGCCTGCTCGCTTGCGATGACGACGGCGTCGCTTTCAAATACAAGGACTACCGCGTCGAAGGCCACGCGCGGCAAAAGGTCATGCGGCTCGCGGCCGACGAGTTCATCCGCCGCTTCCTCATCCATGTCCTGCCGACCGGCTTTCACCGCATTCGCCATTACGGCCTGTTCGCCAGCGGCGTCCGCGCTCACAACGTCGCCCGTGCACGCGAGTTGCTCGCCGCGGCGACCCCACCCCAACGAGACGAGCGCCCCGAGGACGGCGGTCGACCCGAGCCGCGCATCCTCGCGCATCCATGCCCATGCTGCGGCGGTCGCATGATCGTCATCGAGACATTCGAACGCGGACCCGCTCCGCGCGGCTCTTCGCTCGGCGAAATCAGGATCGACACGTCATGATCGCGATCGCCTCACCCGCAACGCCGCAACTCGCCTCTCTTTTGCCGCGGATCGTTCGACCGCGCCGCTGGCGCTCGCCCAAATGTCCTCCGGCCGTCTCTCCCGAGCACGGTCGCCGCGAAAAACATCATCCCACGGCCGGCAGACAACACCCCTTGGCCACCCTCTATCCTTCGAAATCGTCTTCGATGGTCATTGCGACCACTCGTCAACAGCCGCTGGCGACTCTCAAATCCCCATAGCTCGCGGCGGCGGATAGGCGCCCTTCCGACTCGCGGTTTCCTTCTTTGGAGGCTTTCGGACGCCGGCCCCAGAGCCGAGCGAAGGCAAGCGTCCGGGAACGGCCGGCATCCGAAACCCTTCACAACAGCGGACTTGTGGACCTGACTTTTGCTCCGCTGCCTAGCGGCGAGGCAAGCTCAACTTCTCATCGACAACGGGATTCTTGATTTGCAAGCGCCTCAGGTTCGTGTCGCTTCTGCCGTGATCCGATCTGTATGCCAAACCTGTTCCGCCAAGGCGGCGATAACTTTTTCGCGTTCTTCAAGATCAGCACTTCCGAAGGTTGAATGCGCCTTAAATGCGAGCCTCCGTTCCTTGATGACGCGCTTCAGGCCAGGATTGCTGGTATATGCATCCTCATGCAATGTCTGTGCGAGCATATTTTGTTTGAGATATTGTTTACGCTTTTCCGGGTATTTCTTGTCTCCGAAACTGCGATTAAAGCCCTTTGGCAGAAGAAGCAGCCCTCCAACGCGGTTTCGCTGTTCTTGGAAATCATCTTCGCTTCGGTAGTCACTTTTATAGCGATCGTATTTATCCTCCATAATGTGCTCAATGTCATAGCCTTGCGGGCCAGCTGAGGTCAAATAGCCGACGAGACTGCTTGCGTAACCAGTTTCTTGATCGAGCCACCTCGTCATTCTGGCAAGAAATCGCCGGACTGTCTTTTTGTTCGCAGTCCAAAGCCCGAACCGCATATTTGACCCAAAGGGCATGGGTTCAGCGGCAAGGCGATCCCTCAGCAACTCCGCGACCGTAAGAACGTCTTGGCCGCGGATTTTCTTCAGCACCAAAAACATTGCATATTGCATAGTATTGTAGTCGATGCTCTGTCCGTTCCAAATGCGCCTGGCCACAAGGATGTCGATGTAGGTTGCGACGGTCATAGCCTTGCGCCACACTGCCTCTTCCTTGTCACTCGTTACGATCGGCGAGAGCATTAGCGGATACTGCATCGTGAAGTTTGCCAGAGCGTTGCAATAGATGACCTCGTGCGCGGGGTCATATTGAAGGGCAGCGGAACGAAACTTGAGATACCATCGGGAGTAAAACTCGAAATCGCGTTCGATGAATTTAGCAAAATTTTTTGCTATCGGCGTCTTATCACGGGTTAGCCCCAACCGGTCGCCATTATCACGAACCCATCGATGATATTCAGTGCCGATAAGTTCGAAATCCTGTTGCTTCGCTCCCGCTTCTTTCGAGCGGATACTGTTGGCGTGTTGTGCACGGAGCCATGTCTTAATCGCATCGGCATCCTCCTCCTTCCCAAACCGGAGAAGCTCATCGATACGACGCTTCCAAAGCTCATTGAGACGCTTCTTGTCCTCGTCGTTTCCGGCGTTTGTCAGAAGGTGGCTCTTAAGCATATCCGTGGGCGAGAGCGGCAAGCCGCGGTCATTCATGGTCTCAAAAATCGCATAGCCGTCATCGTCCGAAGGGGCGCGGATTTCGACGAGATACACTTTGTCGATGAGCCAGTCTGCAAACATGGCCCGGGCATCTTTGGCAATCTCTGGCGGGATTTCTTCTTGAATATCATCGTAACGATCCAGAATATTCCGCACGCTCTCGGGCGCGTTGTCGCGGTTGTATGACTCCTGTTTATAGAGCGCATCCATTGCGGCCCTGCGCTCCGGAACGTCGAGATTGTATGAATTCGCTCCAAATTGCCGGGCGAAGATTAGATCAGAAATTTGCCCGCGATCAGCGTCCTCGCGAAGACCGTGCAGGACCCAAATTAACAGAATGGAAAGCGATGTGAGCCGTTGTTGGCCGTCAATGATACTGGCTTTGCCGTTTTCGCTCGAGACGATGATCGACCCGAGAAAATATGAGGGATATTTTGCAACTTCGCCACGCCCATGTGTCGGTTTCCACGCTGACAAGAAGCGCGCGGAAAGATCGCTGACCAGCTCGGCCACCTGCTTTGTCTGCCAACGATATTCGCGCTGGAAATAGTCGATGGAATATTTTTTGCCCCCGAGAAGCTCGCGCACGTTCCGGGCTTTCGCATCGATCGCCGCCATGGTTTGATTCTCCCTCAAAAAGAAAAAGTAAGAGCGATCGCGCCGACAAGTGCTCTGTCCGAATATTAAGACCTGATTGGCCTTGCCCGCAACGTAAACCGGTGGGAGAGTCCAGTCGCATTAGCCCGTTACGTCAAATCGCGCCCTGTTCGAAAAACCTTGAACTTCGAATAGCAGCCATGTTCGCTGAGGGTCACCCTCGCTTATTAGCCCTATCCTCCGACGAGTCCGCTCCTCCTCCGACAGCGTCCGCGTGTCAAGACATTGTCGCGCGGCAAAGAGCGCCATAAACCGAAATTCACGAATCGGCTAATCCATGCCATCCAGGATTAACTTTCCGACTCACTCACGGCTTCTTAGATTTCTCCGCGCTGACAATCTCCGTCGCCAGCTCTTGGACGATGTCAGGTCGAATCAAAACCTGTGTGTCACCGTAGGGCATCACAGGAAACCCGTTTTGTTTATCCGCGACCATCTCCACATAGATCCCGTTGAGGGATCGAGGCCCGAACAGGGTATATGTATCGTAGGCGTAGCCAATACCTTTCAATTGATCGGGCGTGAAGGTCCGTATGTGAGCATGCACGGGGTCGTTCTGCAGACCTCCTATAAGCGGCGTATTCGAACTTGTGAAAACCCCGTGGATGCCATGCGACACCGGTTTAAACATAAGACCCATTTTGCTGGCCATCGCCCCGCCAATGGTGACAGTGCCCGGTATTGCCGCTTTGGTCGTGCGGAAAAAGCGATCGATTTCATGACCGATGTAATCAGTCCGATATTCCTGAAAGGCGAACCACCCGCTCGGTTCATAAGCGGAAAGGCACAGCCGACGGATGACGCCCGCAATCTCCAAGGGTGTGGGTTCGCGGTCGTAAAAGCTCTTCAGAAGATCGGGGATGGCTCTTCTCAGGCCTTCGTCGCGTATTCTGCCAAGATTCGAGGCATGGCTCAGAAGGTCGACGAAGATTTTTATGGGTGACCTGATCGACTCGATGTTCCCGTAATCGAAGTTCCTATCAAACCGAGGCCCTTCGTCGTTCTGTGTTGCCCGAAAGCGAACTGACCGGGTCGCTACCTGAATACCGGCATCAATGAGCCTGTGACCGACGCGCGCGATATCTTTCTCAGCGACTTCACATAAAATCCAGATTTCATCACCTATCCCTTTGACGGTGAAAAAGTTGGATGGGTCAATCGCCTCAGACACTGCATGATGGCCTGTTGCGCTCTCATAAAACTTTCTTTCGATCTGGCAGAATTCGCGATAGACGGCTTCATTGAAGCTGTCGATTCTTGCGGCGTCGCCCTGGGCCAGTTTCATCATGCGAGTTTTTGCATCGGTTGAACCGACAAGATCTATTGAGATGGAAAACACGTAATCACAGCTCGGCGGCGGGACGTGCGGTGTAAAACTTAGCTTGGCCATCTCCGTGGCGAGCGTCCGTGCAAGGTCTGGATTCCGACTGCCATCCAGCGCCGCGTTCTCCGCAATCTTGTGCAAGGCGGTCTGCCGCTTGTCGTCCCCGTCTTTGCCGGCCATTGCGCGCCAGGAAAAAAGAACGGTTGCTGCCACGATTGCTTGCGACCCGGTACCGCTGGCGAGAAGTTGCCCAAGTTGAAGATCGACCCCAACCACTGATGGCGTTAAACTAGGAATGAGATCTGCCGAGATGCCAAGCGCTATCGCAACCTTTTTCGCGTCGTCTGATTTGAGCTGTGCTGTTGCGTAGGCTGCAATCGCGACCTCGTCCTCCAGCGGATGTTTTATCCGTTCCAGGAATAACATTGCCGCCGACAGAACCTCCATGTTGCGAGGGCTAGACTGCGCGCCGCTTGCGCGAAGGCCGTCGGCAAGCTGGGAAAGAATGGCTGGAATGGTTGGCATTGGTTGCTCTTCTTGTCCGGCGTAACGCAATCAGTGCGAGACTTTTCCGATCAAGACGCAGAAAAGCTGTTCAACGCAATAACCTGAGCCACAAAAACCCCTCGTCAATGGGGTGGAGTCTGCCATCGAGCGGAAGGGCAGCTTCGGGGCAGACTCTAAAGGCAGCTTCGGGTCACGGGCCGCCATGGGCGATAATTTTCGTACGTCGGCTGTCCCTTCGGGTGCGGCCAAGATCTTGCCGTGTGGCGGATGGTCGAGAAGCGCTGCGTCGGTCAACTTCACCGATCACATAAGCGCGTCATCGACCTCACCCAGACGCGCGATGATCACGGCGTCATCGAACTCGCCAAGCGTGGGATCTCCCGTCCGAGAGAACGCGACTGCTCCGCAGTTGTCCGTATTGCTGGCCAAAACCGCAGCGACAGAACGAGCCTTGAAGGCGTCACGACATTCCTGAGGTTCGCCGGCGACCATCTCACCATCGACATATCGGAACGGCAAAGCCAC